>JBHGAX010000270.1:0-7306 GCA_041946635.1 Methylomirabilales bacterium (SeqCode)
GGGCGAGCGAGTACGCAGTCGAGCCCGGCGCGTCGACGCGCGCGCGGGCGCCCAGTCGCCGGGCCAGGATGCGGACGATCCGCAGGCCCAGAGAATCCGCGCCGGCAGGCGCCATCCGCTGCAGCGGATCGTGCCAGCGTGGCTCGGTCTCGGTGTCCCGGTCAGGCGGGTCTGGCAGGGGGGACACCATGGGCGGCATTCCTCGGCGTTCGGGACACGGCACCAGGTGCAGGAACCGCATTCTCGTCCAGGTTGCCGGAAAGGGCAACACCTTCGAGCATCGCCGGCCCGCTGCCGCATGCGCTCGGGACGGGGGGCGCGAAGGGCGTTTGTGCCAGCGCGCCAGGTACGCTAAGATGGCGCGGCGAAAGCGACGCGGTGACCCGCCCACCGCAGGAGACTCCATGGCGACCGAGATGCGGGGAACGGACGCTCCCAAGGACCCTCGGCGCTCCCTCGCGCTGCGTCGCCGGGCGGAGGCGCTCCAGAAGCGGCTGGCCGAGCTGGAGGCCCGGGCCGGCCAGGGGACGCGGGGCGAGCTGCAGGAGGCGCTGGGCGCCCTGGGGGAGGCGGCCGCCGCGCTCGGGGCCGCGGCCGACACGCTGGAGGGCCAGGAGCGCGAGGCCGAGGAGGAGCGGGCGCGGCTCCAGGGGCAGCTCCAGCGGGCGCAGCGGCTGGAGTCCATCGGCCGGCTGGCCGGAGGGATCGCGCACGACCTGAACAACCTGCTCGGCCCGATCCTGGGCTACGCCGAGCTGGCCTTGCAGCAGGTGGAGCCGGAGGAGCAGCTTCACGCCGACCTGCGGGAGATCCTGAAGCTGGGCGAGCGTGCCCGGCAGCTGGGGCGGCACCTCCTGGCCCTGGGGCGGCGGCAGCCGCTCACCCTCCGCGTCTTCTCGCTGAACGCCCTCCTGGCCGAACTGCAGAGCATCCTCCGCCGCACCATCCGCGAGGACATCAGCCTGGAGCTGGCGCTTCGAGCGGCGCCGGACAGCGTCCGGGGCGACGCCGCACAGATCGAGCAGGTGCTCCTGAACCTGGCGGCCAACGCGCAGGATGCCATGCCGGGCGGCGGCACCCTGACCATCCGGACGGAGAACGTCCACGTGGACCAGGCGGGCGGGGCGCCGCACCCCGAGCTGAAGCCCGGGCCCTACGTCTCGCTCGTGGTGTCGGACACCGGCTGCGGGATGGACGAGGAGACCCTGAGCCACCTGTTCGAGCCGTTCTTCACCACCAAGGGAGCCCGGGGCACCGGGCTGGGCCTCGCCTCGGCCCACAGCGTCGTGCGCCAGCACGCCGGCCGCATCGGGGTGGAGAGCCGGCCGCAAGCGGGGACCACCTTCCGCATCTACCTCCCCGGCGTGGAGGACCTGCCGGAGACGGCCGCGCCGCCCGTGCCGGCCGCCGAGATCCGCGGTGGCGAGACCATCCTGGTGGCGGAGGACGAGGAGGGGGTGCGGAACCTGGTCAGCCAGATCCTGGTGCGGCGGGGCTACGAGGTGCTCACCGCCCGGGACGGCGAGGAGGCGCTCCGGCTGGCCGGGCAGCACCGCGGGACGATCCACCTGCTCCTGACCGACGTCATCATGCCCGGCATGCAGGGGCCCGACCTGTTCACCAAGCTCCGGGCGCTCCGGCCGGGCGTGAAGGTCCTGTACATGTCCGGCTACTCGGAGTCGGTCGGGGCGGGCCGCGGCATCACTGCCGCCCAGATGGTGCAGAAGCCCTTTTCCCTCCAGGCGCTGACCGAGGGGGTGCGCCGGGCTCTGGACGGTCCGCCCGCCTGACGCGCCGAGCCCCGGCGGGCGGGCTCATGGCTCATGGCTGATGGCTCATGGGGCCGAGCGGCTGCAGAAGACGCGCCGGGGCAAGGAGCGCGAGCTGGAAGAGGCCGGGCAGGGGCTGAAGAAGAAGCAGGCGCGGCTTTTCGAGATCAAGACCAACGAGGAGTACTCGGCGGTCCTGAAGGAGATCGAGGCGCTCAAGGCCGCCTCGTCCCGGCTCGAGACGGAGGTCATCGAGCTGCTGGAGGCGGCGGACGGCGCGGCCAAGACCGTGGCGCAGGCCGAGCAGCGCCTACAGGCCGCCACCGCCGTGCGGGACAAGGAGCGGGCCGTCAGGGAGGCCCGGCTGGCCGCCGTCCAGCGGGAGCTGAGCGGCCTGCTCGAGAGCCGGAAGGCGCAGAGCAGCCGGGTTCCGGCCGACCTGCTCCAGCAGTACACCCGCCTCCTGAAGTCTCGCGGCGTGGCGCTGGTGGCCGTCAGCGACGGCTCGTGCGGCGGCTGTGGGATGGCCCTGCCGCCCCAGACCGCCGTGGAAGTCCGGCGCAACGACCGCATGTACACCTGCCCGTCCTGCAACCGCATCCTCTACTTTCCCGTAAACTCCTAGCATGCGCGTTTCTCCGGGCCCCGCGCGGCACTTGGCACTCTCGGATTGCGGATCGCGGCTTGCAGATTGCGGATTGCCAACGCCCGCCGCTTGGCTCGTCTCGGCTCTCGGCTCTGGGCTCCCGGCTCTCCGGCCGGCACCCGGCACTCGGCACCCGGCACTGCGGTAGCCATGGACGCCGTCGAGCTCCGCGCGATCCTTCGCCGGCTCTCCCGGGCCAAGCCGGGCGACGGCGTCCTCCAGCTGCCCGCCAACCTCTCGCCCGAGGACGCCCTCCGGGCGCTCCGGGCGGCCCTGAAGGCCCTGGGCGCCGAGGCCGAGGAGGCGCGGCCGGCCGCGCCTCCGGCGGCCCGAGCCGCCGCCACCGGGCTGCGTGTCCACCCGGCGCTCCGCGTCCACATCGACGGCGGCTCCCGGGGGAACCCCGGGCCGGCGGGGATCGGCGTGGTGGTCCTCACCCCGGAGGGGGAGGTGGTCGAGCGGCTGCACCACTTCATCGGGCAGGCGACGAACAACACGGCCGAGTACCGCGCACTGCTCCTGGCGTTGGAGCGCGTGCTGGCCCGCGGCTGCCGGGAGGTGGAGGTGCTCTCGGACTCCGAGCTGCTGGTCCGGCAGCTCCTGGGCCAGTACCAGGTGCGGCACCCGGACATGCGCCGGCTCTATGCGCAGGCGCAGGAGCAGATCGGGAAGCTCGGCCGCTTCACCATCCGCCACATTCCCCGGGCGCAGAACGCCGAGGCGGATGCCCTGGCCAACCGGGCCATGGACGAGGGCTGCCGGGCGCTGCTGGCGGCCGAGCGGCGGCAGGTGGGCGAGCCGTGACGCCCAAGTGGCGGAACCCGATCCGGATCGGGGACGCCATCACGGGCACGTTCGCCCGCCTGGGCATCGAGGCCCGGCTGCGGGAGCACGAGGTGTTCCGGGCCTGGCCTGCCGCCGTGGGCGGGACGATTGCCCGGCACGCGGAGCCGCAGAGCCTGAAGAACGGGCGGCTGCTGGTCCATGTCACGGACCCCGTCTGGCTGCACCAGCTCCACATGATGCGGCGCCGGATCCTGGACGCCCTGAACGCCCGGCTCGGCGCGGGGAGCGTTCGCGAGCTGGTGCTCCGGGTCGGCGAGGTGGCGCCCAGACCGCCCGAGGCGCCCGCGCCCTCCAGCGCAGCCACCCCACCTGACCCCGTGCGGCTGCGGGAAATCGAGACCATGCTGGCCCCCCTCAAGGACGAGGAGACCCGGGCGGCCTTTCGCCGGCTTCTCTTGCGGCACGACGAGATGGGAAGTGTTTCGGAGCCGCCTTCGTCGAAGGGGGCTGGGGCGGGCTCGGCGGGGTGAGAAGCGCTACACCCGTGGCGTTCGCGCCACAGCAAATTGCGGCACCCGCTCGACATCGCGCGCCCAAGTGGCGCAATGTCCAGCTTTCTCTTTGTTGACGGGTACTTTTCTCCATACCTAAACTCCCTCATCTGGTACATGGCTTGCACGATGCCGGCGCGATCCCGTACACAAGGGAGACGGTGCGGGACTGCGCAGCCTGATCCAGGAGGGTTATCTTGAGCCACCAGCGGACACTGGAGCGACCGGTTCGAATCGAGGGGATCGGTCTGCACACGGGCGAGCCGGCCGTCATGACCCTGAAGCCTGCCTCCGCGAACAGCGGGATCGCCTTCCGCCGCGTGGACCTGCCCGGCACGCCGGTCATCCCGGCGCGCCCGGACTTCGTCGTGGACACGCAGTTCGCCACGACCCTGGGGAGCGACGGCGCGTCCGTGAAGACGGTCGAGCACCTGATGTCGGCGTTTGCGGGCCTCGGCCTGGATAACGTGCAGGTGGACATCACGGGCCCCGAGGTGCCCATCCTGGACGGCAGCGCCGCGCCCTTCATGGAGCGGATGAAGGAGGCCGGGATCCGCCGGCAGTTCGCGCCCAAGACGTTCCTCAAGGTCCGGCAGCCCATCACGGTCGAGATGGGCACGCGGAGCCTCTGCATCGTGCCCTCGCAGAAGCTGAAGGTCATCTACACGATGCGCTTCGACCACCCCATCCTGGGCGAGCAGACGGCCGCCATGGAGATCACCCGCGAGGGCTACGCCCGCGACCTCGCGCCGAGCCGCACGTTCGGCTTCGTCCGCGACCTGGATCTCCTGGCCCGGCTCGGCCTGGCCCGGGGCGGCTCCGTCGAGAACGCGGTGGTCGTGGGCGAGGACGGGATCCTGAACGGTCCGCTCCGCTTCCCGGATGAGCTGGTCCGGCACAAGGTCCTCGACCTCCTGGGCGACCTGTTCCTGCTCGGCAAGCCGCTCGTCGGCACGATCGTGGCGCACGGCGCGGGCCACCAGCTGCACGTCATGCTGGTGCGCCGCATCCAGGCCCAGCTGGCCCTCGAGCCCGAGCCGCTCAGCCTCTCCGCCGCCCCCGTGGAGCAGTGGGTCTCCCCGCTCCTTCCTGCCTCCCGCCCGCTGAAGCCGGCGGTGCTGTAGAAGACCAAGACGTAAAACGCAAGACGTGAAACGTAAGGAACGGGCCCGTTCCTGCCCCTTACGTTCTACGCTTCACGTTTTACGTTTTGCATTTCCCCCCGCCCCACCTATACTTTCCGGGATTTACACCCGAAGCCCGGGTGCGGCCGGCGCACCGGGCGTGGAGTGCATGGGGATGGCGTTTCCCGCCCCGTCCATGGATCAGCTGCCTCCCGATCCCGCCCGCACGCGCCGCAACCGGCTGATCCTCCTCTCGGTCCTCGCGCTGGTGGTCGGGCTCACGGCGGTCCAGGTCCTCATCCAGCAGCTCCGCTTCCCCACGCCCATCGCGTCGAACATCCTGATCTTCGGCCTGGTCAACGTCAACATCCTGCTCCTGCTGCTCCTGGTGCTGCTGGTGTTCCGCAGCCTCTTCAAGGTCTACCTGGAGCGGCGGGAGAACGTCCTCGGCTCGAAGTTCCGGGTGAAGCTGGCCGTGGCGTTCGTGAGCCTGGCGCTCCTGCCGGCGGGCCTGCTGTTCCTGGTCGCCGGGAACCTCATCACCACCAGCGTGGACAGCTGGTTCAACATCCAGGTGGAGGACGCCCTGGAGACCGCCACCGAGGTGGCCCGGAGCTACTCGCAGGCGGTGCAGCACGAGGCGCTGAACCAGGCCCGGCAGGTGGCCGCGCGCGTGGCGCCCGCGCTGGCCGGCGAGGGCGGGATCGAGGCCGCCCGGCGGCTCGGGGGCGAGAAGGTCCGCGAGTACGGCCTGGACGGGCTGCAGCTCTTCAGCCGCCATCGGGTGGAGCTGGGGCAATGGCGCGACCAGAAGACGCCCGAGCTGGCCATGCTGTCGCCGGCCTCCGGCTTGCTTCGCCAGGCGCTGCAGGGCGACGCCTTCACCACCGTGCAGAGCGGCGGCAGCGCGGACCTGATCCGCGCGCTCGCGCCGGTCTACCGCCCGGGCCAGCACAAGGAGGTGATCGGCGTGGTGGCCGTGACGGCCTGGGTCCCCGAGGCCATGGCCAGCAAGGCCGCCGACATCGAGCGCGGGGTGAAGGAGTACCAGCAGCTCCGCATGCTCAAGAACCCCATCAAGGGCATCTACCTGATGCTCTTCCTGATGGTCACGCTGGTCATCATCTTCGGCGCCATCTGGGTGGGCGTGCACCTGGCCCGCGGCATCACCGTGCCGATCCAGCTGCTGGCCGAGGGCACGCGGCGCGTGGCGGCCGGCGACCTCGCGTACAAGGTGCAGGCCAAGGCGGACGACGAGATCGGCATCCTGGTGGACTCCTTCAACCAGATGACCGAGGACCTGGCGCGCAGCAAGGTGGAGCTGACCCGCGCGAACCAGGAGCTGCAGGCGTCGAACGTGGAGCTGGACCGCCGCCGCGGCTACATGGAGACCGTGCTGCAGGCCGTCGCGGCCGGCGTGCTGTCCCTGGACGCAGGCGGGCGGGTGAACACCGTGAACCAGGCGGCCGCGCGGATGCTGGGCCGCCGCGCCGAGGAGATCCTGCAGCGGCCCTTCAGCGAGGTCTGCGCCGGCGCGGCCCTGGCCCCCCTGCGGGGGCTGGTGGCCCGGCTGGCCAAGGAGGGGCGGGAGATCACGAACCAGCAGGTGACCCTCACGCTGGGCGGCCGGCCCGCCACCCTCATGGTGACGGTGAGCCCGCTCCGCGGGCTGGACGGGGACGCGCAGGGGCAGGTGGTCGTCCTGGACGACGTCTCGGAGGTGGTGCGGGCCCAGCAGGCGGAGGCCTGGCGGGAGGTGGCGAAGCGCATCGCGCACGAGATCAAGAACCCCCTCACCCCCATCCAGCTCTCCACCCAGCGGCTGCGGAAGAAGTTCGCGGAGGGGGCGCCCGACGTGGCCTCCGCCTTCGACGAGTGCACCCGGACGATCATCCAGGAGGTGGAGGGGCTGCGGAACCTGGTGGACGAGTTCTCGCGCTTCGCGCGCATGCCGACCCCCCAGCCGCGGCCCGGGGACCTGAACGAGGTGGTGCGGCAGGTGGCCAAGCTCTACGGCGGCGTGCAGCACGGCATCCTGCTCCGGACGGACCTGGAGCCGCGCCTGCCCCCGGTGAGCCTGGACCCCAACCACATGAAGCGCGCGCTCATCAACCTGGTGGACAACGCGGTCACGGCCATCGGGGAGGCCGAGGGGGAGATCGTCCTCACCACCCGCCTCCTGGGCGAGGCGGGCTGGGTGCAGCTCGAGGTCGCGGACAGCGGCCCCGGGTTCCCGGCCGAGGATCGGGACCGGGCCTTCCTGCCGTACTACTCGACGAAGCGCACCTCGGGGGGGCTGGGCCTGGCCATCGTGAACCGCATCATCGTGGAGCATGGCGGCGACATCCGCATCGAGGACAACGCGCCGCAGGGCGCCCGGATGGTGATCCGGCTGCCGGCGCTGGCCGGCGTCGCAGGCGGCTGAAAAGG
>JBHGAX010000271.1:0-5690 GCA_041946635.1 Methylomirabilales bacterium (SeqCode)
GGCTGGTAGCCCGGGAGGCGCAGGAGCCGCGCGTGGATCGCGTCCAGGAGCCACCCGGGCTGCGGGAAGAACAGCTGCTCCTGCTCGGCGGACGGCGTGATCCAGTTCCTTGCCCCCACCACCACGGCCGGCGCATCCAGGTCGTCGAAGGCCAGCTCCTGGACGGTGGCCGCCAGGGTGTGGAGGTAGCTGCCCCGCTCGCAGGCGTCCGAGGTGAGGAGGATCCGGCCCGTCTTCCGCACGGACGCGAGGACCGGCGCGTAGTCGAAGGGGACCAGGCTGCGCGCGTCCACGATCTCCGCGGAGAGCCCGAACTCCGCCTGGAGCCGATCGGCCGCCTCGAGCGCCCGGTAGAGCACGGCGCCCACGCTGAGGATGGTGAGGTCGCGGCCGGGGCGCTTCACCTCCGGGACGCCGAGCGGCACCGTGTAGTGGCCGGCCGGCACCTCCGGCCGGAACCACTCCGTCACCCCGTACAGCCGCTGGCTCTCGAAGTACACCACCGGGTCGTGGCCCGAGAGCGCCGCGGCCATGAGCCCCTTGGCGTCGTAGGGCGTGGCGGGGAAGACGACCTTCAGCCCCGGCACGTGGCAGGTCATGGCGCTCCAGTCCTGGGAGTGCTGCGCCCCGTACTTGCTCCCCACGCTGATCCGCAGGACCACGGGCATCCGGAGGACGCCGGCGGACATGGCCTGCCACTTGGAGAGCTGGTTGAAGATCTCGTCCCCGGCCCGGCCCAGGAAGTCGCAGTACATCAGCTCGACCAGGGGCCGCCCGCCCTCGAGGGCATAGCCCACCGCCGTGCCCACGATCGCGCCTTCGGAGATGGGCGTGTTGAAGAGCCGGTGGTACGGCAGGCTCTCGGTGAGGCCCCGGTAGACCGCGAAGGCGCCGTCCCAGTCGCGGTTCTCCTCGCCGTAGAGGATCAGGGCGGGATCCTGATAGGCGCGCTGGATGACCGCCTCGAAGATGGCGTCGCGGAACGACACGGCCTTCGACTCGCTCAGCCGTGCCCGCGTGGCGGGATCCAGGCCGGAGCGACTCTTCTTGGCGATCTGCTGCACGCGGCTGTTCTCGGCCATCGGCTTCCGCACGGCGGCCGGCGCCGCGGGAACCGGCTCCGCCGCGCGCTGCGAGAACATGACGCGGGCGATGGCCTCGCCCGCGACGCGCGGCGAGGCGCTCAGGTCGCTGGCCAGCCGGCAGACCGTGCGGATCCGCTCGCTCGCCCCGGCGGCCAGCGCGTCCAGCTCGGCCGTGCTCGCCGCGCCGGCCTCCCGGACCTGCTGCCGGAATTCCTGGATCGCGTCCACCGCCTTCCAGGCCTCGATCTCCTCGCGGGTGCGGTAGGCGCTGGCGTCGCTCGGCGAGTGGCCGCTCTGCCGGTAGGTGACGATGTCCAGGAGGGCGGGTCCCTCCCCCGCCGCGAGCCGTGCCTTCTTCCGCCGGACGGCGTCCCAGACGGCCAGCGGGTTGTTCCCGTCGATGGTCTCGGCGTGGAAGTTCCAGCGGTTCAGGCCGGCCGCCAGGGTGGCCAGGCGCTGGTAGCCCATGGTCTCGCCGCGGGGCTGGCCGCCCATGCCGTAGAAATTGTCCATGAACGCGAAGAGGAGGGGCGGGCCGCCGCGGAACTCCGGCTCCCACAGGGTCCAGTACTGGCCCATGGTCGCCACCTGCATGGCTTCCCAGACCGGCCCGCAGGCCGACGAGGCGTCCCCGATGTTGGCGACGGTGATGCCGGGCGCCCGCTGCACCTTCTTGAAGAGGGCCGAGCCCACGGCGATGTCGGCGCTGCCGCCCACGATCGCGTTGTTCGGGTAGATGCCGAACGGGGGAAAGAAGGCGTGCATGGAGCCGCCCAGCCCCCGGTTGAACCCGGTGGCCCGGCCGAAGATCTCCGCCAGCAGCCCGTAGCAGAGGTAGTTCACCGCCAGGTCCCGCGTGTCCCGGGCTGGCGCCTTCTCGATGACGCGCAGGGTGTCCCCGCCCAGGTAGTCCCGCATGATCCGGAGGAGCGCCGCCTCCTCGAGCTGCCGGATGGCCGAGAGGCCCTTGGCCAGGATCTCGCCGTGGCTCCGGTGGCTGCCGTAGATGTGGTCCTCCACCGTCAGGGCCAGCGCCTCGCCCACGGCCGCCGCCTCCTGGCCGATGGACAGGTGCGCCGGCCCCTGGTGCTGGTAGGCGACGTCCCGGTAGCGACCCAGCCGCTTGATCTCGTCCAGCATGGTCTCGAACTCGCGGATCAGCACCATGTCGTGGAAGACGTGCAGGGCGTCGGCGGCCGTGAGCCTGCCGGCCGCGATCTCGCCCTTCAGCGAGCCGGCATACTGGTTGACCGGGATGGTGCCGAGGGAGAGGATCTCGGCCCTGCGGACCTCTCCGGGCAGGACGATCAACTGCTTGACCATGCTAGGACGCTCCGTTGCTCATCGGGACGCGGCCGAGTGCGGCGTAGCAGCGCTCCGCCGCAGCCCCTCGACTTCGCTCGGGGCCCTGAGCTTGTCGAAGGGCGAGCACCCGAGGGGCGAGGGGTCCCCATCCGAAGGATGGGTCCCCGCCGATGGGCCGTTTCCAGCAGCCGTTCACACCTGCATGCCCCAGCGGCGCACGGTGCGCATCTCGATGTTGCGGAAGATCAGGTTCTCCACGGCGAGTCCGATGAGGATCACGCAGAACAGGCCGGCGAAGACGCTGGGCACTTCCAGCTGGTTCTTGTTCTCGTAGATGAACCAGCCCAGCCCGCCCTGCCCGGCGCTCACACCGAAGACCAGCTCCGCCGCGATGAGCGTGCGCCAGGCAAAGGCCCAGCCGATCTTGAGTCCCGTGAGGATGCTCGGGAAGGCGGCCGGGATCAGGAGCTGCAGGATGTAGCGCGGGCCGGTGAGGCCGCAGTTCTGCCCCACCATGCGCAGCGTCGTGGACACGGCCCGGAAGCCGGAGTGGGTGTTCAGCGCGACGGGCCAGAGCACCGAGTGCACCATGACGAACATGAGGCTGGGGTTGCCCAGCCCGAACCAGAGCAGCGCCAGGGGCAGGAGGGCGATGGCGGGCAGCGGGTTGAACATGGAGCTGAGCGTCTCCAGCAGGTCGGTCCCCAGCCGGAAGCTCACGGCCAGCGCGGTGAGCAGCGCCGCCAGGCTGATCCCCGCCGAGTAGCCCATCAGCAGCACGCGCACCGAGTAGGCGGTGCGCCCGGGCAGGACGCCGCTGCTGATCCCCTCCCAGAGCGCCTGCAGCGTGGCGCTGAAGGTGGGGACCAGCAGCGGGTTGTCGATCCAGCGCGCGTAGCCTTCCCAGGCGAGGGCCAGCGCCACGAGCAGCAGCGTCTTCCGCAGGGCGCCGTTGTTCCATGCCTTCTCGGCCGCCGTCAGCGGCTGCTGGACCACGCCGAAGGCCTCCGGGGAGACCGGGGTGCCGATCCGCTCGGCGCGGGCCACCGCCTCTGGTGATCCGCTCATCGTGCCCCGACCTCGCCGGCGTGCTCCTCCTCCACCTGGTCGGCGAAGAGCATCTGGTGGATGCGATCCTCCAGCGCCTTGCGGCGCCCCGGGTCCTGGGTGCCGGGCGGCAGGCTGTTCAGCTCCGCCTTGACCTGGCCGGGGTGGGGCGAGAGGAGCAGGATGCGCGTCCCCACGGTGACCGCCTCGGGGATGGAGTGGGTCACGAAGAGCACCGTGAAGCGCGTCTGCTCCCAGAGCCGCAGCAGCTCCTCCTGCATCTTGCGCCGGGTCAGCGCGTCCAGCGCCGCAAACGGCTCGTCCATCAGCAGGATGGCCGGCTCCATGGCCATGGCGCGCGCGATGGCCACCCGCTGCTTCATCCCGCCGGAGAGGGTATGCGGGTAGGCGTCGGCGAACTTGCCCAGGCCCACCATGCCGATGTAGCGGGCCGCGCGCGCCTCGGCCTCCCGGCCGCGCACCAGGCCGCCGGCCGACAGGGCGAACAGGACGTTCTGCCTGACCGTCTTCCAGGGGAGGAGTTGATCGAACTCCTGGAACACCATCATGCGGTCGGGGCCGGGCCGCCGGATGGGCGCCCCGCCCAGGCGGATCTCCCCCTCCACCGGCGCCATGTACCCGCCCACCGCCTTCAGGATCGTGGACTTCCCGCAGCCCGAGGGGCCGAGGAGCACGAAGCGGTCGGAGCGGTGCACCTGGAAGTCCACGCGGTAGGTCGCGGTCACCAGGTGCTCGCGCGTCTTGTACTGCAGCGTGACGCCGCGGACGTCGAGGAGGGGGAGCGGCTCCGCCATCGCCTCACTTCCTCGGCGAGGGGAACAGCAGGTCGTCCCACGACTCCGCCCGGACCTTGATGGACCCGATCTGGTGCATGAACTGCAGCGTCTTCATGTCCCCCTCGGGCCGGATGTCGAAGGCGTAGGCGTTGCCCTTGTCGTTCATGATCTTCAGGATGTCGTCCGGCGAGCTCTTGTCCTTGGTCACCCGGATGTACAGCTCGGCCGCCGCGCGCTTGTCCTTGTTGATGATGTCGGTGGCCTCGCGCATGGCCGACAGGAAGGCGGCGTACAGCTTGGGGTTCTCGGTGTAGAACTTCTTGGTGGCGATCATGAAGTTGTGGCAGTTGGGCGCGCCCAGGATCTCGTCGGCCGAGACGATCTTGCGGATGCCGGGCTTCTCCAGCTCCTTCTGCACGAAGGGCACGGCCGTGAAGTGGCTGGTGATCTCGCCGTGGCCCGAGAGCATGGCCGCCATGCCGTCGGGGTGCGTCATGGAGACCGTGAGGGCGTCGAACTTGGTGTAGTTGGCCATGCCGTAGAGCTTGGCCGCCGCCATCTGCAGGAAGATGGCCTGGTTCGACACCTTGACCGCCGGGACGGCGATCTTGTGCTTCTCCGTGTGGTCGGCCAGGGTCTTGATGTTGGGGTCCCGGGTGTTCAGCGCGGTCGGGAAGTAGTTGTAGGCGAAGGCCGCCTTGACCTCCTGCGGGGTGCCGCGCGTCCGCGACCAGATCACGCCCAGGCCGGGCGCGCCCACCGAGGCGAACTCGATGTTGCCCGAGAGCAGGGCGTCGTTCATCACGTCGCTGGAGCGGAAGGTGGACCAGGTGACCTTGACCTCGCCGAGCCCGGCCGCCCTGGCGTGCTTCTCGACCAGCTTCTGGTCCTCCATGAGCATCTGCTGGAGGTAGCCCAGCCCGTACTGCTTGGCCACCCGCAGCTCCTTCGCCTCCGCCCAGGCGGCGGACGAGGCGGCGACCACCAGCGCGAACCCGAGCAGGCAGCAGCCCAGCATCCTCTTCATGGCGCGCTCCTCCGTGTGTGTGAGGCCTGCACTACCCCGGCGTCAGGCCGCCAGCTCCTCCATGACCGTCGCGGCGATCTGCCGCGTGGTGTCGTTGCCGCCCATCTCCGCCGGCCGGATGCGGCCCCGCTCGAAGCCACGGTGGATGGCCGCCTCCAGCAGCCGGGCGGCCTCCAGGCAGGCGGGCGTGCCGCTCCGCTCCCCGAGCCACTCCAGCATCATCGCCCCCGCGAGCAGGGCCGCCACCGGGTTCGCGATCCCCTTCCCCGCGATGTCGGGGGCGCTCCCGTGGGCCGGCTGGAACAGGCCGTGCCGGTCGCCCACCTCGGCGCAGGGGGCCATGCCCATGCCGCCCACGATCCCGCCCGCCAGATCCGAGAGGATGTCCCCGAACATGTTCTCCATCACCAGCACGTCCAGGTCCCACGG
>JBHGAX010000272.1:0-5677 GCA_041946635.1 Methylomirabilales bacterium (SeqCode)
TCCGTCCCGAGCGCCACCACGAAGCCGGCGGCCGGGCTCATCCGGCCGCCGCGGGGCGCCGGCGGCGACTCACCGGGGCCAGACCGGCGGGTGGAGGGGCAGGACCGGCGACTGCCGATCGCCGCCGGCCAGGAGGCAGCGGCGGTACAGCGCCAGCGCCCAGACCGGGAAGAAGGCCGGATAGCCGTGGTAGCGGAGGTAGAAGACCCGCGGGAAGCCGGTGCCCGTGAACTCCGGCTCGCTCCAGAGGCCGCCCGCCTCCCGGGTCTCCAGCAGGAACTGGACGCCCCGCGCCACGGCCGGGTGGCGCGCCTCGCCGGCGTGCAGCAGGCCCAGGAGGGCCCAGGCGGTCTGCGAGGGGGTGCTCCGCCCCATGCCGGCCGTGCGCGGCTCCTCGTAGCTCAGGCAGGACTCGCCCCACCCGCCGTCGGGGTTCTGGCGGCTCAGCAGCCAGGCCACGGCCCGCCGCACGTAGGGCTGCTGCATGTCCTCCCCGATGGAGCGCAGGCCGGCCAGGACCGACCAGGTGCCGTAGAGGTAGTTCACGCCCCAGCGGCCGTACCAGGAGCCGTCCGGCCGCTGGGTGGCCTTGACGAAGGCGATGGCCCGGGCCACCGCGGCCTCCTCCGGCCGGAAGCCGAGGTAGCCCAGGGCCTCCAGGACCCGGCCGGCCAGGTCCTCGGTGCTGGGATCCATGAGCGCGCCGTGGTCGGCGAAGGGGATGGCGTTGAAGACCATGCGGTTGTTGTCGCGGTCGTAGGCGCCCCAGCCCCCGTCCCGGCCCTGGAGGGCCAGGACCCAGCCGAGGCCCCGGGCCACGGACCGCGTCTTGGCCTCCTCGTCCGGCAGCCGGATCTTGCGGAGGGCCATGAGCACGACGGCGGTGTCGTCCACGTCGGGGTAGTACGGGTTGTCGAACTGGAAGGCCCAGCCGCCCGGCGCGGCCGGCGCCTTCAGGCGCCAGTCGCCGGGGCAGGTGGTCTGCTGCTCCAGGAGCCACCGGCCGGCCCGCGCCAGGGCGGGGTGATCCGGGGGCAGGCCCGCCTCCACCAGCGCGGTGATGGTGAGCGCGGTGTCCCAGACGGGGCCGAGGCAGGGCTGCACGCGGATGGTCTCCTCCGTCTCGATCGCCAGGTCGTCGATCTCGCGCAGCGCCTTCCGCACGGCGGGGTGGTCCAGCGGGTAGCCCAGGCACGTCAGGGCCATCACCGCGTTCATCATGGCGGGGAAGATGCCGCCCAGGCCGCTCCTGCCGTCCATGCGCCGGAGCATCCAGTGCTCGGCGTGCCGGATGGCCCGGGCCCGGAAGAGGCGGGGCACCGCCCGGTCGTGGATCCGGAGCAGGCGGTCCACCAGCAGGAAGGAGTTGCGGAGGCTGAAGAGCCGCGGGTCCCGGGGGAAGGACAGGTCCGCCTCGGCCCGCGGCACGAGGTACAGCTCGTCCAGGCGGGCGAAGCCGGGGACGGGCCGCACCGGGCGGTGGGCGAAGATGATGAGCAGGGGCACCAGCACCGTGCGCGACCAGTAGGAGATCTCGTAGAGGTTGAAGTAGAACCAGCGGGGCAGCAGGCAGATCTCCACCGGCATCATGGGCACGCCGTCCCAGGGGTACTCGCCGAAGAGCGCCAGCAGGATCTTGGTGAAGACGTTCACCCGGGTGATGCCGCCCAGCTCCCGGATGCGCTGGCAGGCCTTGACCATGCGGGGGTCGCTGCCGGGCAGCCCCGCGTACTTCAGCGCGAAGTAGGCCTTCACCGAGGCGCTGACATTGGCCGGCCCGTTGTGGTAGATGGGCCAGCCGCCGTCCGGCAGCTGGATGCGAAGGAGGTGCCGGGTGAGCTTCTGCTCGGCGGCCAGATCCGCCAGGCCCAGCCAGCGGCGGAGCAGCAGGTACTCGCTGGTGATGGTGGCGTCCGCCTCCAGCTCGTGCAGCCAGTAGCCCGCCGGATCCTGCAGGGCGAGCAGCCGCTCCACGCCCTCCTCGAGGGCGCGGTCCAGCCCCTCGGGGGCGGCGGACGGCTGCGGGCGGGGTCGTGCGGGCCGAGGGTTCACGGGGCCTCCCGGGTCAGGCGAGGTTCCAGCGGAGCATCTCCCACAGGTCGCGCCAGCTCTTGCCCACCTCGCGGATCACCGTGGGCTCGAAGCCGCTGTGCATCATGCAGTTCGCGCAGCGCGGGTCGCGCTTCTGCTCGTACTTCTCCCAGTCGGTGCGGGCCATCAGCTCGCCGAAGGTCTTGTAGTGCGCGTCCGTGATGAGGTAGCAGGGCCCCTTCCACCCGCGGGGATTGTAGTTGGGGTTGCCCCAGGGGGAGCAGGGCAGCTCGCGCTCGCCCTTCAGGAAGCGCAGGTAGAGCGGGGTGCTGAGCAGCCGGTAGCGCTTGGACAGCTCCCAGATCCGCCGGAACTTCTCGTGCGTCTGCTGCTTCTCCAGGAAGATGTCGCGGCCCTTGAGGATGGCGTACTCGTAGGCCGGCGAGACCAGGAAGCCGTCCACGCCCAGGCCGGCCAGCTCGGCGAAGAGCTGCTCGACCTCCTCCAGCTGCGTCTCCTTGTAGATGGTGGTGTTCGTCACCACGCGGAAGCCCTTGGCCTTGGCCAGCTTGATCATGCGGATGTCGGTCTGGTACAGGCCCTTCCGGGAGCGGACCAGGTCGTGCGTGGCCTCCAGCCCGTCCATGGAGATGTTGATGGTCAGGTAGGGGCTGGGCCGCCACTTGTCCAGGAAGCGGTCCAGCTTGATGCCGTTGGTGCAGAGGTAGATGAAGATCTTCCGCCGGAGCAGCTCCTGCACCAGGGCGTCCAGGTGCGGGTAGATGGTCGGCTCGCCCCCGCAGATGGAGACGATGGGCGCGCCGCACTCCTCCACCGCCTTGAGGCAGGTCTCCAGCGGGAGCATCTGCCGGATGGTGCTCTCGAACTCGCGGATCTTCCCGCAGCCCTCGCAGGCCAGGTTGCAGAGGTGCGTGGGCTCGAGCATCAGCACGAAGGGGTAGCGCTTGCGGCCGCGGAGCGCGTTCTTCAGCACGTAGGCGAGCAGCCGCCCGTGCAGCTGGACGGGAAACCTCATGCCTGCATCCCCTCTTCCCGGCGCGCGCCGGCCCGCCGCCGGAGCGCCAGGAGGGTGCCGCCCGCGACCGCGCCGGCGAGCGCCAGGCCGCAGAGGCCCAGCGCCCACTCGCCGATCGCGAAGGTGACGCCCAGGTTGAACGCCAGGACCACGAAGTACAGCCCCGGGCAGAGCCAGGCGCGCCCCCGCCACGCGGGCACGGGGCGCGGCGGCTCCCGCCGCTCCCAGGCCAGGTAGAGGCCGGTGGCGGTCAGGCCCACCACGGCCCAGCCGACAAAGTTGGCGAGCGGCACGCCGAAGTAGGCGCCCGGCTCCGGGTACCCGTAGATCCGCCCCAGGAACCAGCGGTCGCCGCGGAGCGCGACGGGATCGATGATCATGTCGATCAGCACGAACAGGGCCGTGGTGAGCAGCGCGTGGCGCAGGCCCCCCAGCCGCTCCCCCGCCTTCCGGCCCGCCCTCGGCACCAGCCAGACCCACGCCAGCCCGTAGCTCGACACCAGCAGAAAGGAGAACGAGAGCGAGTCGAAGAACGGGACGCCGGCGATCCAGAGCTCCTGCCCCGCGGTGTCCGGGACGTAATAATACCAGCCGAACGGGACGCCCGTCCGGATGGAGCTGGACTCGGCCAGGAATGCCACGGCCCAGGTGATGAGCGTGTAGGCCGCCGCGCGACGCCCGCCCAGCCAGGCGGTGGCGCCCAGCAGGTGCACGCCCAGGAAGCCGAAGACATACGGGCGAAGCCAGAGGCTGCCGAGGAGCAGCCCGGGGACCTCGCTCATGCGCGCGCGGAGGCCGCCGGCCCCTTCCCGCCGCCCGCGGGGGCGTAGCCGTGGGCCCGGAACCATTCCACCGCCCGCGCCAGGGCGCCCTCCACGGAGGATTGCGGCAGGCCCAGCTCCCGCACCGCCTTGGCCGGGTCGAAGAACATGCGCTTCCGGGCCATGCGCACGGCGTCCACCGCCACGCGGGGCGGCCGGCCGGTCACGCGATCCGCGACCCACTCCGCGCAGCAGGCCACCGGCAGCACCAGCCCGGCCGTCAGCTTCACGCGGGGTGGGCGGATGCCCGCGATCCGGCCCAGCGTCTCGAAGATGTCCCGCAGGCTCATGTTCCGGTTGCCCAGGATGTAGCGCTCCCCGACCTTCCCGCGCTCGGCCGCCAGCAGGTGCCCCGCGGCCACGTCGTCCACGTCCACCAGGTTCAGGCCCGTGTCCAGGTACGCCCACATCCGCCCGCGCAGGAAGTCCACGATCATCTGTCCCGTGGGGGTGGGCTTCACGTCCCCGGGCCCCACCGGCGTGCTGGGGTTGACGATCACCAGGGGGAGCCCCTGCCGCGCGAAGTCGCGGGCCACCTCTTCCGCCAGGAACTTGGAGCGCTTGTAGTCGCCCACCATGTCGGCCAGGCACACCGGCGTGTCTTCCGTCCCGGGCGTGCCGTCCGCCGGGATGCCCAGGGCCCCGACGGTGCTCGTGTAGACCACGCGCTCCACGCCCGCGTCGGCGGCCGCCCGCAGGAGCGCCCGCGTGCCCTCGACGTTCACCGCGTAGAAGCGGCGGCGGTCGGGCGCCCACAGGCTGTAGAGGGCCGCGACGTGGAAGAGGCGGCGGCACCCGCGGAGGGCCGGGCGGAGGCTGTCGGGGGCGGCCAGGTCGCCCGCCACGAGCTCCACCGCCAGGTCGCGGAGCGCGCGGCGGTCGCTCTCGGCGCGGGCCAGGACGCGGACCGGGCGGCCGGCCGCGATGAGCGCCCGGACCACGGCGGCGCCCACGAAGCCCGTCCCGCCGGTCACGAGGTCCACGGCCGTCCTCCCCCCTCGCGGCGCCGCGCGGGCCGCGTGCTGACAAGGCGCCGAGAGTTAAGCACAGGGCCTCCAAAAAAGCAAACGCTTCGCGCCCCCCGCCGCGCCGCGGGGCCGCCCTGCAAAGTCGTTGACAAGCCGGGAGGGGTCTGGTAATGGGGGGCAGCATCGCGGGCGGCCGGCGCCCCGGAAAGGACCAGGATGGCGATCGACGAGACTTCCGTGAAGGTTCGCGTGGTGACGTTGGCCGGCGTGCTCATCGGCAAGATGAGCAAGCCGCGCAACATCCGGACGCTGGACGCCCTCAACCTGAAGGGCGACTTCTTCGCCCTCACCGAGGCCTGCGTGGAGGGCGAGACGGCCGCGCGCCCGGGCTTCCTCGCCATCAACAAGCGACAGGTCATCTCGCTGGAGGAGCTGGCCTGAATCGCCGGCCCTCCTTCACCGCCTCCCGCCTCCCGCCCATCGCCGTCTGACCTCCTCGCGCGGCGTCGCATGCCGCCCGCCCCGCCGTTCGCGCGTCCGCACCCGGGGGGCAAACGAAACCGCCTGCCCGGGAACGGGCAGGCGGTTTGCGATCCGGCGAGCAAGGACGATTACTTGCCCGTGATCACGAAGTGGCCGCGGCGGTTCCACTTCCAGGCGCTCTCGTCGTGCCCGAGCACGAAGGGGCGCTCCTCGCCGTAGCTCACCGTGGCCACCCGATCCGCCGCAATGCCGGCGGCCACCAGGTAGTCCTTCACGGCCTTGGCCCGCCGCTCGCCCAGGGCCAGGTTGTACTCGTTCGACCCGCGCTCGTCGCAGTG
>JBHGAX010000273.1:0-5661 GCA_041946635.1 Methylomirabilales bacterium (SeqCode)
CGCCAGATCCGGCCCTTCAGGCTGCCCAGCCCGCCCCCGACCTCGATCCCGAACTCGCCCAGCAGGCGCCGCCGCACGCGGGCGTCGTCCACACCGTCCGGAATCCGGACGGCGTTGAGCGTCCACAGCCGGTGCGCCGGCTCCACGTGCATCCGCAGGCCCATGGCCTCCAGGCCGGCCACCAGGGCGAGGTGGTTGACGCGGTGGCGCTCGTACCGGGCCTCCAGCCCCTCCTCCTCCACCATGCGGAGCGCCTCCAGCAGCGCGTAATAGAAGTTCACCGGCGGGGTGTGGTGGTAGAACGGCGCCGCCTCCCAGTACTGCTGGAAGAGCGCCGCGTCGAGGTAGTAGCTCTGCACCGTGCGCCGGCGCGTGCGGGCGTGCTCCACCGCGCGCGCGGAGAAGGTCATGGGGGAGAGGCCGGGCGGCGCGGCGACCGCCTTCTGGGTGCCGGAGTAGCAGACGTCCACGCCGTGGCGGTCCACCTCCACGGGATGCCCCGCCAGGCTGGTCACGGCGTCCACCAGGAAGAAGGCGCCGCGCTCGCGCACCACGTCCCGGATCTCGCCCAGGGGCTGCAGGACGCCCGTGGAGGTTTCGGCGTGCACCAGGGCCACCAGGCGGACGGCGGACTGCCGCGCGAGGGCGTCGCGGACCTGCTCGGGCGCGATGGGGCGCCCCCACTCCGCCTGGATCGGCACCGGCACCCCGCCCGCCCGCTCCACGATCTGCAGCATGCGGTCGCCGAAGAAGCCGTTCACGCCGACGACCACGCGATCCCCCGGCTCCAGCATGTTGACCAGCGCCGCCTCCATGCCGGCGGTCCCCGTGCCCGAGATGGGGAAGGTGGCGCGGTTCTGCGTCCCGAAGGCCAGGTTGAGCAGCCGCCGGATCTCGCCCATGATCTCGGCCATGGTCGGATCGAAGTACCCGATGACGGGGGCGCTCATGGCGCGGAGCACGCGCTCGTCCACGTTGCTCGGCCCCGGCCCGAGCAAGAGGCGCGCGGGTGGATGAAACGCTCTGGACATGGTCATGGACCTCTCCTCAGCACTGCGGCAACGCGGGTGTGGATCACCCTCCCGGTGGGGCATTCTCCCACACGGCCGCCACCCGCACAAGCCGAGCCGGCTCAGCCGCGACCGTCGGTGGCGTCTTGGCGCCTTGGCGGTTAGATATTGAAGTACTTGGCTTCGGGATGGTGCACGATGAGGGCGGAGGTGGACTGCTCGGGCTCGAGCTGGAACTCCTCGCTCAGCTCCACGCCGATGCGCTCGGGCTCCAGGAGGGTGAAGAGCTTGGCCTGGTCCTCCAGGTTCGGGCAGGCGGGGTAGCCGAAGCTGTAGCGGGAGCCGCGGTACCCCTGGCGGAAGATGCGCTCCAGGTCCGGCGAGTCCTCGCCGGCGATGCCCAGCTCCTCCCGCATGCGGCGGTGCCAGCGCTCGGCCAGCGCCTCGGCGGATTCGACCGAGAGCCCGTGCAGGTAGAGGTAGTCCGTGTAGCTGTGCTCCTCGAAGAGCTGGCGGGTGGCCTCGGAGGCCTTCCGCCCCACCGTGACCAGCACGAGCCCCAGCACGTCGCGCCGCCCGGAGGCCGTGTCCGCGAAGAAGTCCGCCAGGCACAGGCGCCGGCCGGCCGGCTGGCGCGGGAACGTGAAGCGCACCCGCTCCCGCCCGCTGCGCTCGTCGTAGACGATCAGGTCGTCCCCCTCCGACTGGCAGGGGAAGTAGCCGTACACGACCTGCGGCCGGAGCAGCCGCTCCGCCTCGCAGCGCGCCTTCCACCGCTCGTAGATCGGGCGCACGTGGTTCCGGATGAGGTCGTCGAAGCCCGCGCGCGGGCCCTTGCCGCGGTGGAACTGCCACTGCGTGCGGAACAGGGCCGTCTCGTTCACGAACGCGAATACCTCGCCCAGCGGGACGTCGGGGACCACCCGGGAGCCGAGGAAGGGCGGCACGGGGATGGGCACGTCCCGCCGCACGTCGCTCCGGCGCCACTCCGCCGCCGCGGGCGCCGGCTTCGGGACCGCCGGACGGACGGCGGCCGGCCGCGGCGCCACGGCGCGATCCTGGTCCTCGCGCGAGACGATCTCCTCCATCAGGCGCAGGCCGTCGAACGCATCCCCGGCGTAGAAGACGTCGCCGCGATAGACGCCGCGCAGGTCGCCCTCGACGTACCCCCGGGTGAGGGCCGCGCCCCCCAGGATGACCGGGAAGCGCGCCAGGTCGCGGGCGTTCAGCTCCTCCAGGTTCTCGCGCATCACCAGGGTGGACTTCACCAGCAGGCCGCTCATGCCGAGCGCGTCCGCCTTCTCGCGGAGGG
The DNA here is from genome assembly GCA_041946635.1 of Methylomirabilales bacterium (SeqCode). Classification (GTDB taxonomy): domain Bacteria; phylum Methylomirabilota; class Methylomirabilia; order Methylomirabilales; family 2-02-FULL-66-22; genus 2-02-FULL-66-22. The sequence continues at coordinate 2,323 of JBHGAX010000273.1, forward strand.
CCGCCTCGACGATGTTGTGGATCGGCTGCTTGATGCCGAGGTTCACCACCCGGTAGCCGTTGTTGCTCAGGATGATGTCCACCAGGTTCTTGCCGATGTCGTGCACGTCGCCCTTGACGGTGGCCAGGACGATGCTCCCCTTGTGCCGTCCCTCGGCCCGCGGCATGTACTGCTGCAGGTACCCCACCGCCGCCTTCATGACCTCGGCGGACTGCAGGACGAAGGGCAGCTGCATCTGCCCGCTGCCGAACAGGTCGCCCACGGTCTTCATGCCGTCCAGCAGGATGTCGTTGATGATGGTGAGCGCGTCGTACTTCTTGAGCGCCTCGTCCAGCAGCCCCTCCAGGCCGGGGCGCAGCCCGTCCACGATGCGGGCCTTCAGGCGCTCCTCCAGCGGCGTCTCGGCGGCCTCCGCCGGCGCGGTGCGCTGCGGCGCGCCCTCGAACAGCCGCATGAACTCCGCCAGCGGATCGTAGCCGTCCGCGCGCTCGTCGAAGATCAGCTGCCGGGCCACCTCCCGCTGCCGGGGGTCGATCCGGTTCATGGGCAGGATGCGGGCCGCGTTCACGATGGCCGCGTCCAGGCCGGCCTCCATGGCCAGGTGCAGGAAGACGCTGTTCAGCACCTGCCGGGCGGCGGGCTTCAGGCCGAAGGACACGTTGCTCACGCCCAGCACGGTGAAGACGCCCGGCAGCTCGGCCTTGATGCGCCGGATGGCCTCCAGGGTGGCCAGGCCGTCGCGGCGCAGGTCCGCCTGCCCGGAGCCCAGGGGGAAGGTGAGCGCATCCACGATCAGGTCGGACGGCTCCAGCCCGTACCGGTGCACGGCCATGTCGTACAGGCGGTGGGCCACCCGCAGCTTCCACTCCACCGTGCGCGCCTGGCCCTCCTCGTCGATCAGCAGGCAGACCACGGCCGCCCCGTAGCGCTTGGCCAGGGCGAAGACCCTGGCCGCGCGGCCCTGCTCCCCGTCCTCCAGGTTGGCCGAGTTGATCACGGCCCGGCCGCCGATCCACTTGAGGGCCGCCTCCACCACGGGCGCCTCCGTGGAGTCGATCACCAGGGGGAGCGTGCACTGCGTGACCAGGCGGCGCACCAGCTGGTCCATGTCCGCCACGCCGTCCCGCCCGACGTAGTCCACGCACACGTCCAGGACGTGGGCGCCCTCCCGCGCCTGCTCGCGGGCCATGCCCACCATGCCGTCGTGGTTGCCGGCCAGCAGGTGCTCGCGGAACTGCTTGGACCCGTTGGCGTTGGTCCGCTCGCCCACGATCAGGAAGCTCCGCTCCTGCTTGAAGGGCACGCTGACGTAGAGGCTGGAAGCCGCCGGCACGTAGTCCGGCGTCCGGGGCACGGGGGCCCGTTCGCCGATCACCTCCACCACGCGCTTGAGGTGCGCGGGGGTGGTGCCGCAGCAGCCGCCCACGATGTTGACGCCGTGCTCCTCCACGAACTGCCTGTGGTGCGCGGCCAGCGCCTCCGGCGTGAGGAGGTACCTGGCCCGGCCGCCCTCCATGTGCGGGAGGCCGGCGTTGGGCAGGCAGGAGATGGCCTTCCGGCAGTGGCGGCCCAGGAAGCGGATGTGCTCGACCATCTCCTGGGGCCCGGTGGCGCAGTTCAGCCCCACCACGTCCAGCGGGTAGGCCTCCAGCGCGGTGAGGGCGGCGCCGATCTCCGTGCCCAGGAGCATGGTGCCCGTGGACTCCATCGTGACCTGCACCATCAGGGGCGCGTCGCGCCCCGCCGCCGCCAGCGCGTCCCGGCAGCCGATGATGGCGCCCTTGGCCTGCAGGAGGTCCTGGCAGGTCTCGATGAGCAGCACGTCCGCGCCGCCGTCCAGCAGGCCCCGCGCCTGCTCGGCGTACATGGCCACCACCTCGTCGAAGGCGATCTGGCCGAGCGAGGGCAGCCGGGTTCCCGGCCCCATGGCGCCCACGACGAAGCGCGGCCGCGCGGGGGTCGAGAAGTCGGCCGCCACCTCGCGGGCCAGCAGCGCGGCGGCCCGGTTGATCTCGTACGCGCGCTCCGCCAGGCCGTACTCGCCGAGCACCAGGCGGCTCGCGCCGAAGGAGTTCGTCTCCACGGCGTCGCAGCCGACCGCCAGGTAGGCGGCGTGGATCTCGCGGACCACCTGGGGCCGGGCGAGCACCAGGAACTCGTTGCAGCCCTCCAGCCCCTGGAAGTCGTCGGGGCTCAGGTTGCGGTCCTGGATGGCCGTCCCCATCGCGCCGTCGAAGATGAGCACGCGCTGCTGCAGATGGGCACGGAAATCGGTGGACATCCCGGTCACGCCTGGGCGGGGGCCGGCCGCTGCGCGGCCTCGAGACCCTGGAGGATGCGGTAGAGCAGCTCCAGCTTGGGCACGTGCACCTTGTGCTGGACGGCCAGGCGCACGACGTGGCCGATGACGTGCTCGGCCTCGGTGCGCTTCCCCCGCTCCAGGTCCTGGAGGGTGGAGATCTTCACCTGCGTCATCCCGCGGTCCCGCATCAGCCGCCCGCGGGCCTGGATGGATTCGACCGCCGTCTCGAACGGCAGCATGCACACGGTCTTCACGGCGAAGCCGGGGAAGTCCTCCAGCGCCACGCCCACGTGCGGCGCCACCGCGCCCACCTCGCGGCTCAGCTCCACGAAGAGCCGGGCCAGCCGGTCCTCGAGGTAGATCTCGTGGATGGGCAGGCGGGTGAGGCAGGACAGGAGCGCGGCGGGCACCATCTGGTTCAGCTTGCACCAGGTCGCGGAGCGGATGTCGCGCACCACCTCCAGCCGGAGCCCCGCGTCGCGGTAGAGCCGCTCGATGGCCGCCACGCGCGGCGTCCGCCGGCCGTCGAACTCGCCGATCCAGGTGCCGCCGTCGTTGGTGTGCTGGACGACGCCCGGCTCCACCAGCGCCCCGCCCACCAGCGTCATGGCGCCGACCACCGCCTCCGCGCCGAAGGCCTGCGCCAGCTCCTCGTCCTTGCGGCCGCCGTTCTGGAGGGAGAGCGCCGCGCCCACGCGGCCCTTCAGGTGGCCCGCGGCCGCCAGGGCCGGGGCCGTATCGTAGCTCTTGGTGCAGAGCATCAGCAGGTCCGCGGAGGTGACGGCGGCGGGGTCGTCGGTGGCCTCCAGGCCCTGGACCCGGCGCCGGCCGCGCACGCCGTCGATCACCAGCCCCCGCGTGCGGATGGCGTCCGCGTGCGGCTTCCGCGCGATCAGCGTGACGCGCGCGCCCGCGTCGGCGAAGTAGCCGCCCAGGATGCTGCCCAGCGCGCCCGCCCCCAGGATGACGACTTGCACCACGGCTCTCCCGTCCGATCCCCCGCGCCAGCGAGGCGTCACTCTAACACGCGTACCGGG
>JBHGAX010000274.1:0-5656 GCA_041946635.1 Methylomirabilales bacterium (SeqCode)
GTCCAGCACGACGCGCCCGGTCGTGGAGGGAGCATGGCGACCGACTCTCCTTCCGAGTACTGCCCCCGCTGCCGGCTGGTCCAGCCAGCGTTTGAATTCCTGGAGAACGAGCACACGGTGCGCCGCTGCGCCGCGTGCGGCTTCCCCGTGGACTGCGGCCTCCAGCTGGATTCCCCGCCGCCCGGCTTTCCCAGCCCGCCCGAGGTCACCGTCCTGTGCGTGGACGACGAGCCGGCGGTGCTCGAGGCGCTGGGGGACGCGCTCCGGTTCAAAGGGTACCGGGTGGTCTTCGCCAGCGACGGCCGGGGGGCGCTGGAGGCGCTCGCGAGAGAGCGGCCGCAGCTCATCCTGCTGGATATCCGCATGCCTGGCCCGGACGGATACGCGGTCTGCCGGCGCGTGAAGGCCGACCCGGCCACGCGCGGCATCCCGGTCATTCTCCTCACCGGCGTGAGCGACGAGGCCCTGACCCGGCGGGCGTTCATGGCCGGGGCGGACCTGGCCCTGCAAAAACCGGTGGAGACGGCGGTGGTCCTCCGAACGGTGGAGGCCGCCTTGAGCCTGGCCAGCCTGAAGGCCGCGCCCCTGGAGCCGTACATGGCTGAGCCGCCCAGCCCCGCGCTCGACCTGTCCCTCCCGACCCAGATGGTGCCCCTCGATTTCTGGACCCAGGACGGCCTGGCCTTCCAGGCCCAGTTGCCGCTGCACCTGCAGGCGGAGTCCCACGGCGGACCGGAGACGGTGCAGGACCGCCTCAACGATGCCGACCTCTTCCTGGCCCTCGTCGTGCCCGGTGACGGGCCGCTGTTCCTGAACAAGATCCAGGTGATCCGCGTGGACGTGAAGGAGTCCGACTGGGCGCCGGACTTCGCCGAGACGCCCGGCGAGGTGGACGTCCAGGAGGTGCGGGTCCAGCTCATCAACGGCGAGCAGCTCACGGGCAGCGTCCGCATCGAGGGACCCGCGGAGCGGCGGCGCCTCTCCGACTTCCTGAATACGCAGCCGGCCTTCCTCCCCCTCCAGGGCCGGGACCGGCTGCACCTCTTGCAGAAGCGCTTCATCGCCCGGGTGGTTCCCCGGGGCCACGCCGCGTAGTCCGGGAGGGCGTGCCGCATGGCCAGAATCGATGCGTTCTTCAAGCTCATGCACGACACGGGCGCCTCGGACCTGCACGTCATCTCGGGCAACCCGCCCGTGCTGCGCGTGCGGGGCGAGATGGAGCGGGTCAAGTACAAGGTCCTGGAGCACCAGGACCTGAAGGCCATGCTCTTCGAGATCTGCCCGGAGGACAAGGCCAAGGTCTTCGAGGAGACGGGCGACATCGATTTCGCGTACGAGGTCCCGGGCCTGGCGCGCTACCGCGCCAACTTCTTCATGCAGAAGAACGGGATCGGCGCCGTGTTCCGGGCCATCCCGAGCAAGATCCTGACGGTCGAGGAGCTGGGCCTGCCGCCCACGGTCTCCAAGCTGGCCATGCTGCGGAAGGGCCTGGTGCTGGTCACGGGGCCCACGGGGAGCGGCAAGTCCACCACCCTGGCCGCCATCGTGGACCACGCCAACAAGATGCGGAAGGAGAACATCATCACGATCGAGGACCCCATCGAGTTCACGCACCAGAGCCAGAGCTGCGTCATCAGCCATCGCGAGGTGGGCCGCGACACCAAGTCCTTCGCCGCCGCGCTGCGCGGCGCCCTGCGCGAGGACCCGGACATCATCCTGGTCGGCGAGATGCGCGACCTGGAGACGATCTTCCTGGCCATCGAGGCCGCCTCCACCGGCCACCTGGTCTTCGGCACCCTGCACACGCAGAACGCGGCCAAGACGGTCGACCGCATCATCGACATCTTCCCTGCCAACCAGCAGGCCCAGATCCGGGCCACGCTGGCCGACACGCTGAAGGCCGTGGTGGCGCAGACGCTCTTCAAGCGCATCGACGTGAAGGGCCGCTGCGCCGCCCTCGAGATCCTCATCGTGACGCCGGCCGTCTCCAACCTGATCCGCGAGGGCAAGACCTACCAGATCCCGGGCGTCATCCAGACCGGAAAGAAGTTCGGCATGGTGACCCTCGAGGACTCCATCATGGAGCTGCTCAAGAAGCGCTGGATCTCGGCCGAGGAGGCCTACGACAAGGCCGTGGACAAGGCCAAGTTCATCCCGTTCTTGCCCAAGCCGCCCGACGAGATGGGCCTGTAGCGCGCGTCCCGCAAGGGCCCATCTGCGGCGTTGTCGCACTCGCGCGGCGCCGCGGCGTACGGACACAGTACGCCTCGCGCCCCGCATGGTGCTCCGCCGTGCATCTGGGCCGTTTCGAGCAGCCTCCGGCTGGTTCCGGATCAGTTGAATCGGCGGAATCTGCGTAATCTGCGGATCGATTGTCTGGCTAGCGGGGGACGGAAATGGAGCGGCATGAGCTGGATCGCATCCTGACGCGCATGCTGGAGGCGCACGGCCCCGTCTCCGACCTGAACTTCACGGTGGGTCGGCCGCCCCAGGTGGAGTTCCACGGCCAGCTCGTGCCCGTCGCCATGGAGCCCCCCATCGAGCGGCTCACGCCTTTCCAGACCGAGTCGGTGGCCCTGGCCCTCATCGGCGGGGACCGCCGGCTCACCGAGACGCTGGTGCGAACCGGCTCCTGCGACCTGCCCTACGGCCTGGGGACCCGCGCCCGCTTCCGCGTGAATATCTTCCAGCAGCGCGGCAGCTACTCGATCGTCCTCCGCCGGCTGGCCTCCGAGGTCCCCACCGTGGAGAAGCTGGGCCTGCCGCCCATCTTCCGGCGGATGGCGGAGGAGCGGAACGGCCTGATCCTCGTGGTGGGCGCCACCGGCAGCGGCAAGTCCACCACCCTGGCGGCCATCCTGGACCTCGTGAACGAGGCGAAGGCGGTGCACGTGGTGACGCTCGAGGACCCGGTGGAGTTCGTGCACCCCCAGAAGAAGGCGACCTTCAACCAGCGGGAGCTGGGCACGGACTTCGACACCTTCGCCAACGGCCTGCGCGCCGCCCTGCGGCAGGCGCCCAAGATCATCCTGGTGGGCGAGATGCGGGACCGGGAGACGCTGGAGATCGGCCTGAGCGCGGCCGAGACCGGCCACCTGGTGCTCAGCACGCTCCACACCATCGACGCCGGCCAGACGATCAACCGCATCCTGGGCATGTTCGACAAGGACGAGGAGCGGATGCTCCGCATGCGGCTGGCGGACAGCCTGCGCTGGGTCGTGGCCCAGCGGCTCCTCCCCAAGGTGGGCGGCGGCCGGGTGGCCGCCTTCGAGATCATGGGGATGAACATCCGGATCGAGGAGGTGATCCAGAACGGGGAGTCGGAGGGCAAGTCCTTCTACGAGATCATCCAGGACAGCGAGTCGCTCGGCATGCAGACCTTCGACTCGCACATCCTGCGGCTCTTCCAGGAGGGACTGATCACGGAGGAGAACGCGCTGTCCTACGCCTCCAAGCGCTCCGTCATTGCCCGTGGCCTCGACGGGATCAAGGCCACCAAGGGCGAGAAGACCAGCGACATCGAGGGCCTGTCCCTGGACGCCGAGTACAGCCGGCAGCAGGACCTGCGCGCCAAGTCGCAGCGTATCGACCCGCGGCTCACCTCGCAGCGCGTCCAGCCCCCCAAGCGGTGAGGCGCGACCATGACGGTCACCTGCCCGAGCTGCCACGCCAGCCTCTCGGTCCCCGACGACCGGCTCCCCAAGGGGAAGGCGGTCACCGCCACCTGCCCGCGCTGCAAGGGCCCCATCCAGATCGACCTGACCGGGGCGGCGGCGCCGCCCGTTGCCGCGGCGGCCCCGCCGGCACCTCCCGCCGCACCCGCCCCGCCGCTGCCCGCGGGGGGCTATGACGAGCAGCGCCAGCCGCGCGCGCTGGTGTGCGCGGCGGCCGAGGAGCGCGCGCAGATCCTCGCCAGCCTGAAGGACGCGGGGTACCAGGCCCAGGCCGTGGCCGACGCTGGCGAGGCGCTGGAGCGCCTCCGCTTCACCCCGCACGCGGTGGCCGTCATCCGGGACGGCTTCGGCGCGGCCGACGCCAGCGGGAACCCGCTGCTGGACGGCCTGGCCGACCTGGGCATGGCGACCCGCCGGCACTTCGCCGTGGTGCTGGTGAGCGACCGCGTGCCCGCGCTGGACCCCATGGCGGCCTTCGCCCGGAGCGTGGACCTGGTCATCCACCCGAACGACCTGCAGCACCTTCCGGATGCGCTGCGGCGCTGCACGGCGGACGTGGAGCGGAAGTACCGCGCGCTCACGGAGTGCATGCGCGCCTTGGGCAAGGGGTAGCGCCGGCGCCGCCGTTCCTGGCTGACGCGGACCGGGCGTCGGCCAGACGGCCCTCCAGGCATCCGTGCTTTCGCTGGACGCCCTCCCCTCCCAATGCTATCATCGCCCGCTGTTTCCGGCATGTGCCCGTAGCTCAGCCTGGATAGAGCGTCGGCCTGCGGAGCCGAAGGTCACGCGTTCAAATCGCGTCGGGCACGCCACCCAGGGGGTTCCAAGCGGAACCCCTTTTGTATTGCAGCGAAGCCCGGGGGCGGCCGGGCACGGGACACCGTTCCGCCCGGACGGCATGCCATTCCCTTGACGCCTCCAGCGGGCAGGCGTAGGGTATGCCATCTCGCCGTTCCAGGGGAGGCGTCACACTGCACGCCTCACGCTTCTACCTCACGCCGCCGTCCGAGGAAGCGCGCATGCAACGTCTCCGGCTATTCGTCGTGATGGTCCTGCTCGTGGTCGGGTTGACCGGCTGCGGAGCGATCCAGACACTGAAAGAGTCGGTCAGGGACAGTCATACGCCGGTGGCGCAATGACCCCGACGCGGCGGCATCGCACGCACGGGCAAGGAGAGACTTGCTCGCGCTCCTCATCGCCGACTCCACCGCCCGTACGCTGGCCTACCTCACCTCCATGTACCACCGGGGTTTCCAGGAGATCGTGGAGCAGGTGCTCAAGAACATCACCGCAGGCGAGTCCGGGACGGACGCCGTAATGCGCTAACGGGCCAGCCTGTCTCCCGGCATTTGCCGCGACCCGGCTGCGAGCCGGATCGGGGCCCTGGACCGTCTTCCGCTGGCCGGGCGGGGCGGCGGGAAACTCGACTTTCGAGGGCCTCGCTGGTATGCTGCCGTGCGGCAGTGGCCGGGGAGTGAACCAGCGCCATGCGAGAGACGGCGTTCTGGAAGACGGTGACGATGGACCGCAGCGCGTTCCTCGACGAGCTCATCGCCCTTCTGGATGCGCACGCGATCCGCTACTGCGTCGTGGGGGGGCAGGCGGTCAACGCCTACGCCGAACCCGTCGTCAGCCTGGACCTGGACATCGTCATCGCCGTGGAGGATCTCTCCAGAGCGGAGTCGTTGCTTGCAGAACGCTTTGCCGTGGAGCGGCACCCCCACAGTGTCAACGTTTCTCAACATGACTCGGATCTGCGCGTCCAAGTGCAAACCGATCCCCGCTACGCGGCTTTCGTCGCCCGCGCGACCCGGCACCGCATCTTGGGCGTCGAGCTGCCCGTTGCGGCCCTGGAGGACGTGCTGCGAGGCAAGGTGTGGGCCGCGAGCGACCCAGCCCGCCGGCCCAGCAAGCGCCTCAAAGATCTCGCCGACATCGCCCGCCTCATCGAAGTCGCCCCGCATCTCCGCTCCGCCCTGCCC
>JBHGAX010000275.1:0-5653 GCA_041946635.1 Methylomirabilales bacterium (SeqCode)
CATTCCGCATTCCGCATTCCGCATCACTCGAAGAGGGCTTTCACCTTGTCCCAGAATCCCTGGACCAGCGGGCTGCCCGCGCCGTTCTCCAGCTTGGCGAACTGCTCGAGCAGGTCCCGCTGCTTGGCGCTCAGGTGCGAGGGCACCTCCACGAAGATGCGGGCCAGCAGGTCTCCCCGCCCGTAGCCCCGCACGTTGGGAAAGCCCTTGCCCGGGATCCGGAACTCGGTGCCGGTCTGCGTGCCGGGTGGGATCTTCAGGGTGGTCCGCCCGGTCAAGGTCGGAATCTCGATCTGGGCCCCCAGGGCGGCCTGGGTGAAGCTGATGGGCACCTCGCAGGCGATGTCGTCTCCCAGCCGGGTGAAGATGGGGTGGTCGCGGACGTTGAGCACCACGTACAGGTCGCCGGGCGGCCCGCCGCGCACGCCCGCCTCGCCTTCGCCGGCCAGCTTGAGGCGCGTGCCGGTCTCCACCCCGGCCGGGATCTTGACCGTGAGGCGCCGCTCGGCCTTGGTCTGGCCGAGGCCGCGGCACGCGGGGCAGGCGGCCTCCACCACGCGCCCCTCCCCGCGGCACTGCCCGCAGGTCTGGCTGACGGTCAGGAAGCCCTGGCTGTAGCGGATCTGGCCGGTCCCCCGGCAGGCCCGGCAGGTGACCGGCTGCGTCCCGGGCTTGGCGCCGGTGCCCCGGCAGGCGGCGCAGGGCTCCAGGCGCGGGATGGTGATCTCCTTCTCGAGCCCTGCGGCGGCCTCCTCGAAGCGGATCTCGAGGTTGTACCGCAGGTCGGCTCCGCGCTGTGCCGCCCGACCGGTCCGCGCGCCGCGGCCGCCGAAGAAGCCCTCGAAGATGTCGTCGAAGAGGCTGCCGAAGCCGGGATCGAAGCCGCCGAAGCCCTCGGCACCCCGCTCGCCGGCCACGCCGTAGCGGTCGTAGGCCTCGCGCTTGTCCGGGTTCCCGAGGATCTCGTACGCCTCGCTGATCTCCTTGAAGCGCTCCTCCGCCGCCTCGTCGCCCCGGTTCTTGTCCGGGTGGTGCTGATGCGCCAGCCGCCGGTAGGCGCGCTTCACCTCCTCGGGGGTGGCCTCGCGCGAGACGCCCAGGACCTCGTAGTAGTCGCGCTTCGGGCTCACGCCGGATGGCCCTCAGGCCCCTCGCCGTTCCTCGAGGCGGCGCGGGACACCTTCACCATGGCGGGACGCAGCACCCGGCCCTCCAGGAGGTACCCCTTCTGCACCTCCTCGACCACCCGGTTCTCCTCGCCCGGCGCCTCCACCTGCGCGACGGCCTGGTGGACGCCGGGGTCGAACGGCTGCCCCACGGCCTCCACGGGCCGCACCCCCGCCCGCTCCAGCGCCCCGCGGAACAGGCGCGCCGTCATCTCGACCCCTTCCCGCAGCGGGCCGCACGGCCCCTGCGCCGGGGCGGAGGCGATGGCGCGGTCCAGGTTGTCCAGCACCGGCAGGAGCGTGAGGAGCAGCTCCTCGTTGGCGAACTTCAGGAAGTCGGCCTTTTCCCGGGCGCTACGCTTCTTCCAGTTCTCGAACTCGGCCTGCAGCCGCAGCAGGCGCTCCTGCAGCCGCTCCAGCTCGGCCGTCTTGGCGGCCAGCGCGTCGGCCAGCTCCGCGCCGGCCGCGGCGGGCGCCGCGGCCGGCGCCCCGGCCGGGCCTTCCGCGACCGGCCCGTCAACAGGCGTGGGTTGCGTGGTCTGCTTGTCCTCTGCCATGGCTCCCTACAGAGAAGCGGGAGGGGCCGGCCCTCCCGCTCGCACATGAGTCCCCGACCGCTAGACAGGGCGGTCGGTCAGCGCGCGGCTCACCAGGTTCGCGGTGGTCTGCACCAGCGCGCGGGCGCGGCCATAGTCCATGCGGGTGGGGCCCAGCACGGCCAGGACCCCCTGGATCCGGCCCCCCTGGCGATACGGCGCGGCGATCACCGACAACTCCGGGATGTCCTGCACCGGGATCTCGCTGCCGATGAAGATCCGGCACTCCTCCCCGGTGAGGCACTCGTTCAGGATCATGACCAGCTTCGACTTCTCCTCGAAGGCCGAGAACAGCCGCTTCATCTTGGCCACGTCCGCGAACTCGGGCTGGTCCGCGATGTGGGTCATCCCCGAGACGTACAGGTCGGCGTCCTGCTCCTCCAGCGCGCTGCTGCCCAGCCGGATGGCCTCCGCCAGCAGCGTGTCGTACTCCGCCTTCTCCTCGGCCATCTGCCGCAAGAGGAGATCGCGCGCCTCCTGCAGCGTGCGGTGCTCCAGCAGCTCCGTGAGCCGCCGGGCCGCCCGGTCCAGGTCCTCCTGCGACATGGGCTGGCGCAGCGCGACGGCCTTGTGGTGCACCAAGCCGGTATCCGCCAGGAGCACCACCAGCGCCCGCTCCCGGCCGATGCCCACGAACTCCACCCGCCGGAAGCGGGTCTCCCGCAGGCCGCGCGCCATGGCGACCGCGATGTACGGCGACAGGGCCGAGAGGAGCCGGCTCACGTCCCGGAGGAGGTCCGCCACCTCGCCGGTGTACGGCCCCACCCGCTGCTCGATGCGCTCGACCTCGTCCGCGGTCAGGGCGGCGCGGGCCATGAGCGCGTCCACGTACATCCGGTAGCCGCGGTCCGTGGGCACCCGGCCCGCCGAGGTGTGGGGCTGGTTCAGGTACCCCATCTCCTCGAGGTCCGCCATGATCGTGCGGATCGTGGCGGGACTGAGCGAGAACCCGTATTTCCGGGCAATCGTGCGGGAACCCACCGGCTCCGCCGTCCGGATATAGTCGGTCACGACGGCCCGCAGCACGTCCTGATGCCGGATGTTGAGCACGCTCGCCCTCTGGCACTCTCCCTGCGAGAGTGCCAAGTCGGCGACAATACTAGTCAAGCCCCGTGGGCTTGTCAAGCGGCCGGCCGCGGCTTTGCCGGGCAGTTGAACAACGAAACAACCGAAAATCGGGCGGTTGCCTCCTATTGCACCAGGTCGCCCAGGCGGTTCCAGCGGATCATGGACGGGTGCGTCAGCACGTAGGCGATGCTCGGCAACGCGCCCGCGTACGGGATGTCGTCGCTCCGGACGGAGAAATAGATGATAAAGGCCTTGCCTTTGACCTTGCTGAGATCCAGGAAGCCCCACACCCGGCTGTCCATGCTGTGGTCCCGGTTGTCCCCCAGCATGAACAGCTTGCCCGCCGGAACGGTGACCGGCCCGTACCGGTCGCGGTCCAGGGAGCGCGCCAGCGCGGAGCCGCTGTAGACGGCGTACGGCTCCTCCAGGGGCTTGCCGTCCACCAGGACCTGCGTGCCCCGGATCTCGATGGTCTCGCCCGGAAGGCCGATGACCCGCTTGATGAAGTCCCGCGACTCGTCCTGCGGGAACTTGAAGACGATGATGTCGCCGCGCCGGATGTCCCGGAAGCTGTACAGGAACTTGTTGACCAGGATGTGATCGCCGATCTGCAGCGTGGGCAGCATGGACCCGGAGGGGATCTTGAAGGCCTGCACCACGAAGGTCCGGATGACCAGGGCCAGGAGCACCGCGATGATCAGGGCTTCGGCGTACTCGCGGAGGACCGACTTGCCCGGGCGTGGCGCCGGTACTCGTGGCGTCTCCTCCTTGGTGGCGCGTGGCATGGCTACTCCTTGGGAGTCATGACCAGTGGCCGATGGCCGATGGCCGATGAAGGGCCCGAACCGTAGGGGGTGGGGATTCGGCCTCTGGTCGTTGGGATTTGGTCATTGGGATTTCCCCGACGCATCCCGCACGGTGAGCAGCGCCATGAAGGCCTCCTGCGGGATCTCCACCCGGCCCAGCTGCTTCATGCGGCGCTTGCCCTCCGCCTGCTTCGCCAGCAGCTTGCGCTTCCGGGTGATGTCCCCGCCGTAGCACTTCGCGGTGACGGCCTTGCGGAGCGGCGCGATGCGCTCGCGCGCGATGACGCGTCCCCCGATGGCCGCCTGGATCACCACCTCGAAGAGCTGCCGGGGGATCAGCTCGCGCATGCGCTCCGTCAGGAGCCGGCCCCGCGCCTGTGCGTGATCGCCGTGCACGATGAGGGAGAGCGCGTCCACGGGCTCCCCGTTCACCAGGATGTCCAGCTTCACCAGCGGGCTGGGCCGGTGCTCCAGGAACTCGTAGTCCAGCGAGGCGTAGCCCCGGCTCACGGACTTGAGGCGGTCGTAGAAATCCAGGACGATCTCGTTGAGCGGCAGCTCGTAGCTCAGCAAGGCCCGGCCGTCCTGCAGGTGCTCCAGCCCCCGGTGCACGCCGCGCTTCTCCTGGCAGAGGGCCAGGATGGGCCCCAGGTACTCGGTGGGCGTGAAGATCGAGGCCAGGATGAACGGCTCCTCCACCGCCTCGACGCTTTGTGGCGGCGGCAGCGCGCTGGGGTTCTCGATCTCCAGCACGCTCCCGTCCGTCTTGCGCACCTTGTAGACGACGGTGGGCGCGGTGGTGAGCAGCGTGAGGTTGAACTCGCGCTCCAGCCGCTCCTGGACGATCTCCAGGTGCAGCAGGCCCAGGAAGCCGCAGCGGAAGCCGAAGCCCAGCGCCAGCGACGTCTCGGGCTCGAAGGAGAAGGCCGCGTCGTTGAGCTGGAGCTTCTCCAGCGCGCCCTTCAGGCTCAGGTAGTCGGCGCTCTCCACGGGGTACAGCCCCGCGAAGACCATGGGCTGCACCTCGCGGAAGCCCGGGAGCGGCCTCGCCGTGGGACGCTCCGCCGCCGTGACGGTATCACCCACGCGGCTCTGCCGGACGTCCCGGATGCCGGCGATGATGTAGCCCACCTCGCCCGCGGCGAGTCGGGCCACGGGCCGCATGCGGGGGGTGAACACCCCCACCTGGCTGACCTCGAACACGGCGCCGGTCGACATGAGCTGGATGCGGCTGCCGGGGCCCACCGCGCCGTCGTGCAGGCGAACGTAGACGATGACGCCCTGGTAGCTGTCGAACCACGAGTCGAAGATCAGCGCCTTGAGCGGCGCCTCGGGCGATCCCTTGGGCGGGGGGATGCGCGAGACGATCGCCTCCAGGACCTCGGACGTGCCCCAGCCGAACTTCGCGCTGGCCAGGACGGCGCTGCTGCCCTCGATGGCCAGGACGTCCTCCAGCTGGCGGCGCACCTCGTCCACCCGAGCGTTCGGCAGGTCGATCTTGTTGATGACCGGCAGGATGGCCAGGTCGTGGCGCATGGCGAGGTGCACGTTGGCCAGCGTCTGGGCCTCCACGCCCTGCACCGCGTCGACCACCAGGACCGCGCCCTCGCAGGCCGAGAGGCTGCGGGAGACCTCGTAGCTGAAGTCCACGTGGCCCGGCGTGTCGATCAGGTTCAGCACGTACTCCCGCCCGTCCGTCCCGCGGTGCTGCAGGCGGACCGCCTTCGCCTTGATGGTGATGCCGCGCTCCCGCTCGAGGTCCATGTCGTCGAGGACCTGGGCGGTCATCTCGCGCGAGGAGAGCGTCCCCGTCTCTTCGAGCAGCCGGTCGGCGAGCGTGGACTTGCCGTGATCGATGTGGGCGATGATCGAAAAGTTACGGATGTGATCCATGCGTTGCTGTCCGTCCGGCGCCAGGGTAGCAGATTCAGGAGGCGCGGTTCAACCCGGAGTGACGGGAGCCGGGCGGCGTCCGGGCGGGACCCTGACGTGCAAATCCCCCTGGCCCCCGGTTGTC
>JBHGAX010000276.1:0-5639 GCA_041946635.1 Methylomirabilales bacterium (SeqCode)
GTAAAACGTGAAACGTAAAACGTAAGGAGCAAGAGCCGCTGCTCCGTGCGTCTTTCGTCTTGCCCATTACGCGCGCTTCCCTGCGCGCTTCTCCGCACGCAGGCTGCGGAGGAATGCGCAGCGCGTGACCGGTTGCAGAATTCAGATATTTCAGATTGCAGATTCGCCGCGTGCGGTTCGGGTCGGAAAATCTGCAATCCGAAATCTGCAATCCGGCGTCAGTCCGCCGGCAGGAGCCCGAAGCGACGCATGCGGGTGCGGAGGGCGTCCCGGCTGATGCCGAGCAGGCGGGCGGCCCGCACCTGGTTGCCGCCGGTGGCGTCCAGCGCCTGCCGGACGAGCTGCCGCTCCACCTCTTCCAGGCTGAGCCCCTCCGCGGGGAGGGAGGCCGCCGGGGAGGGCGGCGGCTCGGGCCGGCTCGCCGCCATCTCGGGAGGCAGGTGCTCGACCTCCAGGCTGTCCCCGGTGGCCAGGATGAGGGCGCGCTCGACCACGTTGCGCAGCTCGCGCACGTTGCCGGGCCAGTGGTACGCCAGGAGTGCCGCCTGGGCCCCGGGCGTGATGCGCAGGGGCTCGCGCCGCATCTCGCGGGCGAAGCGCGCCAGGAAGTGCTCGGCGAGGGGCAGCACGTCCTCGGGCCGGTCCCGGAGCGGCGCCAGGGCCAGCGGGAAGACGCGCAGGCGGTAGTACAGATCCTTCCGGAAGTCGCCGGACGTGAGCGCCCGGGTGAGGTCGCGGTTCGTGGCGGCGACGATCCGCACGTCCACCCGGAAGTCCCGCACCCCGCCGATCCGGCGATAGGTCTTCTCCTCGATGAGCCGCAGCAGCTTGGCCTGCAGGTCGGGCTTCATGTCGCCGATCTCGTCCAGGTACACGGTGCCGCCGTCCGCCTGCTCGAAGAGGCCCTTCTTGGCCGCCTTCGCGTCGGTGAAGGCCCCCCGCTCGTGGCCGAACAGCTCGCTCTCCAGGAGGTGCTCGGGGAGGGCCACGCAGTTGACGGCGATGAAGGGCGCCGAGGCCCGCGCGCTCTCGAAGTGGATGATCCGGGCCACCAGGTCTTTCCCCGTCCCGCTCTCCCCCTCGAGCAGGACCGTGGTGGCCCCGCTCTGGGCGATGCGCTGGATCATGCCGCGCAGCTGCTCGGTGAGCCGGCTCGCGCCGACCAGGTCCTGCAGCCCCGTGCCGTGGCGGACCTCGGCCTGGTAGCGCGCGACGTCCTGCCGCAGGGCCCGCGTCTCCAGCGCGCGGCGCAGCGTGAGGGACAGCTCGTCCGGGTCCACCGGCTTCATCAGGTAGTCGGCGGCGCCCAGCTTCATGGCCCGCACGGCGGGGCCGACGGCGCCGTGCGCGGTGATGAGGATCACCACCACCTCGGAGTCCAGGGCCCGCAGGCGCTCCAGCAGCTCCACCCCGTCCGCATCCGGCAGTCGCACGTCCAGCAGCACCACGTCCGGCGACTCGGTGCGCGCGAGCTGCAAGGCGTCCGCCCCGGTCCCCGCCAGCAGCACCTGGTAGCCCTCCCGGCGGAGCTGCTGCTCCAGCGACCAGCGGATCAGGTGCTCGTCGTCCACCACGAGGATGCTGGCCGGCCCGCGCCTCATGCCCGCTCCCCCTGGCACGGCACCGGGCGCACGGGCAGGAAGACGCGGAACGTGGCGCCGCGGCCGGGCGGACTCTCGACCTGCATCCAGCCGCCGTGATCCTCCACGATGCGGCGGCTGATGGAGAGGCCCAGGCCGGTGCCCTGGTGCTTCAGCGTGAAAAAGGGCTGGAAGATGTCGCGCAGGGCGTGCGCCGGGATGCCGGGGCCGGTGTCGGTCACGGCGACCTCGACGACCGGGCCGGGGACCGCCGGGGCGCCCTCCAGGCGCTCGCCCGTCCGCAGGGCCGTGACGATGGTGAGCTGCCCGCCGCCCGGCATGGCCTGGATGGCGTTCAGGAACAGGTTCAGGAAGACCTGACCGAGCTGGGCGCCGTCGGCCGCCAGGCAGGGCAGGCTGGGCGCATAGTGCCGGCCGATCCGGACGGCCTTGGCGGCGGGGTTCTCGGAGAGCAGGATCAGCACGCGGTCGAGCGTCTGGTGGAGATCGCAGGGCGCCCGCTCGGGCGGGCTCGGGCGAGCGAAGGCCAGGAGATCCTGCACCGTCTTGTCCAGCCGGCGGACCTGCGCCAGGATCTCGTCCATGATCTCCTTGCGCGGGTCGGTCGCGGCCAGATCGTCCGCCATCACCCGCACGGCCCCCGCGATGCCTGCCAGCGGGTTCTTGATCTCGTGCGCCACCGCGGCGGACAGCTCGCCCAGCGTCGCCATGCGTTCGGCACGGAGCAACCGCTGGCGGTGGTAGCCCTCGATCTCCTCGCGCGCCACCTGCAGCCTGGCCACCATGGCGTTGAAGCTCGCGGCCAGGCGGCCCAGCTCGTCCGCCGCCTGGATGTCGGCCCGGGACTCCAGGTCCCCGCGCTCCACCCGCGCCATGGCGGCGGTGAGCCGGGCGATGGGCCGATCCACGAAGCGCACCAGCAGGAGGCCCCCGCCCCCGGCCAGGGCCACGGCCGCCAGGAGCATGGTCCAGACGGCCGTCCGCTCCATCTCCGCGATCTGGGCATGCGTGTTCCGGAAGGACATGTCGACGTGGAGGACGCCCAGGACCGGCCGGGCGCCGTGGCAGGTGCTGCACTCCGGACGGTTGACAATCCGGGTTACTACCGAGTGCACCGCCTCCCCGTGGTCCATCAACTCGGCCACCGCGAAGTCCGGCTGGAGAAGGTAGCGGGACAGGCGATCGCGGTCCACGGTCCGGCCGACCAGGTCCCGGCGCGAGGCCTTGCGCACGTGCCCGTCGACGTCCACGACGAGCACCTG
Organism: Methylomirabilales bacterium (SeqCode); assembly: GCA_041946635.1. Classification (GTDB taxonomy): domain Bacteria; phylum Methylomirabilota; class Methylomirabilia; order Methylomirabilales; family 2-02-FULL-66-22; genus 2-02-FULL-66-22. The sequence goes on from JBHGAX010000276.1 coordinate 2,864, forward strand.
CAGCACATCCGGGTCGGCGGCCGCCTCTTCCACCAGGCGCTGGACGTCCTCGTGGCGGCCTTCGCGCATCGCCACGTGGATCCCCCGGTCGATGGCCGCGGCCCGGGCACGGATCTTGTCGAGGGTGGCCCGGAGCATGTGCTCGCGATGGACGGACAGGCCCCACCACGTGGAGACGCCGAGGACGACGCCCACCAGGAGGACGAGCGACCCCACGAACTTCAGCTTGAGGCTGGAGAAGACCGGCGGGCGGGACCGGGGCGCATCGCCCCCGGGCGCAGCCTGCAGCATTCCCCTCCCCCCCGGAGCCAGCGATCAGCGATCAGCTTCCAGCGGTCAGCCAAGAACCTCGGATGCGTTAAGTGCGCTGAGATCGCTTGAAGATGTCCGGGCTGAACGCCGACCGCTGATCGCTGAGAGCTTCAGTGATTCCCGCTGCCCGAGAGCTGCTTGACCAGTTCGCCGACCACGGCCTTGGCGTCGCCGAAGAGCATCCAGGTCTTGTCGGAGAAGTAGAGGGCGTTGTCGATGCCGGCGAAGCCCGGGTTCTTGCTGCGCTTGATGGCGAAGACCGTCTTGGCCCGGTCGGCCTCGATGATCGGCATGCCGTAGATCGGGCTGCCCTTGTCGGTGCGCGCGGCCGGGTTCACCGTGTCGTTGGCGCCGATCACCAGGGCCACGTCGGCCTGCGGCATGTCGGGGTTGATGCTGTCCATCTCCACCAGGTCGTCGTACGGGATCTCGGCCTCGGCCAGCAGGACGTTCATGTGGCCGGGCATGCGACCCGCCACGGGGTGGATGCCGAACTTCACGGTGATGCCCCGCTTCTTGAGCTGGTCGTACAGCTCGCGCACCTTGTGCTGCGCCTGGGCCACCGCCATGCCGTACCCGGGGACGATGACCACCAGGCTCGCCTGCTCCATGATCTGCGCGGCGCCCTCGGGCGTCTCGGCCTTGTAGACCTGCTCCCCCTCGGCCTTGGCCGCCTTCCGCACCTGGCCGAAGGCGCCGAACAGGACGTTGGTGAAGGAGCGGTTCATGGCCTTGCACATGATGATGGACAGGATCAGGCCCGAGGAGCCGTCCAGCGCCCCGGCCGTGATCAGCAGCTTGTTGTCCAGCACGAAGCCCATGGCCACCGCCGAGAGGCCGGCGTAGGAGTTCAGCAGGGAGATCACCGTCGGCATGTCGGCCCCGCCGATGGGGATGATGAGGAGCACGCCGAACACCAGCGACATGGCGATGATCGCCAGGAAGGCCACGGGCGACCACGCTTGCCCGGGCGAGACGATGAGGGCCATCCCCAGGATGATGGCGAGCCCGAAGAGCCCCAGGTTCGTCACGTTCTGCCCGCGGTAGGTGACGGGCCGCTGGGGGATCCAGCGGATCTCCTGCAGCTTGCCCGCGGCCATGAGGCTGCCCGTGAAGGTGAGGTAGCCGAGGAGGATCTCGGCCACGATGGCCGTCATGCGGAAGGCCGTCAGCTCGGCCGGGGACTCGTTCAGCCAGAGGAAGTACTTGGCGGTGCCCACCAGGCCGGCGGCCAGGCCGCCGAAGGCGTGCGAGAGCGCGGTCCGCTGCGGGACGGCGGTCAGCGGGACGCGCGACAGGGGCAGGCCCACCACGAACCCGGCGGCCACGGCCAGCGCCATCCAGCCGAGGTTCTTGGCCACGATCTGGGGCGCGAGCAGCGTGCCGGCGACGGCCAGGAACATGGCCGCCACGCCGGCGAAGACGCCGCGCCGCGCGGTCTTGGGGTCGCTCATCCAGCGGAGCGACATGATGAAGAGCGCGGTGGAGATCAGGTAGGCGACCTGGATGAGGGTCGTCATCGCTGACCCCCTTCCCGCGTCTTGAACATCTTGAGCATGCGGTCGGTGATCAGGAACCCGCTCACGATGTTCGTCATGGAGGCGAAGAGGGCCACGCCGCCGAGCAGCGTGATGTACCAGGGGTAGTCGGGGCCGGTCACGAGGATGGCGCCCACCACGGCGATGGCCGAGATCGCGTTGGTGAGCGACATCAGCGGCGTGTGGAGCAGCCGCGACACGCGGCTGATGACCATGAGGCCGATGAAGGTGGCCAGCATGAAGACGAAGAGCATGGACGTGAAGTCCAGCGAGGACTCCTGGGCGCCCGCGGGCGCCGCGGCGCGCGCGACGGCCGGCGCGGCGAGCAGCAGCGCGGTCACGAGGAAGGCATGGACGGCGGACACGGTCACTCCTTTCCCATCGCAGATCTCAGATTCCAGATCTCAGAATTGCCCCACCCGGGCGTCTTCAAGTCTGCTCGGCCTCTCAAATCTGCAATCTGAAATCTTCAATCTGAAATCCCCTCACTGCTTCTTCAGCAACTCCCGGGTTGGCGCATGGACCACCTCGCCCTCGCGGGTGACCGCGCAGCCCTTGATGACGTCGTCCTGGGGATCCGGGTGGAAGCGCCGCTCCTTCTCCTGCCAGAAGGCCAGCACGAACGTGCTGAGGTTCCGGGAGAAGAGCGTGCTGGCGTCCCGCGGCATGCTGGCCGGCAGGTTGAGGGGCCCGAGGATCTTCACCCCGCCCTCCACCACCGTCTCGCCCGGCTTGGTCAGCTCACAGTTGCCGCCCGCCTCCGCGGCCAGGTCCACGATCACGCTGCCCGGCTGCATCCGCCGCACCATCTCGGCGGTGATGAGCCGCGGCGCCTTCACGCCCCCGATGAGCGCCGTGGTGATCACCACGTCGTTGGCCGCGCACTGCTGCCCGATCAGCTCCGCCTGCTTCCGGTAGAACTCCTG
>JBHGAX010000277.1:0-5632 GCA_041946635.1 Methylomirabilales bacterium (SeqCode)
AAGAGCAAATCCCCCCTCGCCCCCCTTTGCAAAGGGGGATCGAACAGGACGTGCAGGAGCAGTGAGGCAGTGAGAAGGAGCGTGCTGTGATGGAGCGACCGATTCTCGGAATCACGATGGGGGACCCGGCCAGCATCGGGCCGGAGATCGCCGCCAAGGCGCTGGCGGACGCCGCGGTGTATGCCAAGTCCCGCCCCTTCGTGATCGGCGACCGCAACGCGATGGCGGACGCCCTCCGCATCACCGGCCTGCCGCTCGCGCTCCGTGCCATCCGCCAGGTGGGCGAGGCCGCCTTCACGCACGGGACGCTGGACGTCCTCGACCTGGCGAACGTGGACATGGCGCGCCTCGAGTACGGCAAGGTGAGCGCCATGTGCGGCAAGGCCTCGGTGGAGTACATCGAGCGCGGCATCCAGCTGGCGCTGGCCAAGGAGATCCACGCCGTGGTCACGGGCCCCATCCACAAGGAGTCCATCAACCAGGCGGGCTGCCCGCACCCGGGCCACACGGAGATCTTCGGCGCGCTCACCGGCACGAAGGACTACGCCATGATGCTGGTGGGCGAGGATCTGCGGGTCGTCCACGTGTCCACGCACGTGTCGCTCCGCGAGGCCATCGAGCGCACGAAGAAGGCGCGCGTCCTCACGGTGATTCGCCTGGCGGACCGGGCGCTCCGGGCGCTCGGCATCGCGGAGCCGACGATCGCGGTGGCGGGACTGAACCCGCACGCGGGCGAGCACGGGCTCTTCGGCGACGAGGAGATCCGGGAGATCATCCCGGCCATCGAGGCGGCGCGCTCGGAGGGGATCCGCGTCGAGGGGCCCATCGCCCCCGACACGGTCTTCGGACGGGCGCGGGGCGGCCTCTACGACATCGTGGTGTGCATGTACCACGACCAGGGCCACGTGCCGCTCAAGACCCTGGGCTTCACCTTCGATCGCGCCGCGCAGAAGTGGACCAGCGTCAGCGGGGTCAACGTGACGCTCGGCCTGCCGATCATCCGCACCTCGGTGGACCACGGCACGGCGTTCGGGAAGGCCGGCAAGGGGACGGCGGCGCACCAGAGCATGCTGGACGCGATCGACGTGGCGGTGAAGCTGGCGCAGGGCCGGGCGCGGGGCCTGGCCGCGTAGCGGAGCCGCGGGACCCGCAGCTCTACTCGCCGGGGAAGAGGCCCGGTACGCGAAGGAGGTGATGAGGATCGGGGGAAGGTGAGCGCTGACGAAGGGAGGGCGTCACGGGCTCGAGCATTGGGTTCACGAGTGCGACGGAGGTGACGGCTATGCCAGATCCGAAAGTTTCCTCGGTCAACCCAGGCTATGGTCCGGAGTTCGAGGTTGCGGATTTTCCCGATCCGCCTCGAGATCTCAACTTCAGCAAGCTCATGGCGGTGCTCGGCCCCGCCGTGATCGCGCTCGGCGGCACGATCGGCGGGGGCGAGTGGCTCATCGGCCCGTCCCTGTTCGTGCAGTACGGGCTGGCGCTCCTCTGGATCACCACGGTCTCCTCGGTACTCCAGGTCTTCCTCAACCTCGAGATGTGCCGGTACAGCGTGTACACGGGCGAGCCCATCACCGTCGGCTTCATGCGGCTGGCCCCCGGCCGGGCCTTCTGGGGTATCGTCTTCACGGTGGCGGGCTTCTTCGAGCGTGCCCTGCCGGGCTGGGCGCTCGGGACGGCCACGGCCATCGCGGCCCTGCAGCTGGGCAAGATCCCGGGCGGGGACGACAAGGGCACGGTCCTGTTCTGGGGCTACATCGTCTTCGCCTCGTGCTGCCTGGTGATCTGCCTGGGCAAGACCATCGAGCGGACGCTGGAGTGGGCCAACTGGATCATGATGATCGTGGTCCTGGGCGGCCTGTTCCTGCTCGACCTCTACGTGGTGCCGGCGTCCGTGTGGCTCGACGGCCTGAAGGGCTTCTTCAGCTTCGGCTACGTGCCCCAGGGGGTGGACCTCCTGCTCCTCGGGGCCCTGGTGGGTTACTCGGCCTACGGGGGATTCGGGAACAACGCCATCACCAACTGGTACCGGGACAAGGGCTACGGGATGGGCGGCAAGGTCGGCTACATCCCGGCCGCCATCGGGGGCAAGGAGGTCCACGTCTCCCACGTCGGCAAGATCGCGCCCCAGACGCCGGAGAACCTGGACCGGTTCAAGGGCTGGTGGAAGCTGCTGAACATCGACCAGTGGGTGGTGTTCTACGGCGGCGCCATGCTGGGCATGTTCCTGCCGGGGATCCTGTACGTGGCCATGCTGCCGGCCGGGCAGAAGCTCCCGAGCTGGGGCATCGCCGCCTCCTCGGCCAGCGGCCTGGTGCAGCAGCTGGGCAACTTCGGCTGGTTCCTGGCCCTGTTCTTCGGCTTCTGGGTGATGTACAGCACGGCCATCAGCAACGTGGACCTGGTGGTCCGCCAGTCCACGGACATGCTCTGGGCCAGCGTGGCCGGCATCCGGCAGTGGGCCAAGGCGGACATCCGGAAGGTCTACTACACGCTCCTGATCGTCTTCTTCGCCTGGGGCGTCACGTTCGTGAACATCACCCTGCCGCTGATCATCTTCGCCATCAGCGCCAACATCGCGAACTTCACCATGGCGCTGTCGGCGCTGCTCACCATCCGGATCAACCGGAAGTTCCTGCCGGCCGAGTACCGCGGCAGCACCTTCCGCGAGGTGATGCTCATCCTGAACATCCTGTTCTTCGGATTCTTCTTCAGCCTGTTCATCCTGAACAGGTTCTTCGGCCTGAAGTTCTGAGGAGGCCGGGCGGGGCTCCCGGCCGGGCCGGGAGCCCCGCCGCCGGAGGTCGCTGTTCTCCGCCGCCCGTGGCCTCCGCCGTCTCCCATTCACCCCGCCAAGACCGGCCGCTCCGCGTGCCCGATATCCGCGGTTGACACCGGCGTCTCCGCACGGTATTTTTTTCAAAAATCATTTTCACGATGCGAAAAACAGCGACTCCCCGCACAACCTTCCGACTCCGCCGCCCGGCTTCCCCGGCGCGGGCCCGCGCCGGGCACGAGGGCCGCAACGGCAGCGTGCAGTCCATCGTCCGGGCGTTTGCACTCCTTGAAGCCATGAGCCAGGCGCCGGGCGAGATCGGCATCGCGCAGCTGGCCAAACGTGCCGGCCTGCACGTGAGCACGACGCACCGGCTGCTCGCCACGCTCGTCGCGCTCGGGTACGCCAGGCAGAGCCCCGAGACGGGACGGTATGCGGTGGGGGCCAGGGCGTTGCAGCTCGCCGAGGCCTACGGCGAGCAGACGGACCTGCGGGGTGCGGCCCGGCCCGTGCTCGAGCGGCTGAGCCGGGAGACGGGCGAGACGGCGAATCTGGTCGTGCTGGAGGGGCACGAAGCCCTCTATGTTGACAAGGCGGAGAGCGCGCAGAACCTGCGGATCTTTTCCCGCATCGGCCGCCGGACGCCGCTCTACTGCACGGCCGTGGGGAAAGTGCTCCTGGCCTGGCGGCCGCCCGACGAGGTGCGCCGGCTGCTTGCCGCGACGCCGATCGAGCGGCTGACGCGCCGGACGATCACCGATGCGCAGCGGCTGACGCGCGAGCTGCTGCGGGTGCGGCAGCAGGGCTACGCACTGGACCTCGAGGAGTGCGAGGAGGGCGCGCGCTGCATCGCGACCCCCGTGCGCGTCGCGTCCGGGGAGGTCGTGGCGGCGATCAGCCTCTCGGGTCCGAGTATCCGGATGCATTCTGGCCGGCTGCGGGAGCTCATCCCGATGATGCTGGCCGCGGCCGCGGAGGTATCGGGGCAGCTCGGGTAGGGCGCGCCACGAGCGCCCACTCGCCACCCCCAACTGCTCGCCTCAGGGTTCTCTCACCCCACGAAACAGGAACAACGCCGCAGCGGTCGCGGCCGCGCCGCACCCTGCCTGGGAGGACGGTCATGCCGAAGATGCCGGTGATGGAAGCCGCGGTGAAGATCATGGAGAGCGAAGGGGTGGACGTCTGCTTCGGCATCCCGGGTGCCGCCATCCTGCCGCTGTACAAGGCGCTCTCGAAGTCCTCGAAGATCCGGCACCTCACCGTCCGCCACGAGGAGGGAGCGACCCACATGGCGGACGGCTGGGCCCGCATGACGGGGAAGGTCGGCGTGGCCATCGGCACGTCCGGTCCGGCGGGCACGAACATGGTGACCGGCCTGTACACCTGCATGGGCGACTCGATCCCGATCGTCTGCATCACCGGCCAGGCCCTGAAGGGCATCCTGCACAAGGAGGCCTTCCAGGCGGTCAACATCGCGGAGATCGTGAAGCCGGTGGTGAAGAAGAGCTACCTCGTGCTGGAGACGGCGCAGATTCCGCACGTGTTCCGCGAGGCTTTCCGCGTCGCGCGCGAGGGCCGGCCGGGCCCGGTCCTGATCGACCTGCCGCTGGACGTCCAGCGGGGCGAGATCGAGTACGACCCGGGCATCGACGCCCCCCTGGAAGTCTTCAAGCCCTCGCCCGACGCCCGGAAGATCCGGCGCGCGGTGGAGATGCTGCTCGCGGCCGAGCGGCCGATCCTCATGCTGGGCGGCGGCGTGATGCTGGCCCGCGCCTCCGAGCAGTTCGTGACGCTGGCCGAGCACCTGCAGATCCCGGTCATCCCCACCTACCAGGGCGAGGGGGGCATCCCCTTCCAGCACCCGCTGTACGGCGGCCGGGTGGGCCTGCAGACCAACACGCGCGGCGGGAACAAGCTGTTCCTGGAGTCGGACCTCGTGCTGTCCATCGGCAACCGCTTCGCCGACCGCCACACGGGCGACCTGGCCGTGTACCGCGGCGAGCGGAAGTTCATCCACATCGACATCGATCCGCTGCAGCTCGGCAAGGTCTTCCCGCCGGACCTCGGCATCGTGGCGGACGCCAAGCTGGCCGTCGAGGCCCTGCTGCGCGTTGCGCGCGAGATGACCCCGCCCCGGGAGCCGGGGGCCTGGGCCCAGAAGGCCGCCGACTACAAGCGGCGCTTCCGCCGGAAGACGGACTTCGACCAGGTGCCGGTGAAGCCCCAGCGGGTCTTCAAGGAGCTGAACGAGTTCTTCGACCCGGACACCGTGTTCGTGACGGCCATCGGGCTGTACCAGATCTGGTCGGGACAGTTCCAGGAGATCCAGAAGCCCTACACCTACTTCTGCTGCGGCCAGGCGGGCCCCCTGGGGTGGGAGGTGCCGGCCTGCCTGGGCGTGAAGCTCGGCAAGCCCGACGCGCAGGTCGTGGGGGTGGTGGGCGACTACTCCTTCCAGTTCCTCCTGGGCGACCTGGCCACCGCGGTCCAGAACAACGTTCCCTACGTCCTGGTGATGCTGAACAACGGGTACCTCTCGCTCATCCGGCAGCCCGAGAAGTACCTCTACGAGATGAACTACGGGGTGAACATCGGCTACGGGGACGGCTACGGCCCGGATTTCGTGAAGCTGATGGAGTCCTTCGGCGCGCTGGGCCGGCGGGTCGTGAAGCCGGACGAGATCAAGCCGGCGCTCGCCTGGGCGGTGCAGGAGTCCAACGCCCGGCGCGTGCCCGCCCTGGTGGAGATCCGCGTGGACCGGGAGACGGACGCCGCCATGGGCATCGCCATCGACAAGATCGTGGAGCGCGACCCGGTCATCGACCTCCCCGAGGAGGCCCCCGTCCCCGAGCCCGC
>JBHGAX010000278.1:0-5572 GCA_041946635.1 Methylomirabilales bacterium (SeqCode)
TTCTAGGTTCGAGGTCCAGAACGGAGACCCCTGCGCAGAACCTGCGTGGAGACGTTGCCGGTTCGACCCCCCGCCCGGTCAGGGGCGGGGCGGGAAGCACTTGATCACGGTGAGCGGCGCGGCGGTCGCGCGGTAGGTTGTGTGCCGCGAAGCCGCCGGCACGAAGAAGGTCGCGCCCGCCCGCAGGGGGACCGCCACGCCGTCGCCCTCCAGGCTGCCCGCGCCCCCGATCACGATGCCGGCGTAGCAGCGCCCGCGGTCGCGGTCGGCGAGCGCGCCGCTCACGGCGAGGCGCGCCGCCCCGAAGTGCGGCGTGTCTTCGGGACCGATCAGCTCTTCCTCCCGGCCGTCCGCGCTCCGGCTGAGGAGCCGCGGCGCCCGCCGCTGCCGCCGGACGAACGCGTCGCCGGCGGCGTCGTAGGCGAAGCAGCGCATGGCCACCTCGAAAGGCAGCCCCATGAAGGCCTGGGCCTCGCTGCGTCCGAAGAGCCGGTACTCCACGTTCACCACGAGGTCCGTCGGCTCCTGGATCTCCACCAGGAAGACGCCCGGGCCCAGGGCGTGCGGCGTGCCGGCCCGCAGGAGGTAGACCTCGCCGGGCGCCACCGGGACGCGGTTCAGCGCGGCCACCATCCCGGGGGAATCCTGCGCGCGGACCAGGCGGTGGAACTCCGCCTGGCTCACGCCGTCCCGGAAGCCGAGCAGGATGTGGGGCGCCTCGCCCGCGATCACCCGGGTGGCCAGGACGATCCACGCCTCGGTCTTGCCGAAGGCCGAGCCGAGGTGCCGCCGGGCGAACGCCTGGTCCGGGTGCGCCTGGATGAACAGGCGCATGGCCGAGTCCAGGAGCTTGCACAGGACGCCCAGCTCCGCCCCGAAGCGGGCGACGTGCGCCTGACCCAGCGTGGCCTCGGGAAACGCCTCGATGAGCGTCTTGAGCGGGAGCCGCCCGCCGTCCGGCAGGCGCACCTGGCTCAAGCCCTCGTCGGGCGGGCGGTCGGGCAGCCGGCTGACCGTGGTGGAGGCCACCCACTCCTCGGGCGTGTTCCCGTCCTGCGGGTCGGCCCTCCCCTGGAAGCGGTCCAGCACCGCCCCGCCCCGCCACAGCCGGTACACCCGGTTGGGCGGCAGGAGCAGCGGCTGCCGCGTGAGTGCGCCGAGGTCGTGCACCGAGCTCGCCATCGCGGTCCTCCTGCGCCGGTCGGTCCGGCTTGGGGAGCCTATCCCCTGCCCGCAGGCCTGTCAATGCGCCCGGCCGCACATGCCCCGAGGGCGCGACCGGCTGGAACGCTAGTCGGAGATCGGGGCCGAATCAGGGCCGACGCGCGGGCTGCGCGTTCCCGCGTAGTGTAGTAAGATACGCGGACGGTTCCCGGTATCGCGAACCCCGCGACAGGAGTGGCGGATGGAACCCGTGGCGCCACCTCGCGTTCCGCTGCGCCGGATCAGGGAGAAGGGCTGGCTGGGGGGCGTGTGCGCGGGGTTCGGGTACTGGCTGGGCGTGCCGGCGTGGCTCGTGCGGCTGATCTGGACGCTCCTGGTGCTGGTCCTGGGATTCGGCATCCTGCTCTACATCCTGCTCTGGATCTTCATGCCGGTCTGGGATCACGTCCCCGAGGACTACGAGGTGCGCGCCGCGGGCTGAAGGGGCGCGCAGGGAGACGGCTGATGCGCTACCGACGCATCGGGTACCGCTACACGATGATCGTCACCCAGCCCACGGGCTGGGGCGGCTCCTGGCAGGTGCGGGCCGGCGACGTCGTGCTGTCGCATCCCCACTGGCACCCGGACATGGACGTGTACGAGGCGGAGACCGCCCTCAGCGTCACGGTGGAGCTGGCGGGCGTGGACGACGAGCAGCTGGAGGTCCTGCTCTTCGAGGATGCCCTGGTGATCGAGGGCAGGCGCACGCTCCCCATCAGCGAGGAGGGGGTGTACCACGCGGCCGGCATCCGGCAGGGGCCCTTCCGCGTGGAGGTCTCGCTCCCCGTGCCCGTGGATGCGGACCGCGTCCAGGCCAGCTACGAGCGGGGATTGCTGCGGGTGCGATTGCCGAAGGCCGATGGAGGAGAATCGCATGGCTGACGAGACTCGGGCCCCGGCTGGCGAACAGGCGGCAGGCGAGCAGGTCAAGATCCCCGACACGCTGCCGGTGCTGCCCCTCCGCAGCACCGTGGTCTTCCCGCTGGCGGTGGTGCCCCTGGCCGTGGGCCGGCCCCGGTCGGTGAAGCTGGTGAACGACGTGATGCGGGCCAACCGCTTCGTGGCGCTCATCGCCCAGAAGAACGACGGGGGCGAGGACGCCGACCCGGACGACCTGCACGCGGTGGGGACGTTCGGGGTGATCCACCAGCTCACCCGGGCCGCCGACGGCACGCTGCGCATCGTGGTGCAGGGCCTGGAGCGCATCCGCGTGGTGGACTACCTGCGGGTGGAGCCCTACCTGCTGGCGCGGGTGGAGCCGGCCCCGGACCAGGAGGCCCAGGGCACGGAGGTGGACGCCTTGCGGCGCGCGGCGGTGGACCTGTTCAAGCGGGTCGTGGGCCTGGCCGGCGACCTGCCGGACGAGGTGGCGGTGGCGGCCGAGAACCTGACCGACTCCCGGCAGGTGGCCTACCTCATCGCCGCCGTGACGCCCCTGGAGCCGGCGGTGCGCCAGGAGATCCTGGAAATCAACCCGGTGGACCAGAAGCTCCGCCGGCTGGTGGACCTGCTGCAGCGCGACCTCGCCGTGCGCGAGCTGGGCCGGAAGATCACGACCGAGACCCAGGAGCGGCTCTCCAAGACGCAGCGCGAGTACTACCTGCGCGAGCAGCTGCGCTCCATCCAGAAGGAGCTGGGCGAGGGCGAGGAGGCGGACGAGACCGGCGAGCTGCGCAAGCGCATCGAGGCGGCCAACCTCCCCGAGGAGGCGCGGCGCGAGGCGGAGCGCGAGCTGAATCGGCTGGCCAGCATCCCGGCCGCCTCGCCGGAGCACGGCATCATCCGCACTTACCTCGAGTGGATGGCCGACCTGCCCTGGAACGCGAGGAGCGGCGGCGCCATCGACGTCGGGCGCACGCGGCGGGTGCTGGACGAGGACCACTACGACCTGGAGAAGGTGAAGGATCGCATCCTGGAGTACCTGGCGGTGAAGAAGCTGCGGCAGGACCGCGAGCCGCCGGCCGCCGGCCCGGAGGGCGGGAACGGACAGCCCGCCGCGCCGCCCGTCACCGGCGACAGCCCGGCGCGCGAGCCGATCCTCTGCTTCGTGGGCCCGCCCGGCGTGGGGAAGACCAGCCTGGGCCAGAGCATCGCGCGGGGCATGGGGCGCAAGTTCGTGCGCATGTCCCTGGGCGGCGTGCGGGACGAGGCCGAGATCCGCGGCCACCGCCGCACGTACATCGGGGCGCTGCCCGGCCGGATCATCCAGGGCCTGCGCCGGGTGGAGACGCGGGACCCCGTCTTCATGCTGGACGAGATCGACAAGGTGGGCGCCGACTGGCGCGGGGATCCCTCCTCGGCGCTGCTCGAGGTGCTGGATCCCGCGCAGAACCACACCTTCATGGACAACTACCTGGGGGTGGCCTTCGACCTCTCCCAGGTGCTCTTCATCGCCACGGCGAACACCCTGGATACCATCCCGGCCCCGCTCCGCGATCGCATGGAGATCCTCCAGCTCTCCGGCTACACGGACGAGGAGAAGGTGCGCATCGCGGAGCAGTACCTGGTGCCCAAGCAGGTGGCGGCCCACGGCCTGAAGCCGGGGGAGCTGACCATCGAGGCGGATGCCATCCGGCGGATCGCGCGCGAGTACACGCGCGAGGCCGGCGTGCGGAACCTGGACCGGGAGCTGGCCACGGTGGCCCGCAAGGTGGCGCGGCGGATCGCCGAGGGCAAGACCGAGCCCGTGCGGGTGACGGCGGAGGCGGTGGCCGAGTACCTGGGCCGCCCGCGCTTCTTCGACGAGGTGGCCGAGCGCACCACGCGGCCGGGCGTGGCCACGGGGCTGGCCTGGACGCCCGTGGGCGGCGACGTGCTGTTCGTGGAGGCCACCATGATGCCGGGCAAGGACGAGGGGCTCATCCTCACCGGCATGCTGGGCGACGTCATGCGGGAGAGCGCGCAGGCGGCCGTCTCCTACGTCCGTTCCAACGCCGCCCAGTTCGGCATCGACCCCGCGGTCTTCGAGGGCAAGCGCATTCACGTCCACGTGCCGGCCGGCGCCATCCCCAAGGATGGGCCGTCCGCGGGCGTCACCATGGTCACGGCGGTGGCCTCGCTGGTCTCCGGGCGTCCGGTGTGCGGCGACGTGGCGATGACGGGCGAGATCACCCTGCGCGGCAAGGTGCTGCCCGTGGGCGGCATCAAGGAGAAGGTCCTGGCCGCCCACCGCATCGGCATCCGGCACGTCATCCTGCCGAAGCGCAACGACCGCGACGCCGAGGAGGTGCCGGAGGAGGCCCGGAAGGAGATGCAGTTCCACTTCGTGGACACCGCCGAGGAGGTGCTGGAGCTGGCCCTCGTCCGGCCGGGCCAGGCCGCGGCCGCCGCCGCGGCGGCCGGCAGCCAGCCGGACGGCAGCAAGCGCATGGCGGCCAGGAGCGGGGTTCCGGCTGCGAGAGGCCAGGGCTCCCGCAAAGACGCCAAGCCGCAAGGCAAGAGAGGCCGATAGGTCGGCCGCCGAACCTTCCGTTCCCCTCTCCCCGCGTTGCGGGGAGAGGGGGAGGGGCGTCTTCACGCCGATCCCCAACCCCTGACCCCCAATCCCCATGTCCCTCGCTCTGCTCCTGCGCGCCCTCGACTTCGCCGCCGCCAAGCACCGCAACCAGCGGCGCAAGGACGCCGGCGCCTCGCCCTACATCAACCACCTGATCGACGTGGCGAGCCTCCTCGCCCACGTGGGCAAGGTGGAGGATGTCGTCACCCTGGCGGCGGCCGCGCTCCACGATACGCTGGAGGACACCGCCACGACGCCGGCAGAGCTGGAAGAGGCGTTCGGGCCGGAGATCCGCCGCATCGTCGAGGAGGTGAGCGACGACAAGCGCCTCTCCAGGGCCGAGCGGAGGCGCGTGCAGGTGGCGGGGGCGGCCGAGCGCTCGCCGCGCGCCAGGCTGGTGATGCTCGCCGACAAGATCTCGAACGTGCGGGACGTGACGCGCCGTCCCCCGCCGGCCTGGACGCCGGAGGGCACCGGGCGGTACTTCGACTGGACGGCGGAGGTGGTGGGCCGGATCCGCGGGACCAACGCCCCGCTGGAAGCGTGCTACGACGACGTGCTGCGGGAAGCCCGCGCGGCGCTGGCGGCAAGGGCGAGCGGTCAGCGCCCGGCGGTCAGCGATCCGCCAGCACGCCCCTGAGGTTGGCTGGGAGTCGACGAGGCGTGCCCCATGAGCCACGAGCCACGAGCCGGCGCGTGGCGCTGATCAGCGGTGCGGCGGGCGCCATCGGGGGCGCCATCGCGCGGCAGATCGCCGGCCTGCCGGGGTACGACGTCGTCCTGGCCGTCCGCGACGACGGGCAGGGGCAGCGCGCAGCGGAGGACATCCGGTGGTCTTGTCCAGGCCCTTTCCTTGGCGTGCTTGGCGAGAGA
>JBHGAX010000279.1:0-5569 GCA_041946635.1 Methylomirabilales bacterium (SeqCode)
GCTTCGCGCTTCCCCGGCACGTCGTTGCCGAAGCCGCCGAGTACGCGCCCGCCGAACTTCAGCAGAACTTGAACCGCCTGGTGACCGTCGCACTGCAGGAGTACGCCGAGACTCGAAAGCGCCGAGCGTTCGAGGACGCCATGGCCGCGATGGCCGCGGACCCCGCAATCCGCCAAGCGTCTCATGCGCTCATGACGGCCTTCCGCACCACCGAGGCGGACGGTCTCCCGGATGATTAGTCGCGGAGAGGTTTACCTCGTCAACCTGGATCCAGCCCACGGCTGCGAGCAGAAAGGCCAGCGACCCGTCCTGGTCGTCTCGGCCGATGCCATCAACCGCCAGCCGCTCGTCGTCACCGTCGTTCCCGGCGCAGACGCCGCAAACGTGCCTCGCGACTACCCCACCAATGTTCGTGTCAGCGCCAGCGAGAGCGGACTTCCAAAAGACACCGTCTTCCTCTGTTTCCAGATTCGCGCGCTGGATCCGGCCCGTTTCCGCGATCCCCGCACCGGCCTCCTCGCTGCTGTCGGACGTCTCCCCCCGGCCCGGATGGCCGAAATCGATGCCGCTTTGCGAGCGGCGCTCAGCCTCTAGTGAAACGGAGTCGAGGGCCGCCGCCAGCGTGCCCCGCGGGCGTCCCTCGACTTCGCTGCGCGGAGCCCGCCCGGGCGCATCGAGGAGCTCGGGGCGAGCGAATTAGCCGGAGATCTTGGACAACGTGAACGCGTCCGCGGGAAGTGCGGTGCGGTTACCTGGCGTAGGCGTACGGAGAGCTGGGCGGGATGAGGGATTCGTCGGGTAGGGGGAGAAAGGCTTCCGGTGCTCCGGAAGCCGCAGGCGTCGACTGCGCCTGCCTGCTCCCGGGGGCGGCCGGCGCCCGGGACCGGCAGTTTGCGCTTCCGCGCCATGCCGTAGCAGTCTACGCTGTTCGCGTGACGGCATGCGGGGGCGCAGGGCAGCGGGCCGACGCGCCGTCCCCGGCGCCTCGTCCGAGGTCGGAGAGAAGGGAGGAGCGTGGAGATGCTCGAACAGAAGGTGCAGCGGGCGCCGATCTACGACCCGCAGGCGGTGCAGCCGATGCGGGATGAACTCGTCGCCGTCGGCTTCGAGGAGCTGCGGACGGCGGAGGATGTCGAGAGGGTCATGGGCGAGACGCGGGGGACTTTGCTGGTGGTGATCAACTCCGTGTGCGGCTGTGCCGCCGGGAGCGCACGGCCGGGGGTGGCGCTGGCCCTCCAGCACACGGTCATCCCCGACCGGCTGGCCACGGTCTTCGCCGGCATGGAGCACGAGGCGGTGGCGCGGGTGCGCGAGCTGCACCCCGGCTACCCGCCGTCCTCGCCCTCCATGGTGCTGTTCCAGGACGGAAAGCTTGCCGCCATGGTGGAGCGGCGCATGATCGAGGGAAGGAATCCGCAGCAGCTCGCCGCCGAGCTTGCGGAGCTCTTCACCCGCCACTGCTCGCGCCCGGGGCCCTCCATCCCCGCCAGCGACTTCGCCCGCCTGGAGTTCGCCAAGATCTGCGGCTCCGCCATTCCGCGTGTGTGACCGAGCGCGCCGACACCAAGCCGAGGGCGCGGAGCTGACTCCGCGCCCTCGCCCGCGATCCGGAGACCGGCCGCGCCAAGCCTTCGGGCCATGGGCTGCCGCGGCGCGGCCTGATCGCGGCGAAGCGCTCAGGCGGGTGGGCGTTCGACGGGGATGAGGAGCACTGTGCCGGCCTTCGGCTCCTCGCCATCGCCGAGCTTGTTGGCCTCGCGGAGGAGGTGGGGACTGACCCGGTAGCGCTTGGCGATGCCGCTGATCGTCTCCCCGCGCTGCGTCTTGTGGGCGACCCAGGTGAACCGTCGGGGAATCTTGAGCGTGTAGTGCGCCTCGTCGGCCGGCGTCGCCGTGCCGATCAGCTCCGGGTTCAGCTCGCGCAGGTGCTGCACGCTCGTGCCCGCCGCCTCGGCGAGGTGCTGGATCTCGGTGGGCTGGCTGACGTACAGCAGGTCCGTCTCGTGCGGCTCTTCCGGCGGCGGCGAGAAGCCGTACCGCCTGGGATCGCGGGAAACGAGCGTCATGGCCATGAAGTTCGGGACGAATCGCTCGGTCTCCTTGCGGAGCCGGAGGCGCCAGAAGTCCGTCGTCCGCTGCCGCGCGATGGCGCGCTCGATGGTCCCTTCGCCCGCGTTGTACGCCGCCAGGGCCAGCGGCCACGAGTCGAAGCGCGCGTACAGGTGCTGCAGGTACTCGGCGGCCGCGCGGGTGGACTTCTCCGGATCCCGGCGCTCGTCGATGAGCTTGGTCCGGCGCATGCCGTAGGAGCGCGCCGTGGAGGGGACGAACTGCCAGATGCCGGCGGCCCTGGCCCGCGAGGTGGCGCGAGGATTCACCCCGCTCTCCACGAAGGCCAGGTTGACCAGCTCCGGCGGCAGGCCCTTCTCCTCGAAGATGCGGCGCATCATGGGGGCGTATCGGCGGGCGCGCGCGAAGGCCTGCGCGATGCCCACCGACCTGTGCGTCACGATGGCGCGCAAGGCGGCCTCGACGCGGGCATTCATCACGACGGGGAACTGGCGCGAGGCTTCGCCCATGGGACGCACGCCGGCGTCGGAGTCTCCTTCGGACGGGGACGGCGAAGCCTCCGGCCCCGGTGGAGGCGGTGGTGGGGCGCTATCGGGCGTGGGCTCGGGGGACGGCGCTGAAGCGACCGCCGGGGCGGGGGGCCGCAGCTGCTCGGATGGGCGCGAGGCGGACACGAGCGCGCACCCCGACTGCAGCGCGACGAGCCCGGCGAGGACGGGCACGCACGGGCGGAATGGCCGGGGGTCAGGGATAAAGTGCATGCGTGAAGTATGGATAGGGTGTGGTGCGTCGTGGGTCGCGCGTGCGAAAGCCGTGCCGGGCGGGCGCGTTGCACGCAGGCGTCGAGATGTGCGAGTCGTGACGGCGAGTTATGGCGGGAGCCGGCGCTGCATGGACCCGGGAGGCGGGCGGGAAATGCCGCAGAAACGGCAGGTGCTCCATGTCTGGAGAAGCACTCCATCAGCAGCAGCGCCGGCGCGCTGCGGATCGCGACCGGCCGGATGAACGGCGGCGCGCGTGACCCGACCGTGCGTGCCGCGCACGAATTGACACCCCCCGGATGCCGCCCTACAGTCGCGACGGTGGCCTGCCGTTCCCGCGCGCGACGAGAGCCCCATGTACGAGCGGCGCTTCCAGCCCCTGCTGTCCCGCACGGCCTTCCTTCGGCGCGTCAGCCGGCACGCGGCCGTGTCGTTCGGCATCATCGCCGTATCGCTTCTCGCCGGGATCCTCGGGTATCGCTTCCTGGAGGGCCTGGCCTGGATCGACGCGCTGTTGAATGCGTCCATGATCCTGGGCGGCATGGGCCCCGTGTCCGAGGTCCACAGCAACGCGGGCAAGCTCTTCGCCTCGGCCTATGCCCTCTACTCGGGCCTCATCGTGCTCGTCGCGGCCGGCGTGCTCTTCGCGCCCGTGTTCCACCGTCTCCTGCATCGCTTCCATCTGGCGGAGGGCGATGAGGACGAGAAGCTCTGAGAGGGGGACGCCGCGCCTCCACCCGCCCCCCGGGCGTACTCGACGCCCTCTCGCGCTCACCCGCGTCCCGCATTCCCCTCACCCCTTCAGGCCCGTCAGCGCGATGCCGCGGATCATGTACTTCTGGGAGACGATGTAGGCCAGCAGCATGGGGCCGGTGGAGATGAGGGTCGCCGCCATCAGGGGCCCGTAGTTGATGTTGCCGTACGGGTCCTTGAAGAGCGCGATGCCGACCGGCAGGGTGCGGAGGTCTGCGGAGTTGATGACGATCACCGGCCAGAGGAAGTCGTTCCAGGAGGAGAGGAACAGGAGCATGGCCACGGTGGCCAGCGTGGTCTTGATGAGCGGCGCGATGATGGTGAGGACGATGCGCGTCTCGCCCGCGCCGTCGATGCGGGCCGCCTCGATCAGGTCCAGGGGGATGGCCTTGATGCCCTGGCGGATCATGAAGACGCCGAAGGCGCTGGCGAAGTTCGGGGCGAGGATGCCCAGGAAGGTGTCCACCCACCCGATCTTGGAGAGCTGCACGTACAGGGCCACGGAGGTCACCTGGACGGGGACCATCAGCGTGCCGAGGATGAGCAGGAAGAAGAAGTTCTGCAGCGGGAACCGGTAGACCGCGAAGGCATACCCCGCGAAGAGGCCGAACAGCAGGGAGCCGCCCACGGACACCACGGCCACCACGAAGCTGTTCTGGTAGTAGGTCAGCCAGGGCGCCTTCTCGAACGCGACGCCGAAGTGCTCCAGCGTCAGCGTCGTGGGAATCCACTTCGGGGGAAAGGCGATGATGTCGCCCGCCGGCATGAAGGCGGTGATCACCATCCAGTAGAAGGGCAGCGCCATGATGAGCGCCACGCCGCCGACCAGCAGGTAGACGCTCGCCCGGCCCAGGGCTCGTGATGCGGAGCGCAGCATTTCTCCCCCGAGCTCTTTCTCCCGATCCCCCGATCTCCCGATCCCCGGGTCAGTCCTCAGTACGCCACCTCGTAGCGCTTGCTGTAGACGTACTGCAGGATCGTGATGCCCAGGATGAAGAGGAACAGGACCATGGCCTCGGCCGAGGCGTAGCCGAAGTTGTAACGCTCGAAGGCCTGCCGGTAGAGGTCCAGGACCACGACGTTCGTCGAGTTGGCCGGCCCCCCGCCCGTCAGGACGAACACCTGGTCGAACACCTGGAAGGCCAGGATGCTGTTGTAGATCAGGATGAAGGTGGTGGTGGGCGCCAGGAGCGGAATCGTGATGCGCAGGAAGCGGGCGACCGGCCCCGCCCCGTCGATGGTCGCCGCCTCGTAGAACTGGGGCGGAATGGCCTGCAGGCCGGCGAGGTAGATGATCATGTTGTAGCCCAGCGTCTTCCAGACGCTGAAGATGATGATGGAGGGCAGCGCCATGTGGCTCGACATCAGCCACGGCTGCTCGGGCAAGCCCACCAGCTTGAGCAGCACGTTGAAGATGCCGAACTGGGGGTTGTACATCCACCACCACACCATGGCCGCCGCCACGGTGCTCGTCACCATGGGCGCGAAGTAGACCGCCTTGAAGAACTCCTGGAAGCGGAACTTGGAGTTGAACAGGACGGCGAGGAGCAGCCCCAGCGCGGCCGAGATCGGGACGATGGCCACCACGAAGGTGAGCGTGTTCAGGGTGGCGCGCCGGAAGATGTCGTCGGCGAGCAGCGCCTGGAAGTTCTCGAGCCCGATGAAGGTGAACCGGCCCCGGATCAGCTCCACCTTGTAGAAGCTGTAGAGGAGCGTCTGCACCGAGGGCAGGACGCGGAACAGCCCGAAGAGCAGGATGACGGGGGCGATGAAGAGATAGGCGTGCAGCAGGTGCCGGCCGCGCAGCCGCGCGAGGGTCCGCCGAAAGCCCGCCTGCTTCGATCTCGCCACGCCGTCCTCGGGCACCGCCGGGCGCTGCGCGCCGCTCGTGGCTCATGGCTCATGGTCCGGCCGCGAGCCATGAGCCGCGAGGGCCTCTGAAAAATCCTGCAGCCGCCGCCTTGCCGCGCGAATCACATCCCCCC
>JBHGAX010000028.1:0-33903 GCA_041946635.1 Methylomirabilales bacterium (SeqCode)
GGCGTGCCGCCCTACTTCTTTCGCACGGATTTCAGGAAGGTCATGGTCTCATCCATGAACCCGGCCCCGATCTTGAGCCGGAACTGCTCGTACACCGGCCGGGTGCGCTCGCGGAATTCCTCGAACGCCTCGGGCGAGAGGCTGTTCACCTTGACGCCCTTCGCCTCGATGAGGTCCTTGGCCTTTTCCTCGAACTGTGCCTGCTCCTTGCGCGCCCACAGCATGGCCTGCGCCCCCGTCTCCTTGATCATCTTCTGCTCATCCGGGGTAAAGCTGTCGAACAGCTTCTTGCTCATGATGAGCGGCGCCGTCTCGTAGTAGTGGTTGGTCCGGGATGCGAACTTGGCCAGCTCGTAGAGCTTGAGCGGGTAGCCTAGGCCGTACGTCGTCGAGATGCCGTCCACGGTGCCCTGCTTCAGCCCGAGCAGGCACTCGCTCCAGGCGATGGGAGTGCCGATGGCACCCATGTAGGTCATGGTCGAGACGTCCAGGGGCGTCTCCACCGTCCGGATCTTCAGACCCTTCAGGTCCTCCGGCTTCGTGATGGGCCGGACATTGTTCCAGATCCCGCGGAAGGACCAGGTCGACCAGCCGATCCCCACCAAGCCCTTGGGCTCGAGGAGCTTGAAAAGCTTCCGGCCAATCTCGCCATCCAGATACGCGTTCACCTCGTCCGCGCTGTCGAAGAGGTACGGCATGGCGACCATGAAGTACTCGGGAACGAGGTTGGCGAGCACCGAGCCGCTCACGATCCCGGCGTCCAGGGTCCCCAGGCGCGCGCCCTCGATCATCTCCCGGTCGCCGCCCATCACCGCCCGCCCGAGGACCTTCAGGCTGATCTTGCCGCCGGACCGCTGCTCCAGGATCGGCTTCCAGTGGTCCAGGCCCTGGTGGATCGTCGTCTCCGGCAAGGCCACGGTCGCCACCCGAATCTCCTTGGCTGCGAACGCCGTGGACGAGGCCCACCCCAGCAGACCCATGAGGCCGAGCACCAGCACGAGAGCCTTTCTGCCGCGCGTCATCTCTGAGCCTCCTTCCCAGTCGAGACCGGCAGGGCCGGCCCGGTGAGGGGAACCCGAAGGCGGGGCGCACCCGCCCTCACACCCGCGTGGCTACCTCGAAGCCCGCGTGGATCGCGGCCATGGCGTTGCCCGGCGTCCAGCAGTCCCCGATCACGTGCCACTCCGCGCCCAGCTCCGCGGCCCACTCCGCAAAGTGGGGACCCGGCGTCTGGCCCAGGGCCAGCACGACGGCCGCCGCGGGCAGGAGCGTCAGCCGGCCGCCGCCGAGGAGCGGGCGGTCGGAGATCTCGACGGCGTCCGGCAGGATGCGTTCGGCGCGGCGGCCGGTGAGGATGCGCACCCCACGCGCCGCCAGCCGCTCCAGGAGAGACTCGCGCACGCCGAGGCCGGCCTGGATGTCCCGGCCCACGGCCTCCAGCATCTCGACGACGGTGACCGCCAGCCCGCGCCCGGCCAGGTATTCGGCGGTCTCCAGCCCCGTGGCCCCGCCGCCCAGCACCACCATCGGGCCGGTGGTCACCGCCCACTCGCCCGACAGCACCTGGTGCGCCGTCGTGACGTGGGGCGACGCCACGCCGGGCATCGGCGGACGCGCCGGTACGGAGCCCGTGGCCACGAGCACCGCGTCCGGCCGCAGCGCGCGGAGCGTCTCCAGGGTTGCCGGCGTCCCCAGCCGCACGTCCACCCCCAGCCGGCTCAGCTCGGCGGCGTAGTGTTCGACCAGGCGGGTGAAGTCGGCCTTGTAGGGCGAGCGGCTGGCGAGAGCGAACTGCCCGCCGAGGCTCCCCGCCTTCTCCAGGAGGGTCACCTCGTGGCCCCGGATGCGGCTGGCCCGGGCCGCCTCGCAGCCTGCGGGCCCCCCTCCGATCACGACCACCCGCTTGCGGACGGGCGCGGCGCGGAGCAGCCCGTCCCCCTCGCGGCCGACCTCCGCGTTGTACAGGCAGCGGACGCCGCGGGCCGCGGGGTCCCGCAGGCCGCCCAGGCAGCCCTGGTTGCAGCGCAGGCAGCGGCGGATCTCGACCAGCCGTCCCGCGGCGACCTTGATGGGCCACTCCGGGTCCGCGATGAGGGAGCGCCCCAGGCCGATGAGATCCGCCTGCCCCCGGGCCACGGCCTGCTGGGCCAGCTCCGGCGTGAGCGAGTTGGCCACGATCACCGGCACCCCGGCGCCGGCCCTGATCCCCTGGCCGAGGGGCAAGAGCAGGCCGCGCGGCACGTGGAACGGGGGGATGGCGATGTGATTCACGTGCCCCAGGCCGCCGGAGAGGCTGATGGCGGTCACGCCCTCGGCCGCCAGGGCGCGGGCCAGGGCCAGGCCGTCCTCGGCCGAGAACCCGCCGGGCGCGAACTCGCTGGCCGAGATCCGGAAGATCACCGGGTAGTCGGGGCCGAGCTGCCGTCTGAGCGCGCGCAGGATCTCCACCGCCCATCGGAAGCGGCCTTCGCGTGAGCCCCCGTACGCGTCCCGGCGCTTGTTCCAGAAGGGGGAGAGGAACTCCGACAGGATGCAGCCGTGACACGCGTGGATCTCGACGGCGTCGAAGCCTGCCGACCTCGTCCGCTCGGCGCCGGCCACGAAGAGCCCGGTGAGGTGGCCGATCTCCGCCGGGGTGAGCTCCAGGCAGCCCGGCCCGCCGTCCGGCGCCTCGGCGGAGGCGGCGTAGCGGGGGAAGCCGTTGACCTGCGGGCGGAAGTAGAGCCCGAGCTGGATGGAGGCGGCGGCCCCGCCCCGGTGGATCTCGCCGGCGAGGGACGCCAGGCCCGGGATGAAGGCGTCGGCGTGGGCGGCCAGCGCGTTGGGGACGTGGGGCAGGCGCGGGTGGAGGCAGGCCTCCTCCACGGTCACCATGCCCACGCCGCCCCGCGCCCGCGCGGCGTAGTATGCGGTCAGACGGCCGGTCACGCGGCCGGCCCGGTCCGCGAAGCAGGTGGACATGGCCGTCATGACCAGGCGGTTCTTCAGCGTGAGCGGCCCCAGGCGCACTTCGTCGAACAGCCCGGCCACGTGTTCCGTCCCCGCCCGCCCGGCCGTCATCGCACGTAGCCGAAGAGGCGCGGCAGCCACATGGACAGGCCGGGCCAGTAGGCCACGGCCAGCGTGAGGCCGGTGAGGAAGGCCAGGAACGGGACGATCTCCTTCCAGACGTCGTCGATCCCGATGCCGGCCAGCTTGCACGTCACGAACAGGCTCAGCGCGACCGGCGGGGTGATGAGGGCGATCTGAATGGCCATGACGAAGACCAGCCCGAAGTGGTGCGCCTCGATGCCGTAGGCCGCCGCGATGGGGGCCAGGACGGGCACGAACATGATCATGATGGCGATGGCCTCGATGAAGAAGCCCAGGAAGACCAGGAGCAGGATGACCAGCGTGATGAAGAACATCGGGCTGGCGGAGATGGACATCAGGTAGCGGCCCACCTGATCGGGGATCTTGGCGGTGGTGAGCAGCCAGGCGCAGACCTTGGCCGTGGCCATGAGCATGAAGATGATGGCGCTGGTGATGGCGGTGTTGTACAGGGAGTCCCGGATGCTCCGGAGGCTGAGCTTCTGCGTGAACAGCGTGCCGACGAGGAGGACGTAGGCGACCGCCGCCGCTCCGGCCTCCGTGGGGGTGAACACGCCCGACAGGATCCCGCCCAGGATGATCAGCATCGCCGCGAGGCCCGGCAGGGCGCCTCCCAGCGTCCGGAAGACCTCCCCGACCCGGAACTTGTCGTGGCTGACCGGGTAGTTGCGCTTCACCGCGATGCAGTGGGAGAGGACCATCAGCCCGAGCCCGACGAGCACGCCGGGCACGACCCCGGCCAGGAAGAGCGCCGCCACGGAGACCGTGCCCCCCTGCACGAAGGCGTAGATCAGCATGCCCACGCTGGGCGGGATGATGGGGCCCATGATCGAGGCGGACGCGGTGAGGACGGCGGCGAACCGGGGACTGTAGCCCTCCCGCACCATGCTCGGGATGAAGATGGAGCCGATGGCGGCCGCGTCGCCCACGGCGGTGCCCGTCACGCCGGAGAGGAACATCTCGGTCACGATGCTCACGTGCGCGAGGCCCGCGCGCCAGTGGCCGACCAGGGCCTTGGCCAGCTTCACGAGGTTGGGCAGGATGCCGCTCCGCTCGGCCAGGTCCCCCGCCATCACGAAGAAGGGGATGGCCATCAGCGGGAAGGAGTCGATGCCCGAGAACATGAGGGTCGGGATGATGAGCAGCGACTCCCGCCCCGTGATCAGGAGGAAGGCGAGGGCGGCGAATCCCAGGCAGAAGGCCACCGGCACGCCGAGCAGGATCGTGGCGAAGAAGCTGACGAACAGGGAGATCATGACGATGTCCCCGGAGCGGCCGCCGGCTTGCCGGCCGCCGCCTCCGCCGGCTGCTCCCTGCCCAGGATGATCCGCACGTCCCGCCATGCGCGGGGCAGGAGGTTCAGGATCATGAGGGCGCCGCCGACGGGAATGGCCAGGTAGAACCAGAACATGGCCACGTTCAGGCTGGGGATGATCTGCTCCATCTGGAAGGTGAGGGCGACGACCCCCTCCAGGACGAGGAAGGCCAGGAAGGCCAGGAAGAACAGGAGCGCCGCGAGGTCGTACCAGGCGCGGGCCCGCCCCCGGAAGCGGTTGGCCAGGATCTCGATGCTGATGTGCGCGTTGTCCCGGATGGCGAGGCCCGACGCCAGGAAGACGACCCAGACCATCAGGTAGCGGCTCAGCTCCTCCGTCACGTAGAGCGACTTCCCGAAGCCGTACCGGAGGACGACCTCCACCGCGACGAGCACGGTCATGGCGGCGAGCAGGACAATCGTGACGGCGGCGGTGGCCCGGTTCACGATGCGCAGGAGCATGTGCCGCTCTCCGAGCTCATAGCTCATAGCTCATGGTAAAGCTCGTGCCCATGAGCCATGAGCCATGCGCCGTCAGCGCTACTTGTTGGCCTCGATGAACAGGTCGGTCAGCTCCTTCCCCCTCGGCCCGAAGTCCTTGACGGCCGCCGGGTAGCCCTCGTGCGCGATCTTCCGGAACCGCTCGATCTCTGCGGCGGGGACGGTGTTGACCTTCATGCCCGCCTTCTCGAGGTCGCTCAGGTACTTCTGGTTGTCCTTGTCGTTCTCCGCCCACTGCCAGGCCACCGTCTTCTTGGCGGCGGCGTCCACCGCGGCCTTCAGGTCGGCGGGCAGCTTGTCGTAGAACGTCTTGCTCATGAGGAAGGCGCCCACCTCGTTGACGTGGCCCGTGAGGGAGTAGTACTTCTGGATCTCGTAGAACTTGGCGGTGTAGGTCATGGACGGCGGGTTCTCCTGGGCATCCACCACGCCGGTCCGCAGCGCCTCGAACAGCTCCGACCAGTCCAGCGGCGTGGGCGCGGCGCCCAGGGCCTTGAAGAAGGCGATGTGCACGGGGGTGGGCAGCGTCCGGATCTTCAGCCCCCGCAGGTCCTCGATGCTCATGATGGGCTTGCGGTTGTTGGAGATGTGCCGGAAGCCGTTGTCCAGGAAGCCCAGGTTGTGGAAGCCCGCCGCGGCCATGCGCTTGTCCAGCTCCTTCCCCGGCGCGCCGCTCAGCACCTCGTACTGGCGCTGGATGTCCTTCCACAGGAAGGGGAGCACGGTGATGCCCAGCTCGGGCACGTTGCGCTGGATGTGCGCCACGCCGCCCATGGCGGTCTCGAGCGTCCCCATGCGCACCATCTCCACCGTCTCGCGCACCTTGCCGAGGGCGCTGACGTGGTGGACGTCCACCGCGATCCGCCCGCCCGAGGCCTTCTCCAGCTCTTGCTTGAAGACCACGCCGGCCTTCCCCCAGGAGTGGTCGGCCGCCACGGGGTTGGCCACGCGGATCTTGAACTCCGCCGCCTCCAGGAAGCCTGCCGAGCAGACGAGCAGGAGCGTCGCCGAGAGGATGCCGCCGATGCGCGTCTTCATCGAGCCCTCCCTTCCCGACGGCAGCCGGGCGGCCGCCGTCGCCACTCCGGATCGGCCCGCCCGCGCGGAGCCCGGGTCCCGGACGCCGCCTGCCGCCGCGCCCGGCCGGAGCCCCGACGCCGGCGCCTCACACGCGGGGAACCTTTCGCAGCAGCGACCCGTAGCCCTCGATCACATCGTTGATGCCCAGCAGCTTCATCAGGTGCCAGGCCGTGGCCTGGTTGGAGGTGACCACGGGCTTCCCGGAGTCGCGCTCGATCTCCTCGATCACGTCCGAGCAGCGGAAGTTGGTGCAGGTGATGAAGATGCCGTCGGCCTCCGGGACCACGGCGTCCATGGCCACCTTGTAGGCGTCCGCCGGCTTGGTGGCCCCGATGTCGAAGAGGTCCTCGATCTCCAGGCCCACGACGTTCAGCACCTGGAAGCCGGAGGCGATGTAGAACTCCTTGAACTTCTGGTTGATCTCCTTGATGTAGGGGCCGGCCAGGACGATCTTCCTGAAGCCCAGGAAGCGCATGGCCTCCTCGGCCGCCGTCGCCGTGGTGGTGGCCGGGATCCCGAGGCCCTGTACCAGGCGCCCGCCCTGGTAGCGGGTGCAGGCGAAGCGGGCCATGCCCTGCTCCATCATCTCGATCTCTTTCTTGTCCCAGCCCGGCCCGCCGACCAGGGAGCCCGCCGTGCAGGCGAAGGCCACCGCCGACCGGTTGCCCAGGACCGGCGAGCACAGGCCCTCGGCCAGCAGGGCCGCGGCGTTGCCCAGCGGCCCGGACAGCTTGGAGCACTCCTCGATGTTGACCACCGGGTCCATGTGGATGCGCGTCTCCCGGATCTGGACGTAGTCCGGGAGCATGCGGGCGATCTCCGGTGTGGGATTGAGGTTGGGGCCGACCACCACCAGCCCGACTCTGGCTCGATACCCATACGGCGCGTCGTACCTGCCCATGGATGCCACCTCCGCTGCCTCGTGGTGCGAATCACCGCCTGGCTCCGCTCCCGGGCCTTCACCTCCCTCCTGTGCCCCCGGCCGCCCCGCCCCCGTCACAGCGACGCGGCCGCCTCGTATCCCTCGCTCATGGCCTCCTGGATTCCGCGCGGCTCCCGCGCGTCCCCGGCGACGGCCAGGCGCGCGAAGTGCGCTGCCGCCCAATCGTGGAGCCGCCGGTCCGCCGCGTAGCCCGCGGCCAGGACGATCCGATCGCAGGCCTCCAGCCGGCGCTCGGCGCCCGCGGTCTGCACGACGGGCCGCCGGCCCTCCAGCCTGAGCAGGCGGGTCCCGGTCCGGATCTCCACGCCGCCGGCCCTGAGTCGCGCCAGGAGCAGGTCCCGCCGGAGGGAGACCAGCCCCTGGCCCACCGCGTCGAGCTGTTCGATGACCCGGACGGCCTTGCCCTGGGCCATCAGGAACTCCGCCGTCTCCAGCCCCACCAGGCCGCCGCCCACCACCAGAAACCGCCCGGCCTCGCCCGGCCCCCGCCGCAGCAGGTCCTGCGCGGCCACGACCGCATCGCCCTCCATCCCCGGGATCCCCGGGACCCGGACCCGGGACCCCGTGGCCAGGATGGCCAGGCCGGGCAGGGGCACGGGCGGCCGGTGGGCCTCCACCGCCGTCCCGAGGCGCACCTGCACGCCCGCGGCACGGAGCGCATGGTCGAGATGCGCCGCCAGCGCGGCGATGGCCTGCTTGTGCGGCGGGATGCATCCCACCAGGAGCTTGCCCCCGACCGCCGGCTCCTGCTCCCAGAGCGCCGCCCGGTGCCCGCGCCGGGCCAGCGTCAGGGCGGCCTGCGCGCCGGCCGGTCCCCCGCCGATCACCAGGACGTCTTCCGGGCGCGCCGCGGGCTTCAGCTCGCCCTCCCGGCCCAGCTCGGGATTGACCGCGCAGGCCGCGGGCTGGAAGCCGCGGATCCGCTCCACGCAGACGTTGCAGCGGATGCACGGCCGGACGTCCGCCAGGGCCCGCGCCCGGTACTTCTCGGGGAGGTCGGGATCCGCGAGCAGGGCCCGGCCCATGGCCACGAAGTCTGCCTGCGCCCCGGCCAGGGCCGCCTCGGCCAGGTCCAGGCTGTCGATCTTGGCGGCGACCACCACCGGGGGGCCGGCGGCCAGCCGCAGGGCGGCCGCCAGCGGGAGCAGGCCTCCGGACGGCATCTCCATGGGCGGGATCATGTGCTCGGTGGTCTGGCCCACGCCGCCCGACACGTGAATGACGTCGGCGCCCGCCGCCCGCGCCCGCGCGGCGGCCTCGCCCGATTCGGGCAGCGCCAGGCCGCCGGGCAGGAACTCGTCCGCGCTGAGGCGGCAGCCCACCGGGAACCCGTCCCCGGCAGCCGTCTTCACGGCCTGGAGGACCTCCACCAGCAGCCGGCAGCGCCCGGGGAGGTCGCCGCCGAAGGCGTCGGCTCGCCGGTTCTGGAGCGGCGACAGGAAGTGGTGGAGCAGGTAGTCGTGGCAGGCGTGCAGCTCCACCCCGTCGAACCCGGCCTGCTGCGCCCGGCGCGCCCCGGCGGCGTAGGCGCGAATCAGCTGCCCGATCTCGGCCGTGGTGAAGTCGGCCGGCCGCTTCTCCCGAAAACGCAGCGAGAGCTGCACGAAGGCGGCCGCACCGTGGGCGTGAATGGCGTCGGCCAGCCGCGCCAGCGCCGGGAGGCGGGCGTCGCTCTGGATGCCGAGCTGGCCGGGGAATCCCCGGCCGGCCGGATCCACGTAGGCCGCGCCCACCACGAGCAGGCCCGCGCCGCCGCGGGCGCGCGCCGCATAGAAGTTCCGGTACTGGTCGGTCGCCTCGCCGTCCCTGGCCGGAAAGTTCATGACCATGGCCGGCATGACGATGCGGTTCCGGAGCGTCAGGCGGCCAATCGCTCCGGGGCTGAAGAGCTGGCTCATCGCGGATGCGACTCCTGCTGGCGAAGGATCTCGCCCGCCCGGCGAACCCCCGCTTCCAGCGAGGTGAGGATGGGGACCGGGATCTGGCCGTGAAGCTGCCGGGCCAGCGGGGCCATGGAGCCCTGGGCGAAGACGATCAGCTCCACCTTCTCGGCCAGGGTGCGGCACCGCGCCGTGACCAGGGCGTCGTGCGTGGCGCGGTCGCCCTGCAGGACGGCGTCGAAGGCCGCCGCGCACAGCTCGGCCGTGATCTCCAGCGGACGCCCGAGCGCGTGCGCCTTCGCGCGGAGCAGCTCCTCCGTGGGGCGCAGGGTGGTGGCCACGGTGGCCAGGAGGCCGATGCGGCCCGCCCGGCGCACCGCCTCCTCGGCCATCGCCTCGTCGATCGCGCGCACCGGGACGCGGACCAGGGCCTGGACCGCGGGCAGGCAGGGCGTGGAGGACGAGCAGGTGAGCATGACGGCCGCCGCGCCGGCCTCCTCGGCCCCGATCGCCAGCCGCGCGATGCGGCGCGCGACGCCCGGGGTGACCGCGCCCGCCTGCAGGATGTCCCCGAGGAGCGTCTCGTCCACGACGTGGAAGGCTTGGATGCCGGGCAGGAGCTGCCGGGCCAGGGCGCGGACGGGCTCCACCAGGACGAAGCTCGTGTGGAGGAACGCGAGGCGGGGCATGGCAGGCTCCTCCTCTGCGATCGAGCGTCCTGCCGTCGGGGCGCGGGCCGCCGGGATGCGCGGCGGCTAGCCCGGCTCGGACATGAGCGCCGCGTACTGGGCGTAGGCGGCCTCCAGGTGCGCGAGCATGGCCGCGCGGGCCTGCTCCGGCGCGCGGGCGCGGATGCCGTCGTAGACCGCGCGGTGCTCCCGCAGGAAGTCGTCCACGATCTGCCGCTGGCGCCGGATCATGCGCAGCCGGGCGTCCCGCAGCATCTCGAAGTGGGCCAGCAGCACGGAGGTGGTGATGAACAGCCGGATGCGGTTGTGGGAGGCCTCGGCCACGGTCAGGTGGAAGTCGATGTCGTGCTCGAAGTCCTCGCGGCCCGCCCGCACGTCGGCCTCCATCTCCACGAGGACCTGGGCCAGGCGCTCCACCTCCTCGTCGGTGGCGTGCTCGGCCGCCAGGCCCGCGTTGCGCACCTCGAACTCCTTGCGCACCTCCACCATGTCCAGCAGCAGCCGGTCGTCGCGCTCCAGCATCTGGGTCAGGACGCGGGGGGAGAGCGCGGTGGGGTTCTTGCTCACGTAGGTGCCGTCCCCGTGGTGCACCTCGACCAGGCTGAGGGCTTCGAGGACGTGGATGGCCTCGCGCAGGGTGGGGCGGCTCACCTTGAACGTCGCGGCCAGCTCCCGCTCGGACGGCAGGCGGGAGCCGCGCGGCAGCTCCCCGTCCAGGATCTTCGTGGAAATGAGCCGCGCCACCTGGCGCGCCAGCCGGTACGGCTCGATGGACTCGAACGTGACCATTGGAACTCCCGGGGCAGAGATGGAAAGTGGCCTGACCAGTTGTCCAATAGTTCAAGGGGATGCCCCATGTCAAGCGAGGGGGGTAACTTGTCCGGTCGAGATGGACAAGCGGATACGTCACCGTAACGGCGAGCCGGGATGCTAAGCGGGGAGCAGCTTGGCGGTGCGCCGCTCCAGCCGCCGGACGCCCCGGCTCAGGGCCAGGCAGAGGGCAAGGTAGAGGAGCGCCAGGAGGGAGTAGACCCAGATGGGCTTGACCTGGACCGAGTTGATGATGGTGGTGGTCTGCGCGACCTCGCGCAGGCCGATGATGCTCGCCAGCGTGGAATCCTGGAAGGCGATGATGCTCTGCGTGAGCAGGGAGGGGATCATGCGGTGGATGGCCTGCGGCCAGATCACGTAGAGCGACACCTGCCACGGCCGCAGGCCGGTGGCCAGGGCGGCCAGCCGCTGGTCGCGGTGGATGGACTGGATGCCCACGCGGATGAACTCGGCGAAGTACGCCGCCTCGAAGGCGGTGAGGGCCACGAGCGCGGCGTAGAACACGTTCAGGTTGGCGCCGCCCACGAGCATCGGGACGCTGTAGTAGGTCCAGAACATCACCATCAGGAGCGGGCTGCTGCGCAGGAGGTTGATGTAGGCGGCGATCGGATAGGCCACGACGCGGTGGCGGGAGAGCCGCCCGAGCGCCAGCAGGCTGGCGAGGGGGAACGCCAGGAGGATGGCCAGGACGGTCAGGACGACGTTGTAGCGGAGCAGGGCCAGGACCAGGCTGCCCAGATTGCCGAAGAACTGCGCGGCCGTCATCCGATCGCCTGCCCGCGCTGGAGGAGGCCCGGCACCCGCACCCTGCGCTCGACCACGCCCATCAGGATGGCGACCGTCCAGGCGAGCAGCAGGTACACCACCGTGCCGACCGTGTTCGCCTCGACCCAGCGGAAGGACTGGAAGCCGATGCGCTGGGTCATGTAGGTCGTTTCCATCACCCCGACGGCCATCGCCAGCGAGGAGCCCTTGAAGACGGTGAGGAACTCGGTGGTGATGCTGGGCACGATGATGCGGAGCAGGAGGGGGACCACGATGAGGCGCTCCACCTGCCACCAGGAGAGGCCGGTGGAGACGCCGGCCTCGCGCAGCCCGCGGCTCACGGCGTTCAGGCCCGACCGCACGTGGCCCGTGACCTTGGCGGAGGTGTACACGGAGAGGGTCAGGACCGCGCTCCCCCACTCCCAGCCGATCTCGTAGAGCTGCCGGCGCAGCGGCAGGGGCAGCAGGAGCGGCAGGACGAAGTAGGCGAAGAAGAGCTGGACCAGCAGGGGGATGTTGCGGAAGATCTCCACGTAGCAGGCGGACAGCCCGGCCAGCGGCCGCCGGGGCGACTCCGACAGCATGCCCACCAGCACGCCCGCGACGAGGCCCGCGGCCCAGGCGATCAGGGAGATCTCGATCGTGAGGTAGAGTCCCTCCAGGATCCAGTCCCGGTACGGCTGGTCCCAGAGCACCGACCAGCTCACCTCGTAGCCCATCGCATCTCTCGCAGCGGTCAGCGGCCAGCCATCGAGGCGTAGCAGCGCTACGCCGCAACGAGCGCTGAGGCGCGCCAACGCCGCAGATGGGCCGTTTTCACCGGCCGGGCTTAGTCGGGCCAGGAGTTCATGCGCACCAGGAACCTCGCGCTCTCGTCCGGCTCCTTCGGGAGGCCGACGGGCACGAAGTACTTCTGGTACAGCTCACCCCACCGGCCGCTCTCGCAGACGTCGACGATGGCCAGGTTCACCAGCGTGGCGAAGCTGGAGCTGTTCTGGCGCAGGGGGAAGGCCTGCGTGGAGGCGTCCACGCCGGCGTCGAAGACCCGCCACTTGGACTGGTCGGGCGTGCTCTTGAGCAGCCCGTACACGATGGGCCCGTCGTTGATGTAGGCGTCCACCGACCCGCCCTGCAGCGCGGTGAAGCCCTCGGACGGGTTCTCGAACCCGATGTAGCGCACGGGGGCCTTGAACATCCCCTGCGCCTGCAGCTTCCGGGTGAAGAGCGTCTCCTGCAGGCCGCCCCGCGGCCCGCCCATGCGCTTCCCGGACAGGTCCGCCGTGCGGCGCACGGGGCCGTCGGCCGGCACGATCAAGTAGGAGGCGGTCAGGAAGAACGGCGCGGAGAAGTCCACCACCTTCACCCGCTCCTTGGTGATGACCGTGGCGCCCGCTTCCAGGTCGATGGTGCCGTTCAGGAGGAGGGGGATCCGCGTCCGGCCGGTGACCGCCACGTAGTTGATCTTGAGCGAGGTCTTGAGCTCCTTCTCCAGGCGCTCGTGGGCCTTCTGGGCAATCTCCGTCGAGAAGCCGACGTGCTTGCCCTGGTCCAAAAAGCCATACGGGGGATCGGCCTCCCGGACGCCGAGGTTGAACACCCCCGACCGCTTGATCCGATCGAGGGTCGTCTCCGCCGGCGTGGCGGCCGCGGCCTTCCTGGTTCCGACCGCGCCCGGGATGAGGAGGGCGCCGGCCCCCAGCGCGCCCAGCACTCGCCGCCTGCTCGCCAGCACTCCCTCACCTTTTCGCGTCGTCGCCATGTTCCCCCCTCCCTGCTCTCTAGCGTGTCCTGCGTGGCGCCTTTCCAGTCTCCGCGGGCCGGCGGGATCGAGCCGTGGGCCCCGCGCCGGCCGCGCCGCCGCGGCCGAGAGACCGCAGCGCATCCGCCAGCGCCGCTATCTCCGGCGCCCGCTCGATCCGCCGCACGACCCTCGCGATCGCCTCCGCGTGGCGGACGGGCGTCACGGTCGTGGCCAGCGAGAGATACTTGGCGTGGATCTCCTCGGGGGTGAGCGGGTTCTGCATCGTGCCCCTGGCGTGATCCACCCGCAGGGACAGCTCCCGCCCGTCCTTCGTCCGCAGCTCGACCACCGACGCGTACGTCTCGGGCCAGCCCTCGTCCAGGGCGGGGTCCGCCACGAGCGTGGTGTTTGTCCGGAGCCGGGCCACCTCGGGATGCCGCAGGCGGTCCTCCAGGATGTCGTCGATCATGACCCGCCCGAACACCAGCCCCACCGGCAGGATGTACTGCGCGCAGTGCGACTTCAGCGCGTTGTTGTCGATCATGTGCGCGCCGGCCTTCGGGAACCGGAGCGCGATCTGCTCGACGTCGGCCGCCTGCAGGGCGTGCCGCTGCGCCAGTTCCAGCAGCGCATCCAGGCCGGGATGCGTGAAGGAGCAGCTCGAGTAGCGCTTGTAGGCGAACTCCGGCAGGTAGTAGCGCCTGCCCCAGTCGGCCAGGAGCGCGTCGGGGCGGCGGTCGCCGGAGAAGGCGGTGAACACGTCGTACTTGCCCTCGAAGGGGTCGGGCGGCCCGCCGAACCCCAGCGACGCGAGGCAGGCGGCCGTGGTCCCGTTCCTGGCAGCCAGGCCGGGGTTGAAGGGGCGGGAGTTCTCCGTCTGGTCGCTGGCCCAGGCCAGGAGGCCGCAGGCCTGCTGCATGGCGAGGCCGAGGGCGATGGCCATGCGCGGTGCGGGGAGCCGGAACAGGCGGCCGGCAGCCGCGGCCGCGCCGAATGCGCCGCAGATCGCGCTCGGGTGGAATCCGCGGTTGTACAGGGCCGTCGGGTTCAGGGCATAGCTCACGCGGCACGTGACCTCGATGCCGAGGATCATGGCTTCCAGGAAGCGCGCCCCGGTCACGCGCTCCTTCTCGCCGACGGCCAGCGCCGTGGGCACCATCACGGCGGGCGCGTGCAGGATGCCGCCCACGTGGTGGGGCTCGATGTCGCAGTAGTAGCCCAGCGTGCCGTTCACCAGCGCCGCGGTGACGCAGGAGGTCTTCCGGCGCTGGCCGATGAGGCTGGATTCAGGCCGGCCGCCCAGCCGGTCCGCAAAGTCGAAGAGGATCCGGCTGGCGGAGTACTTGCGGTTGGAGGCGGCCAGCATGGCGCCCAGCGTATCCAGGAGAATCAACCGGGCGTGGGCCACGACCCCGGCGGGCACGTCCTTCAGGCGGAACGCCGCGACCTGCTCGGCAAAGCGGGTGGCGAGGGACGGGGCACCGGCCATGGGACCCTCCGTCGGAACAGCTGGCTGAGAATAGCCTCATTTCTAGGGCAGCGGCCGCGCGTCCGTCAAGGATGGAATGCAGGACCGCCCCGGGTATGGACGGTCCGTTCTGCGGGGACCGGGGCCGCGCGCCGCCCAGCTTCCTCTTGACCGCACGCACCGGATTCACATATAGTAAACGGCGTTTCACCAGCGGAACGAGGGTCCCATGCCGCGACCTGCCTATTCCGCCCCTGCCGTGGACGGCGCCCTCTCCATCCTCGAGACCCTCGCCAGCATCCCGCAGATCGGCGTCAGCGAGCTCGCCAAGAAGCTCGGCCTCAGCAAGGGGTCGGTCTACCGGCTTCTCAACGCACTGGTGCGCCGCGGGTACGTCGAGAAGGCCGCCGACAGCGACCGCTACCAGCTCACCTACCGCCTCTTCGCCGTCGGCAGCCGGGCCGCCGACCGTTTCGGCCTCCGCGAGGTGGCGCAGCCGGTGATGGAGCGGCTGCGGTCCGAGACCGGGGAGACGGTGAACCTCGGCGTGCTGGACGGGTTCCGAACGGTCAGCGTTCATCTCGTCCAGAGCGCCCGGCCGCTGGCCATCCACGTGCGCATCGGCGGCGTGTCCGCGCACGCCACCTCGACGGGCAAGGTCCTGCTGGCGGCGCTCCCGCCGGGCGAGCTGTCGCGGCGGCTGGCCGGCCGCCGCCTGGAGACCCTCACGGACCGGACCCTCAAGAGCCGTCGGGCCCTGCTGGCGGAGCTGGCGCGGGTGCGCGGATGCCGGTCGTCACGATTCGACTCCTGGAGGGTCGGACGCTGGACCAGAAGCGGGAGCTGACCGCCGTCATCAGCGAGGCCGTCTCGCGGATCGCCAAGACGCCCCTGGAGGGCGTGCACGTGATCTTCGAGGACGTGCCGCGAAGCGACTGGGGCCGCGGGGGGATCCTCTTCGCCGATCGTGACCCGCGCTGAGCCGACGGCGGAACGAGGCCCATCTGCCTTCACGTTGAACGTTCCGCGTTCCGTGTTGAACGTGCGACGCGAAACGCCGAACGCGGAACGGGCAAGCCGAGGGCATCTGGGCACGTGTGAGCAGCCGGAGTCTCACATGGCAAGCCGGAGCCCCGGGAATCCGGGGAGGAGGTGGGGCATGAGGCGATGGGTGGGGCTGGGTGCAAGCGTGCTCGTGCTGGTGCTGGCGGCGGCCGGGTGGGCGGGCGAGAAGAAGGTCGTCCGCATCTGGCACACGGAGACGGAGCCCCTCTCCGTCCAGGCCTTCCAGCAGATCATCACCGACTTCGAGAAGCTCCATCCCGACATCAGCGTCCGGCAGGAGGCCATGGCGTGGGGCGACCTGGAGGCGAAGCTGACCGCCGCCCTGGCCGCGGGCGCGCCGCCCGAGGCGAGCCACGGCCAGGCGGTGACCTGCGCGTCCTTCTACGCCAAGGGGCTGCTGCGCGACCAGGAGGACATCGCCGAGGCCATCGGCCGGGACAACATCTGGGAGGCCGTGCGGCGGCAGTGCCTGCACGACGGCAAGTACTACGGCATCCCGCACTCCGCGGCGACCTCGCTCCTCATCTACCGCAAGGACGTGTTCCGGCAGAAGGGGCTGAAGCCGCCGGAGACCTGGGACGACTTCCTCAAGATGGCCGAGGCCATGACGGAGCGGGACGCCTCGGGCCGGGTGACGCGCTACGGGCTCTCCATGACGGGCGTGGGCCTGTTCATCAACATCGGCTTCGGCGAGCTGACCAAGGCCAACGGCGGGCGGCTCTTCGACGTGCAGACGGGCCGGCCGACCTTCACGGAGAAGCCGGTGATCGAGGTGCTCGACTTCTACAAGAGGCTCACCGCGACGGTGCTGCCGCCCGGCTGGCTGGGCCACGGCTACCTGGACACCTTTGCCAACCTGGCCACGGGGAAGGCGGCCATCCTGTACCAGGGATACGGGCGCGGGGCGGGCTACATCGAGAAGTACGCGCCCAAGGAGATGGCGAACCCCGAGCACTTCGGCGTGATGACCAAGCCGCGCGGGCCGTCGGGCAAGGAGACCGCGGCGCAGATCGACGCGGAGCCCTGGATGATCTTCAAGAACTCGAGGTACCCGAGCGAGGCGGCGGAGTTCCTGAAGTTCTTCTTCAAGGAGGACAACTACATCAAGTACCTGCACACCGTGCCGATCCACCTGCTGCCGACGCTGAAGTCCGTGCGGAAGAGCGTCGCCTACCAGGCCAACGACATGGTGCGGAAGTGGAAGGAGTGGCAGGACATGCAGTACGCCTACTTCGAGTCCGGGCGGGCCAAGCCCACCCTGATCGTGGAGTGGGACGATCTGCGGCTGCCCTTCGGCCTGGAGATCCTGGGGTCGGGCATCGTCCCCGACATGGTCACCGACGCGGTGAAGGGCATGCCCTCGGCGCAGGCGGCCGCCAAGGCCCAGGCCCGCGCCGAAGAGCTGATCACCAAGCTCGGGCACAAGCGATGGTAGGCTGAGCCGGGAGGCCTCCGTGTCGTCCCGTCCCGAGCCCGAGGCACACCCCGCGGGGGCGGCCGCTTCCAAGCCGTCCCCCGCGGGGCACCCGCTCCTGATGGCCGTCTCGGCCGCCTCGCCGCGCTGGTGGCGGCGCGAGAAGGTCATCGGCCTGCTCACGATCGCGCCCGCCCTGGTCCTGATCCTGTCGCTCACGCTGTACCCGGTGGCCTACTCCCTCTGGCTGAGCCTCCTGGACAAGCACTCCTTCTTCCCGCAGGAGCGCTTCATCGGCCTGGAGAACTACCGGTATCTCTGGGGAGACGAGGAGTTCTGGACGAGCCTGTGGCTGGGCAGCGTCTATTCCTTCTGGACGATCCTGCTGCAGATCGTCCTGGGCGTGGGCGCCGCCCTCGTCCTGAACGAGACCTTCCTGGGGCGGAGCCTGGTGCGGGGCATCGTCCTCTTCCCCTACATGATTCCCACCATCGTGGCCGTCATCCTGTGGAAGTGGCTGCTGAACGACACGTACGGGGTGGTGAACCACTTCCTGATGGCGCTGGGCATCATCCGCGACCCCGTGAGCTGGCTGGGCACCGACCACATCATGCTGTCGCTCATTCTCATGAGCGTCTGGCAGTTCTTCCCGTTCGTGCTGCTGGCGATCCTGGCCCGCCTCCAGACCATCCCCGAGGAGCTGTACGAGGCCGCCAAGGTGGACGGCGCCAACCCGCTTCGCCGCTTCGTGCACATCACGCTCCCGCAAATTCGCGGGATCCTCTTCGTCGTGATCCTGCTCCGCAGCATCTGGATGTTCACCAAGTTCGACACCGTCTGGCTCATGGGCGAGGGGGCGGGCGCCGGCCGCTTCATCCGCACGCTGCCGGTGTACGCGTACATGCGCACCCTGACCTACTACCAGGCGGGGCTGGGCGCGGCCCTGGCGGTCATCATGTTCGCGATCCTGATCGTGAGCACCGTGGTGTACTTCGGCCTGTTCAAGGACGAGGCGGACATCGGATGAACCTCTGGAGGGCGCGCCGCCTCTCGGCGCGCGCGACGATCTACCTGGGGGCCGGCCTCCTCGTGCTGCAGGCGGCCTTCCCCTTCTTCTGGATGGTGTCCACCTCCCTGAAGCCGCCGGCGGAGGTGTTCGCGCAGCCGCCGTCCTTCGTGCCGGACGCCCCCACCCTGGACAACTTCCAGCGGCTGTTCACCGCCACGAACTTCCTCACCTATTTCTGGAACAGCCTCATCGTCTCGGGGCTGGCGGTGCTCCTCACCATGGCGGTGAGCGCGGCGGGCGCCTACAGCCTCACCCGCTACCGGTATCCGGGGCGCGAGAAGATCGCGGGGCTGATCCTCTGCACCTACATGTTCGCCCCGATCATGGTCGTCATCCCCTTCTTCATCCTCGTCAAGAAGGTGGGGATCGAGAACACGCACTTCGCCCTGGTCCTCGCGTTCACATCCTTTTGCCTGCCGTTCACGCTCTGGCTGATGCGCGCCTTCTTCCAGACCATCCCGGTCGAGCTGGAGGAGGCGGCGCTCGTGGACGGGGCGGGGCGGGTGCGGGCGCTGGCCTACGTCGTCCTGCCGCTCGCCCTCCCGGGCATCATCGCCACCTCCATCTTCACCTTCATCCTGGCCTGGAACGACTACATCTTCACGAGGATCCTGATCTCGTCGGATGAGCTCAAGACCCTGCCGGTCGGGGTGCAGGATCTCTTCCACTCCGCCCTGATCGACTGGGGGCTCATCATGGCCGCCGGCATGATGATCACGATTCCGGCGCTGATCTTCTTCGTGACGGTGCAGCGGTATCTGATCCGCGGCTGGGGCGCGGGGGCGGTGAAGGGGTAGGGGCGATCGCGCCGGAGAAGGCGCAGAGGCGACGGGGCGCGGAGGCGAAGAGGCAACGTGCTTCTGTGTGGCAAGCCGGGCGTGGCATTCCGCATTCGGCATTCCGCATTCCGCACTGGGGGAGGACCATGAGCGGTCTCAAGGTGATGGTGTGGGGGGCGGGGTTCTTCACCCGCAAGTGGCTGGAGGCGATCCGGGCGCGAGAGGACTGCGAGGTGGTGGGGATCGCGTCCCGGTCCCGGGAGCGCGCAAGCGAGCTGCTGGGCGAGCTGGGGCTCGGCGGAACGACCGTCCACGAGGGCTGGGAACAGGCGGCGGAGCGGGGGAAGGCCGAGGCCGTCCTGATCACGCTCCCCCAGGCGCTGCACCCCGAGGCGACCGTGCGAGCCCTGAAGGGCGGCTGGCACGTCCTGGTGGAGAAGCCGCTCGCGCTGGATCTCAAGGCGGCCAGGACGGTGCACAGCGCCACGAGGCGGCACGCGGGGCAGGTCGTGATGGTGAACCAGAACTTCCGCTGGCGGCCGCACGTGCAGGCGCTTCGCCACGGGATCCGGGCCGGCCTGATCGGGCGCGTGGGCCACGTCATGATGGAGTGCCGCCAGCAGCTTCGCCGGAAGACCGTGGACGGCTGGCGCGAGCGGATGGCGGAGCCGTTCCTGCTCGACTACGCCATCCACCACTTCGACATGATGCGCTACCTGCTGGCGGACGAGCCGCGCGCGGTCCTCGGCAAGAGCTTCCGCCCGTCCTGGAGCTGGTTCGAGGGGAATCCCTCCGCGGCCGCCGTCGTGGAGATGCAGGGCGGGGCGGTGATCGATTACGGGGGCACGATGGCGTCCCTGGGGCTCGAGACGCCGCAGGAGGGCATCGTGACCGTGATCGGCGAGAAGGGAACGCTCTGCCTGGACGGGAACTCCCACGTGCAGCTCGTCGCGGGCGGGGAGACCAGGACCCTGCCGCCCGAGCCGATTGCCGGCGGGGAGCTGGGCCACGCCCTCGGCGAGTTCCTGTCGGCCATCCGCGAGCGCCGCCAGCCCGAGACCCACGTGGCCGAGCACATCCGCAGCCTGGCCCTCACCCTGGCCGTCGTGGAATCGTCGAAGACGGGCAAGGCGGTGGAGGTGGGACGGCTGGTCCGATTCCTGGAGTCGTGAGGCCGGCCCGCCCGCGTGGAAGCTGCCTGCTCGCGCGGAGACGCAGGGGTGCTGCTGCCCGCCCTTGAACGCTCGCCCCCCGGGGAAAGGGTGAGGGGGCCGGTGGCGGTGTAGCCCGTATCAGCGCCTCCGCCGCTTGCGGGACCTTCGCGGCGTCCCGCGGTGGTCCATCAGCCAGCGCATCGCCCCGGGTGTCTCCTCCCAGGCGTCCAGCAGCTCCTCGGCGCAGATCTCGGCCTCTTCCACGCTCCCCGGCCTGTATGCCGCGGGCGGGACCTCGGGCAGCTCGGCCTCGCCGAGCAGGTACTCGGGGACGTGCCGGTTGCCCTTCAACGCCTGGCGCAGGTAGTCCCGCGCCCTGGGGCTATCGCGCTCCTGCCGGAAGGTCCAGAGCGCCCAGCCGTAGCGCCACGACGCCCGGGGGTCGTCCTGGTACTTCACGAGCAGCGCGCCCGCCTCGGCGTCCCGCCGTTCGAGAAGCAGGAGGGGGAGGAGCACGTCGCGCACCCCCTGGTTGTCGGCGGGATTCAAGCGCAGCAGCTCCTGGTAGTGCCCGATCGCGTCGTCCACCTCCCCGGCGTCCTCCAGGCAGCGGGCCAGGCCGAGGCGGGCCCGCATGTACGGCCGCGTGGAGGTGATGCCCCAGAACTCGCCGGCGGACTCCGCGAAGACCTTGGGACCCAGCGCCCGCTCACCGGCGGCCACGCCCTTGGCGTACAGCTCGCGGGCGGCCTGCGGGTCGGCGGTCTGCTCCGCCAGCACCACGTAGGCGTCGGCGCAGTCCGGCGAGAGCTCCAGCGCCTTGCGCGCGAGCTGGACCTTCCGCCGCCCCCGGGCGTCGAAGGCGCGGTAGATCAGGTCCTGCGCCTTCTCCAGCGGCGTGGTCGCCGTGGAGGGGATGGCGTCCATCGGGCCACAGAACTTCTCCTGCAGCGCCGCATTCGCCTCGTCGATGTCCCTGAAGCTGGAGCGGCTGGCGAAGCGCTCCATCTCCATCAGCATCCGCTCCATGACGCGCCGGTCCGGCATCCCGGGCCGCGGCTTCGGCGGGGCGTCCAGGGGCTCCAGCAGGTCGGGGATGCACAACGTGACCGTGACCGTCCCGTCGTGCGCCTGGACCGGCCGGCTCCAGCGCCCCCGGTCGATCTCCTCCTCGGTCGTCTCCGCGAGGGCGAGCAGCAGGGCTTCCAGGTAGGCCAGCGTTGCGGCATCGGGGCGCAGGACGCCATTCGGTCCCAGCCGGGCGGCCAGCGGATAGGCCTGGTCTCCCGCGACGGGAAATTGCTGCTCTTCCCACAGGTCCGCATCGCCCAGCGACAGGTCGGAGATCGGTCCGTAGAGGAGCGCCCAGTGGTCCGGCCCGTCCGCGACGTCCGCCGGGTCGTCTGCGGCGGCGATGGCGTCCAGTTCGCCCGGCTGCTCGTAGAAGCTGAGCCCGAACGTGTAGCCGGCCCCGCCCAGCACGGAGAGGTATCCCAGTCCGCGGGGCGCCTCGGGGCTCTCCACGCGCACCAGGTCCTCGTCGGTCAGGTGCCGCCACGGCGCGGCCGCATAGAAGGCCTTCGCCGCCTCGGCAAAGGCGCGCATCCGCTCGACCGTCACGCCCGGCGCATCCAGGGCGTCCGGCGGCAGCGGCGCGCCGTGCATGTCCTCGGCGAAGCGCCGCAGCAACTCGTCGATCGCGGAGAGGTTGGCGGTGGCGGAAATCTGGATCCCCGTGTCGCCCAGATTCCGCGCCAGATACTCGGCGGTGGCCTCGTCGGTCACCTGCACGCGCTCGGGTCGGCAGTTCGCGAGCTTTCGGGTCAGCCCGAATTCCAGGAGCGCGGCCAGGGCGAGACCCGGGTCGCGTCCCTGTCCTTCCTCCTGGGTCTTCAAATGAATGAAGCCTGTGCGCTCGCTGATCCAGAGCGCGGCCCACGGCCGGTAGGGCTTGCCGCCCGGGCTATCGAGCACCCAGCTCGGCAGGCGGACGAGTCCGCCATGCCAGGCCTCGCCCGCGATCCGCGGAAGCCTGGCGAACCGATTGAGCAACGTCGGAGACACGGGACCCATGGAGCAGAACCTTTCGTGGAGGAGGTTCGTGTTGCGACAACACCCCGAGATTGGATGGCGGATACTAGTCAACAGGCTAGCATCCTACCACGCCTCAAGAGTCGCGCAAGGGGTGCGGGGAGAGCGGGCCGCCAGTCGGCGGGGAGGGCGGTCGCCGGCTTTGTGGCCGCCAGCGACCGCCCGGGATTCCGGGAGGGACGAGAGGCTACCGGCGCAGGGCGGCGCGGAGGTCGGCCTCGGGGTCGCCGATGGGGCGCAGGTCGAACTGGTCCTGCAGCACCTGCATCACGTTGGGCGAGACGAACGCCGGCGGCTGCGGGCCGATGCGGATGCCCTTCACGCCCAGGGCCAGCAGGGTGAGCAGCACGGCCACGGCCTTCTGCTCGAACCAGGACAGGACGATGGTGAGCGGCAGGTCGTTCACGCCGCAGCCGAACGCCTTCGCCAGGCCCGCCGCCACCTGGATCGCCCCGTAGGCGTCGTTGCACTGGCCCATGTCCAGCAGGCGGGGGATGGGGCCGACGCCGTCCAGGTCGAAGGCCCCCAGGTCTTCCTCGCGGATGCGGTACTTGCCGCAGCCCAGTGTCAGGATCAGGGAGTCCTTGGGCGTGAGGCGGGCCAGCTCCGTGTAGTAGTTCCGCCCGGGCTCGGTCCCGTCGCAGCCGCCGATCAGGAAGAAGTGCCGCAGCTTGCCGCTCTGCACCGCGGCCACGATCTTGTCCGCCAGGCCGAGCAGGACCGTGTGGTGGAAGCCGATGGTCGTGGTCTTGCCCGGGCCGGCGGGGAGCGGCGGACAGGCCCTGGCCCTGGCGATGAGGGGCGCGAAGTCGTTGCCCTGCACCCGGGTGCCGCCCGGCACGGCCGTCACCCGCGTGGAGAACAGCCGGCTGCCGTAGCCGTTCTGCGGGATGAGGACGCAGTTGGTCGTGGCCAGGATGGCGCCGGGGAACCGCGGGAACTCCTCGTACTGCCGCTGCCACGCGCCGCCGTAGTGCCCCGCCAGGTGGGCGTGCCTGCGCAGCTCGGGGTACATGTGCGCGGGGAGCATCTCGCCGTGGGTGTAGACGTTGACGCCCTGCCCCGCGGTCTGCGCGAGCAGGTCCGAGAGGTCGAGGAGGTCGTGGCCGGTGACCAGGATCCCGGGGCCCGGCCGCATGCCCTCGAACACCTGCGCCGGCGAAGGCGCACCGAAGCGCCGGGTGTGCGCCTCGTCCAGGAGCTGCATCACGCGCAGGTTCTTCCGCCCGCACTCCAGGACCAGCTCCAGGTGGCTCTGCAGGTCGAAGTTCACGTTCGTCAGCGTGGCGAAGAGCGCGTCCTCGATGAACGCGCTCACCGATTCGTCGGTGGCGCCCAGCCGGCGCGCGTGGTGCGCGTAGGCCGCCAGCCCCTTCACCCCGTACAGCAGCGTCTCCTGCAGGGAGTGGACGTCGGGATCCTTCCCGCACATCCCCATGCTGCTACACCCTATCCCGCCTCTCGCCTGCTCGCACTGATCGCAGAACATCAGCCATACCTCCGGTGACGTGGTTCAGCGCTCTCCGCCCGTCCTCCGGCTGGAGCGCGCACGGATCCCCTCCCTGCCTGGGCCAGTATGCCGGGGCCAGCGGGCCGGGGCCTTGATCTGGATCAATGCATCGCGCCCCCTCACCCTTCCCCTCTCCCCCTGCAGGGGGCGAGGGGAGGATGACTGGGGCGGGGGAACAACGAAAACGAGCGGAGCACGAACAGGACGAAGGGGATGATTACGCGCGGCAGTGGATCAGGCCGGACGGCGTGAGGATGGCGCCGACCCGGCGGTCGTGGGGCTCGCTGGGGATCTCGTCCAGGACCTCGTCGTCGTAGACGACGGCCACGGCTCGCCGCCGGTCGGCGCGGGCCAGGACGCGGTCGTAGGAGCCGCCGCCACGGCCCAGACGGTGGCCGGCGCGGTCCACGGCGAGCGCCGGGACGAGCACGAGGTCGGCCTCGCGCACGGCCTCAACGCCGAGCCGCCGCCCCGCCGGCTCTCGCAGGCCCCAGCGCGCCGGGAGGAGTGCCTCCCAGCCTTCGTAGATCGCCCAATCGAGGTCGTTGTCGGGCAGGAGGATGGGCAGGATCACGCGGATGCCCCGAGCCCGGAGCGCATCGAGCAGCGGCCGCGTGTCCGGCTCGGTGCCCACCGGAACGTAGAGCGTGACGGTGCGCGCGGCTTGGGGGAGCGCGGCAAGAGCCTGCTCCGCCAGCCGCTGCCCGTCCCGCTCCCAGTCGGCGCGCGGCCGGGCCTGGCGCGCGGCGAGGAGTGTCCGTCGAAGATCCGCTTTGGCTGCCACGATACCGGCAGGCTCCATGCGACCTCCGCAGGCCGTCCGGCCTTCCTGCAGTTCCTCTCGGGCGGCCCCCCTCGACTCCGCTTCGTTACGCTCGGGGCGAACGTAAAGGGCGTCTCGCGGCTCTACGAGTCTCGGTGCGCTGGCCGGAAAGCGCGACGGCCAGGAGAGCTGTCTCTCGCTGGCCGTCTCGAGGGGAGTCTGCGGCATTACCTCCGGGTCAACGCGCGAGCCAGGGTCCCGATCTCTGCCGGCGTGCGGGCGATGGCGGCCCCCGCCGTCTCCAGCGCGCCCAGCTTGCTCTCCACGCTGCCCATGCCCCGCTGCACGATCGCGCCGGCGTGGCCCATGCGCTTGCCCTCGGGCGTATGGCGGCCCGCGATGTAGGCGATCACCGGCTTCTTCAGCTCCCGGCTGATGTAGTGGGCGGCCAGCTCTTCCTGCACGCCGCCCACCTCGCCCACGACGGTGACGAGGTCGGTGTCCGGGTCGGCGGCGAAGAGGCGCAGCAGATCGGGGAGGTCGGTGAGGACGACCGGGTCGGCGCCCATGCCGACCACGGTGCTCGGCGCGAGGCCCGCCTGCGCCAGGATGCCGCCCACCTCGTAGGACAGCGTGCCGCTCCGCGAGATGACGCCGGCGCGGCCCGGCTGCCTGGGGAAGAGGTTCCCCGGGATGATGCCCATCTTGGCCTCGCCCACGGTCAGGATGCCGGGCGTGGTTGGCCCGAGGAGCGTGGCGCCGAGCCGCTTGGCCTCCGCCTTCATGGCCATGGTGTCGTGGACCGGCACGTGCTCCGTCACCACCACGACCAGCCGGATGCCGGCCTCCAGCGTCTCGAAGACCGTGTCCTTCACGGAGCGGGCGGGGACGAAGAACACGGACGCCTCGGCCCCGGTCTCGCGCACCGCGTCGGCCACGCTGTCGAAGACGGGCACGCCCTCCACGGCCTCGCCGCCCCGCCCGGGCGTCACGCCGGCCACGATGCGCGTGCCGTACTCCAGCATCCACTTCGTCTGCGCGCGCCCGATCTTGCCGGTGATGCCCTGGACCAGGAC
Organism: Methylomirabilales bacterium (SeqCode); assembly: GCA_041946635.1. Lineage (GTDB taxonomy): Bacteria > Methylomirabilota > Methylomirabilia > Methylomirabilales > 2-02-FULL-66-22 > 2-02-FULL-66-22. The sequence goes on from JBHGAX010000028.1 coordinate 25,225, forward strand.
CCGGGTGTTCTTGTTCAGGAGGATGCTCATTTGGCGTCCCTTCGGGAGTCCAACGTCCAAGGTCCAACGTCCAAGGTCGAAGTCCCGGGACGGTGGACCGTGGACGGGGGACGTCGGACCTATTTGCCCAGCGCCTCGCACATGGCGTCCACCGCCGCCTCCGTCGTGATGTCGGTCACGATGATCACGCCGGCCTGGCGGAGGGTCGCCCAGGTCTCTTCCTGGCGGTTGCCCAGGGCCTTCGCCACTACGGGGATCGTCGTGCCGCGCTCCTTCAGCGCCTTGACGATACCCTTGGCGCCCTCGTGGATGGGGTTGATCCCGCCGTACAGGTTGATGAGCAGGCCCTTCAGGCCCGGCTTGTCGAGGACCAGGTTCGTGGTCTTGTACATGAGGTCCTCGGTGATGCCGCCGCCCGTCTCCAGGAAGTTCGCCGGCCGCAGGCGCTGGCCCACGATGTCCATGGTGGCCATGCCGAGGCCCGCGCCGCTGGCGATGATGCCGATGTCGCCGGCCAGGTCCACGTAAGAGACGCCGATCTTCTTGGCCGCCCGCTCCAGCGGGTGCTCGATGCGGTCGAGGGTGTCGGCCGGAAGCTCCGGGTGGCGGAACAGGGCGGAATCGTCCACCTCCAGGACGGCGTCCACGGCACAGACCTCGCCCCCGGGGGTCACGACCAGCGGGTTCACCTCCGCGATCATGCCGTCCATGCGCCGGAACACGCGGAAGAGCGCGACCAGCACGTCCGCGATCTTCACCATCAGGTCGCCGCCGAAGCCGGCCTCCTTGGCCAGCGCGCGCGCCTGGTGGCCCAGCAACTCGCCCGGCGGCAGCACCGTCCGCCGGAAGAGCGCCTCCGGCGCTTCCCGCGCGGTCTTCTCGACCTCCACGCCGCCCGCCGTGCTGAGCAGCACGCTGATGCCGCCGGCGGCCGGGTCGATCGTGACGCCCACGTAGAGCTCGCGGGCTATGGAGACCTTGCGGGCCACCATCACCGCGCCGACGGCGAAGCCGCGGATCGTGCTGCCCAGCAGGGCCGCGCTCTTCTGGCGAACCTCCTCGGCGGTCGCGGCGAAGGCGATGCCGCCGCCCTTGCCCCGGGACCCGACCAGGACCTGCGCCTTGATGACGGCCGGCAGGCCGACCGTCTCGGCGGCCGCCACGGCCTGCTCGGGCGTCGCGGCGACGGCGAAGGGCGGGACGGGCACGCCCGCCTGGCGGAAGAGGCTGGCCGCCTCGTGTTCATGCAGTCGCATGGCTCACCGGCTCCTGGACGGGGACGGACCGGCCCAGCTCCAGCCCGCGTCGGAAGGCCTTCAGGTTGAGTTCCACGGTCTTGGGCGGCACGTGCATGCGGATGGCCTGCTCCATGCCCTCCACGCTCACGACCCCCGTCTTGGCCACCAGCACGCCCAGCATGACGATGTTGGCGACGATGGTGCGGCCGAGCTCCTGGGTCGCCAGGTTGGAGACGGGCACGCCCACCAGGCGGATGTCCGTGCGCCCGACCTCCTTCACGAGGTCGCTGTCAATAAGGAGCAGCGCGCCGGGCCGCATGTCGCCGCCGTACTTCTTCATGGCCTCCTCGGACATGGCGACCAGGATGTCCGGGTGGGTCACGCGGGGGTAGACGACGGCCTGGTCCGAGAGCACCACCTCGGAGCGCGCCCCGCCGCCCCGGGCCGCGGCGCCGTAAGACTGCGTCTGCACCGCGCGCCGGCCATCCGTCACGGCGGCCGCCGTGCCGAGGAGCACCCCGGCCAGGACCACGCCCTGGCCTCCGAACCCCGCAAACCGAATCTCCGTCCGCTTCACAGGACCCTCCGAAGACGTGAACCGCAGAGGCGCAGAGCGCGCAGAGAATTCCCGAATGTCACGACCAAGCTCGCACCGCCCTTGCTTGGTGGCCGTCTGCGTCCCGCTGCGCTCCAGCGTCTCTGCGGTTCAAGCCTTGCCCATCGCCTTCGCCCGCATGGCGGCGAGCGTCTCGATCAGCTCGGGCTTCTCCACGTCCAGGAACTCGCCCACCACGATCTTGCCGGCCAGCTCCGCGGGGGCCATCGTCTTCGCGCGGGCGATGGAGACCGAGTTCTTCTTGTAGTACTCCAGCATCTGGACGCTGTTGCCCATGCCGGTCTTCCGGCCGAACTCCACCGGGCACTGGGACACGACCTCCACGAAGGCGAAGCCCTTCTTCTGGATCGCCTTCTTGGCCGTCTTCACGATGCTCCGCGGGTGGTAGGTGGTCCAGCGGGCCACGAAGGATGCGCCGGCGCCCTCCACCAGCTTGCAGATGTCGAAGGGGTTCTCGGCGTTGCCGAAGGGCGTGGTCACGGTGCGCAGCCCGAGGGGCGTCGTGGGCGCCACCTGCCCGCCCGTCATGCCGTAGATCCCGTTGTTCACGCAGAAGACCGTCATGGCGATGTTGCGCCGCGCCGCGTGGATCAGGTGGTTGCCGCCGATGGCGGTGAGGTCGCCGTCGCCGCTCACCACCATCACGCGCTTGCCGGGCAGCGCCGCCTTGATCCCGGTGGCGAAGGCGATGGGGCGGCCGTGCGTGGTGTGCAGCACGTCGGCGTAGAAGCTGGGGCTCGGGATCCAGGCCGAGCAGCCGATGCCGGAGACGAAGACGAAGTCGTCCAGGCTGAGGCCGAGCTCGTGGATGGCCTGCAGGATGGCCTGGGCCAGGATGCCGTTGCCGCAGCCCGGGCAGTTCGCCGTGCTCTTGGCCGAGGGCCGGATGTACTTCGCCAGCGGGTGCTCGTATGTCGCCAGGCTCATGCCCGCACCTCTCTCACCGCCTTCAAGACGTCCTCGATCTCGTGCATCTCGCCCAGGACCCGCGGCCCCAGGAAGCTGACGGGCGCCTTCCCCGCCGCGGCCGCCTGCACGTAGTGGACGAGCTGGCCGAGGTTGTTCTCCAGCACGATCAGGTGCTTGGCCCGCGCCGCCACGGCGGCGATCTCCTGGTCGGGGAAGGGCCAGAGGGTCTCCAGCTTCAGCCAGCCGAGCGGGAGGCCCTCGGCCCGCCCGGCCTCCACCGCGGCCTGCGCGCACCGGAAGATGGAGCCGTACCCCACCAGCACGACGTCGGCGCCGTCCGCATCCGCGGCCACGCGCACGATCTCGTCCCGGTGCCGGGCGATCTTGTCGTTCAGCTTCTTGGCGAAGACGTCCAGGGCGGCCGCGTCGATCACGTTCCGCCGGCCGTAGGCGTCGTGGCAGGAGCTGGTCACGTGGGCCCGGTGGCCCTCCCCGAACACCGGCATGGGGGCCACGTCCTCGTCCAGGAACCCCGGGAGCGACTCCAGGTCCGCGCCCCTCGGGAAGACCTTCCGCTCGGCGATCGGGATGCGGGCCGGCTCGGGGATGATCAGCTCCTCGCGCATGTGCCCCACGAAGGCGTCCATCAGGACGAAGACCGGGGTGCGGAACCGCTCCGCCAGGTTGAAGGCCGCCACCGTGTGGTCGAAGCACTCCTGCACGGAGCTGGGGGCCAGCGCGATGATCTGGTAGTCGCCGTGGGAGCCGCGCCGCGGCTGGATCACGTCGCCCTGCAGCTCCACGGTCGGGATGCCCGTGGTGGGCCCGCCCCGCATGACGTTCACGATCACGCAGGGCGTCTCCGTGCCGACCGCGAAGCCGAGGTTCTCCAGCATCAGGCTGACGCCCGGCCCCGAGGTGGCGGTGAGGGACTTCAGGCCGCCCCAGGAGGCGCCCACGATGGCCGCCATGGAGGCGATCTCGTCCTCCATCTGGAGGAACGTGCCGCCGACCGCGGGGAGCCGCTCGGCCAGCCGCTCGGCCACCTCGGTGGCGGGCGTGATGGGGTAGCCCGCCGCGAAGCGGCAGCCCGCGGCCAGGGCCCCCTCGGCGGCGGCGTGGTTGCCCATCATGAAATGGCGTCCGGTCAGGACTGCAGGCTCAGGCATGGGGCACTCCGTGCAATCCCAATGGCCAATTTCCAATGACCAATGAAGGACCGTGGCTTTTCATTGGGGTGTGGTCCTTGGTCATTTGTCATTCCCGAGAGCCGTCACCGCCTCGGGCAGCTCGTCCAGTCGCACCACGATCGCCATGTCCGGGCAGTAGATCATGCAGTTGCCGCAGTTGGTGCAGGCGGTCACCTTCTCCACCACGGGCAGGCGCACCCCCCGCGCGGTGAGGCGCTCGGCGATGGTGAAGACGTCCTTGGGGCAGAGGGCCAGGCAGATCCCGCAGCCGTCGGCCCCCTTGCACAGCTTGTCGTTCACGGAGATCACGACGTTCTTCATATCCGCTCCAGGGATTTCAGATTGCAGATTCGACAACCCCGGCTGTGAAAATCTGAAATCTTCAATCTAAAATGGCCGGATGCGGCCGTCCGCGTCGAACTCCAGCGGGCGGGGGGGCCGCACGACCGGGAGTCCCAGCTTCTCGGCCTCCGGCAGCAGGGCCTCCGAGATCTCCAGCGCCTCCAGGTGCAGCGTGTTCGGGATCCGGACGAACCGCAGCTCGGACAGCGGCGTGTCGCCGACGGCCACCTGGATCGCCTCCCGGTCGGTCTCGAAGACGAGCGGCAGGCGCCCGCCGGCCCAGAGGCGCGTGGTGATGACGTTCGTGTAGGTGGACTTGTAGTCGATGGAGTTCACCAGCCGCCGGGTCGTGAGATCCGCCAGCCCGATGCCGTTGGCGTTGCCGTGCGTCTCGGCGGTGAGGCCCAGCGCGACCACCGTGGAGACGAAGGGCGTGCCGGGCATCATCTTGCCGCCGACGCGCCCGCCCACGCCGATGACGTTCGTATCCATGCCCGTCCCGCTGATGTTCTTCCCCATCTCGTCCACCACCAGGACGTCGAGCGGGTCGAACGGAACGCGGGGCAGGAGCCTCCAGCAGCGCTTCAGGAGCGCGACGTCCGTGGCCTCGAAGGCGGCCGGCGGGACGACGTGCACCTCCATGGTCTCGTCCAGCGAGTTCTCCAGCACCGCCACCCCCGCGATGACGGGCGCCTTGGCCAGGATGACGCGCGCGCTCTCCACCACGATGGACGCCACGCCGATCTTGTGGATCTGCTGCGCGCCCTTGTGCTTCCCCAGCCCCACCGCCAGGATCTTGCACAGGCCGCTCTCCACGTCGCCGCGGAAGATGGTGTGAAGCTTGACCCGGTTGATGGCGATGATGCCGTCCGCATGGAGGGCGTGGCGGTCCAGGTACACGGGCACACCGCCGGGCGTCCGGCCGATCTCCTCGACGGCCACCGAGGACCGCACGGGGCAGCCCATGCTGGCCTCCGAGATGCCGAGGTCGGCCAGCAGCGCCTTCTGCCCCTCGCCGGTGGCGCCCCCGTGGCTGCCCATGGCGGGCACGATGAAGGGCTCCGCGCCCAGCGCCTTCACGGTGTCCACCGCGGCCCGGGTCATGGCGACCAGGTTCTGGATGCCGCGGCTCCCCGCGGTGATGGCCACCTGCGCGCCGGGCCGCAGCTTGCCGGCCAGCGTGGCGCGCAGCCCGGCGGCCACCGCGCCGCTGGGGTCGGCGAGGCGCGTGCGGTCGAACTGCTGGGTGACGCGAGCGAGCAGGGGCAGCGCCATCGGGACCCTCCGGGAAATGGGCATCGGCGACGATACGGCAGACGTTCGAAAAAGGCAGCCCGAAGTGGGCCCTTGGATGCATCTCCGGACAACCCCGCGCGCCCGAGCTGCCCGTCGCGCCCGCGGCGGATTGACAAAGCGCGGAACCCGTGCGATCAAATGGGCGCCGGGCGGGCTGTGGTTCGGTCCGGCAGTCAATGTGAGATTGGGCCTAGGCCTCTTCGCCCTGCTGAACGATAGTGCTCGGCATTCCAGGTTCGAGGACGCATCGCCGAAGGGGGACGTCATGGATCTGACCGCACTCAAGGACGCCGTGATCGCGGGGGACGTGAAGGGCTGCACCATCCTCACGGAGGTCGCCATCAAGGCCGGTCACGCGCCCCAGAAGATCCTGACCGAAGGGCTGATCGCCGGCATGGACGTGGTGGGCGAGAAGTTCCGCTGCAACGAGGTGTACGTGCCCGAGGTGCTGGTGGCCGCCCGCGCCATGAAGAAGTCGCTGGCCATGCTGAAGCCGCTCCTGGCCCAGACCGGCGCCAAGCCGGTCGGCCTGGCCGTGCTCGGCACGGTGCGCGGCGACCTGCACGACATCGGGAAGAACCTGGTCGGCATGATGTGGGAAGGGGCCGGGTTCGAGGTGGTGGACCTGGGCGCCGACGTGCCGGCGGATAAGTTCGTCCAGGCGGTGAAGGACACGAACGCGCAGCTCGTCGGCATCTCGACGCTGCTCACGACCACCATGCTGGGCATGAAGGAGGTCCTGCAGGCGCTGGACAAGGCGCAGCTTCGCCCCCGGGTGAAGGTGATGGTGGGCGGCGCCCCGGTGACCCAGTCGTTCGCGGACGAGATCGGCGCCGACGGCTACGGGGAGAGCGCGGCGGTGGCGGTGGACAAGGCCAAGGTCCTCTTGGGCCTGGCGTAACCCGTAACGCGTAACACGTAACTCGGAAAGAACTCGGTCCGGTTCTCAGTTACGCGTTACGGGTTACGGGTTCGCTCAGCGGGAAGAGTGATGTCCTCAAGCAGCGCGGCCCGGCCTCATCTCATCGCCTGCGAAGTCTTCCGCGACGAGTTCGAGGCCGTCTCGCCGCCGCACGTGACCCGGGCGTATCTGCCCCAGGGCTTGCATCGCACGCCGGGCAAGATGCCGGCCGCCATCCAGGAGGCGATCGACGGCGCCCCGGCCGAGGCGGACGCGGTCCTCCTCGGTTACGGCCTGTGCAGCAACGGGGTCGTCGGCGTCGCGGCGCGGAGCGCCCCCATCATCCTCCCGCGCGTGCACGACTGCATCGCGCTGCTCCTCGGCTCGCGCGAGCGGTACGAGGCCGAGGTGGAGGCCTGCGCGGGCACGTACTACATCACGCCCGGATGGGCGAAGTACGGACGCACCTCCCTCACCGCGTACAAGGAAGAGTACCTGCCGAAGTACGGCGAGGAGGACGCGCGGTACATCGCGCAGGAGTGCCTGAAGCACTACAAGCGGGTCGCGCTCATCCTCCACGGCGCGGGGGACGTAGAAATCGGCCGCGCGCATGCCCGCGAGTTTGCCGGGACGTTCGGCCTGGAGTACGCGGAGATCCCCGGCTCCCTGGACTACCTCCGGCGCCTCGCGCACGGCCCCTGGGACCACGGCGACTTCCTCCACACGCCGGCCGGCCAGGCGGTCTCCTCCGCCCCGTTCCTCGGGCTGCACTCCATCAGCCTTCCCTGATCCCCCCTGCCGATCGTTCCTGCTCGTTGCCGTGTAAGAAGTGCACCCGCGAGTCTCTTCTCGTGCGCTGGTCGAGGGGCCCGGGATCTCAGCCAGGCCGCGGAGGACGCGGCCCGCGCCCGCGCCCCTCGCGCCTCCCGCCGATGGCATCGGGCTTGCTGAGGGCGTGCACGCCGGCCTTGGCATTGGATCCAAGCATCCAGGGGGAGGGGAGCCGTGGAGAAGATCCAGCAGGTGCCGTCCGCGGTCCAAGGCGTCGCGCGCGGCGGGTCCGCCCGGGAGGTGGCGCCGGGGGTGGCCTGCCTGCCGCTCTCCATCGTGAATGTCTACCTCGTCGGCGGGCCGGGGGCCCCGGATCGGTCCTGGGTCCTGGTGGACGCGGGCCTGCGGTTCTCCACGGGCGCCATCCTCCGGGCGGCGGCGGAGCGCTTCGGCCCGACGTCCCGGCCGGCCGCCATCATCTTGACGCACGGCCACTTCGATCACGTGGGGACGCTGCCCGAGCTGGCCGGGCGCTGGGACGTGCCCGTGTACGCGCATCCTCTCGAGATGCCGTTCCTCACCGGACGATCCGCCTACCCGCCGCCCGATCCCGCCGTGGGGGGCGGGGCGATGGCCTTCCTGTCGCGGCTCTACCCTCGGGGGCCGGTCGACCTGGGCGACCGCGTCCGCCCGCTTCCGGCAGGCGAGCCGCCCGCGATGCCCGGCTGGCGGTGGATCCACACGCCCGGACACTCCGCCGGCCACGTCTCGCTGTTCCGGGATGCCGACCGCGCGCTGATCGCGGGCGATGCCTTCGTCACCACCGTGCAGGAGTCGGCGCTGGCGGTCCTCGCGCGCCGGCAGCAGGTCAGCCGCCCGCCGGCGTACTACACGACGGACTGGCACGCCGCCCGCGAGTCGGTGGAGACGCTGGCCCGCCTGCGACCCGCACTGGCGGCCACCGGCCACGGCATCCCGATGCGGGGCGAGCCGCTGAGCGCGGGGCTGGAGGCGCTGCTGCAGGGCTGGGAGCGGCTGGCCGTCCCGCGCCAGGGCCGCTACGTCCGCGAGCCGGCCATCACCAACGAGCAGGGGGTCGTCCGGCTGCCGCCCCCCGTCCCCGATCCCAGCCTGCCGGTGGTGGCGGGCATCGGGGTGTTGGCCCTGCTCGGCGTCGCGCTCCTGCGAGGCGGCCCCGAGCCGCACGGGGCCCGGCGGCTACGCCGGCGAAGCTCCCGCCCCGGCAGGCAGCCCCGGGACTGAGAGCCTGCGAAGGAGCCGCACGCCGACGCTGCGCCGCCGAGCCCTCGGCCCAAATCCCCCAAGCGCGCCAGGGGTCGAGCGCGGGGCGTTCGCCCGTGCAGCGCGCGGCGCCTTCGCACGCCCGGAGTCCTTGACTCGTCGAACGCCGGGATG
>JBHGAX010000280.1:0-5560 GCA_041946635.1 Methylomirabilales bacterium (SeqCode)
AGGAGCAGGAGCATGCTGAGCAGACGGATCGGTACACGGGGCGACATGGACGTCCCCTCTCTCGGCCCGGGGCCGGACGGATTCGCATGTCGGAATTCCTGGGGGTCTCTGGGGTCCGGTAGGGGCCTGGTATTGAAGCGCCGGGGCGCTGCCCGGCCAAATCGGCATGCGGTCGCGGAGACTCCCGTCTTCTATCGGGCGGGATCATAGGCCACCAAGATAGTCTTGTCCAGTGATGTGGCGATGATGCGCACTTAGCGGTCGAAGGCGAGCGACGCGAAGGTGCCGGCCCCGCTCCCCGGCACGCTGGGCGTCGGGCTGCCTGACACACCTGGGCAGTGTCGTTTGCCGCTTCCCTTCGGGAGACACCGGGCACGGAGCTTGCCTCGGAAGTGCCCGTCCCACCGAGGAAGGAGCCTCCGATGCTGTATGTCGTGACGCTCGCCGCGTTGCTGGTCGCCGCGCCCGCCGCAGCCTCCCCCATTCCCTACTACTTTTCGGGGACCGTAACCGCCGCCGGGTCTCCGCAGCCCCCGCAGTTCACCCCGCCCATCGCGGCCGGAACCCCATTCAGCGGCTCGTTCCTGTACAAGGCCGATTACCCGCACCCCGAGTTCGCCAATGCCCAGTTCTTCACGTACCTCTACTGGGGGTGGGGCGGCCTCCCGGTGTGGTACGAGCCGCTCACGGCGCAGCTACGCGTGGGCAGCGCCGTCGACGGCGGCTGGCTGCAGACCTGGTACGTGCCAAAGGATCCGGCCTGGGATACGGCCATTCGATTCCAGATGTGGGTCGGCGACCCGCTGCCGCCCGCCCACCCGGAGGCCGCGGCCGGGACGGCCAACACGCTCGTGCTGGGCGGCCGGCTCGTGCCCCCGACGCCGGTCCTGTTTGATGGCCGGCTGCCCGAGAATCTCGACGGGTACGCGCTGCGCGACTTCCTCGTCGGCCAGGCCTATCAGGCCGACGGGTGGGAATTCACGGGGGACGTCACCTACTTGGCCCGCACGCCCCCCGACGGCGCCGAGCCGGTGCCGGAGCCGGCCACGCTGCTGCTGCTTGGCTCAGGTCTCGCCGCGGCCGGTGGGCTGACCTGGCGACGGCATCGGCGGGCCAAGCACTGACGCGGGCTCCCATCGACCGGCACCGACCGCTCTGGCGCGCCTGCAGGCTCCCCACCTGCAGATCGTCGGCCGCCAGTCTTCGCACGACCAGCTCGTCGATCTCGCTCCACCGGATGCGTGCGCGGCCGGTCAGCCGCCCGACGGCCAGGGCGCCGATCGTCGGCGCCTTTCCCTGCGACGCCGGGGGCTTGCTGGCCGGCGATTCATGCTTCTTGCCAACCGCGACTTGTTCTGCGAATAAAGAGGCGTAGCGCACTCCCGTTTCACCCTTCAGCGCGGTGGCGGCGGCCCGCCGGGTGCGACCGCGCCGGAGGGCCAGGAGCACCATGAGGTGCGCCGCCTGCGACGCTAGCCTCCTGCCCGAGTACACCTTCTGTCCGCACTGCGGGCGAAAAGCGCCCGTCGTGTGCGCGTCCTGCGCATCCGAATGCTCGCCTGACTTCGCCTTCTGCCCGCGGTGCGGGGCCGCGCTCGGCGCGCCCGCCGGACAGCCGCCTCCGGCGCCGCGCGAACCGACGAACGGCCGCGAGCCGTCCGCCCGCCTGGCCGCGGGGCCGGCCGCCGACCGGCGTCCGGTCAGCGTGCTCTTCGCCGACCTCTCGGACTTCACCGCGCTGTGCGAGCACCTCGACGCCGAGGAGGTGCGGGCGCTGCAGACGGATCTCCTCCGCGAGATGACGGCCGTCGTCGAGGGCTTCGACGGCCTCGTGGAGAAGTTCGTGGGGGACGCCATCATGGCGGTCTTCGGGGCGCCCGCCGCACACGAGAACGATCCCGAGCGGGCGGTGCGCGCGGCCGTCGCGATGCACGCCCGGCTGGCCGCCCTCAACGCCGCGTGGGGCCGGCGGCTCGACCGGCCCCTGGCCCTCCACATCGGGATCAACACCGGCCCGGTCGTCACGGGAAGCCTCGGCCCGACCGCGGGCGCCCCGTACGCGGTCACCGGGGATACGGTGAACCTGGCCGCGCGCCTCCAGGCGGCCGCCCAGCCGGGCGAGACGCTCGTGGGTCCGGCCACGCACCAGCTCACCCAGCACGCGTTCAGCTTCGCGCCGCTCGGCCCGATCCGCGTGAAGGGGAAGGCGGAGCCCGTGGCGGCCTACCGGCTGGCGGGCGAGCTGGCGGCCCCGCGTCCGGGGCGGGGCCTGGCCGTGCACGGGGTCGTGACGCCGCTCGTCGGCCGGGACGAGGAGATGGATCAGCTCCTGGCCGCCTTCGGGCGCATGCGGGCCAATCGCGCGCAGGTGGTGAGCCTGGTGGGGCAGGCGGGCGCGGGCAAGTCGCGACTCCTGGCCGAGTTCCTGGACCGGCTGCGCACCGGCGGGCGCCTGGAGGGCGTCGTGGTCCGCCAGGCCGCCTGCTCCGCGCTCGGCGAGCAGCCGTACGGGGTCCTGGCCGCCTTCTTTCGCCAGGGCTACGGCGTGGCCGCCACGGACACGCTCGAGACCGCGCAGCGGAAGGTCCGCTCGGGGCTGGAGGCGGTGCCGGCGGTCGGACCTGCGGCGGCAAGCGTGCTGCCCCTCCTCGGCTACGTCCTCGGCGTGGAGTCCGCCGACCTGCTGCGGCTGGAGCCCGCGCAGCTCAAGCGGCAGATCTTCCTGGCCCTGCGCATGCTCGTGGAGCGACGGCTGGATCAGGGGCCCCTCCTGCTCGTGGTCGAGGACCTGCACTGGGCCGACGCCGCGTCCGTCGAGGTGCTCCGCTTCGTGGTGGACCGGCTGGCCGAGCGCCCCCTGATGCTCCTCACGACCTACCGGCCGACCTTCGATGCCCGGTCGCTGCTGCCGGCCCGGGCCGCGCACACCACCATCCGACTCCGGCCCCTCTCGGCGGACCAGGTGGAGAGCCTCCTGGCGGCCTGCCTCGGCCCGGGCGGCGGGCTGCCGGACCGCCTGCGCGGGCTGATCGTCCGCCGGGCCGGGGGCAACCCGTTCTACCTCGAAGAGATGCTGCGCGGGCTGATCGCCCAGGGCGCGCTGGTGCGCGGGGCGAGCGGATGGACCTGTGGGGCCGACCCGGTGAGCCTGGAGGTCCCGCCCACGCTCCAGGGCCTGCTCCTCGCCCGCCTCGATCGCCTCCCGGCCGGGGCGCGCCGACGCATCCAGGAGGCCGCCGTCCTGGGCCCGGTCTTCGAGGAGGACATGCTCCGCCTGCTCTCGAGCCCGTCCGACGACTCCCCCGACGCGCTCGACGCGCTGCTGGACGCGGAGCTCTTGACGGAGGAGCCGGTCCGGGAGGGCGAGGGGCCCGGGCGCCGGTACCGGTTCACGCACGAGCTGGTCCGCGAGGTGATCTACCAGAGCCTCCTGGCCGGCCCCCGCGCGGAGCTGCACGCGCGGGCGGGCGGGGCGCTGGAATGCCTCTGCGCCGGCAACCGGCCCCGCCGGCTGGAGGACCTGGAGGTGCTGGGCCACCACTTCAGCCTGAGCGCCGACAGGCCAAAGGGCGTGCGCTACCTCGTGGCGGCGGGCGACTGGGCCCGCGGGATCTATGCCAACGACGACGCGGTCCGGCTGTACCAGCGGGCGCTGGAGACGCTCCGCCTCTGCGACGACGGGGCGGCCGAGCGCCACAGCGTCTGCGAGCGCCTGGGCGAGCTGCTGGCGCTCACCGGCCGGCGCGAGGCCGCGCTCGAGCACTACCGGACGGCGCAGGAGGGCTACCGGACCGCAGCCGACCGCCCGGCCGAGGCCCGGGTGTACCGCAAGACGGGCCGGCTGCACTGGGAGGCCGGGGACCGCGAGCGGGCGCTGGAGTGCTTCCGCGCCGGGCTGGCGCTGCTCGAGGGGAACGGCGAGCACGTCGAGATGGCCGCGCTCTGCCAGGAGATGGGCCGGCTGGCCTTCCGGGGCGGCGACAACCACCGCGCCATCGAATGGGCCGAGCGGGCCCTCGCGCACGCCGAGAAGCTGGCCGCGGAGGACGAGGAGGGCCGGCGGGAGGCGGCGGCCGCCACGGCCCACGCCTACAACACGCTGGGGATCTCGCTGGCGCGGCTGGGCGATCTCGACCGGGCGGTGGCCCGCATCGAGCGGAGCATCGCGGTGGCCGAGGCCCATGGCCTGCTCCAGACCGCCTGTCGCGGCTACACGAACCTCGGGGTGCTGTACAGCGCGCTGGACCCCGGCCGCGCCATCCAGACCAGCCTGCAGGGCCTGGAGGTCGCCAAGAAGATCGGGGACCTCGGCCATCAGTCGCGGCTCTACGCCAACCTGGCCGTGGCCTACTGCGCCCTCACCGACCGGTGCGAGGACGAGGGAATCCGGGCGGCGGAGGCCGCCGCGGAGCTGGACCGCCAGCTCGGGCAGCTCGACCACCTCGCCATCCCGCTCATCGTCCTGGCCCAGATCCACCAGTGCGAGGGGGACGCCGAGCGGGCCTTCCAGCACTACCGCGAAGCGCTGGCGCTGGCCGAGTCGTCACGCGAGCCGCAGCTGCTGTTCCCCTGTTACGAGGGCCTCGCCACCCTGTATCTGGATCGCGGGGATCCGGCGCGCGCCGAGGAGTACCTTCGCAAGGCGCGGGAGGTGTGCGAGGAGTCCGGCGTCGAGGCAGAATCCCTGACGCTGCTGCCGTTTCTTGAATAGGCGTCCTTTTTGAGAGGAGGAAGCGGAATGGTCACCAGCACATTGCGACCGCCGGTGCAGCCGGGAGAGGCCGCGCCGTCCTTCGCCCTCCCGTGGGTGGACCGGGAGGGGACCGTGTCCTTGTCGGATTACCGTGGCAAGCCGCTCTTCCTGGCGCTCTTTCGCGGGATCTACTGTCCCTTCTGCCGGCGGGCCATCGATCGGCTGGCCGCGAGCAGCGAGGCGCTTCGCGCGATCGGGGTGGAGGCGCTCGGGATCGTGGCCACCAAGCCGGAGAATGCCCGGCTCTACTTCCGCCATCGCCCCACCCGGATGCCGCTGGCCGCGGACCCGGAGCTCCACACGCACCGGGCCTACGGGCTGCCGAAGCCCGAGCTGACGCCGGATCTCCTCCACGCCATGCAGACGGTGCCGGTCAATCCCACGGGCGAGCTTCCCCAGCCACTGCCCCCCATGGAGGCGAGCCCCGCCCTCGATCGGATCCACGGGTTCAAGCCGACGGAAATCGACGAGCAGGACCGGCAGCGGCAGACGCCGCAGCTCCAGGGCGAGTTCCTGGTGGACCGCGACGGCATCGTCCGGTGGGTCAATATCGAGTGCGCCAAGGAAGGCGTGGCCGGCATCGGCAAGGTGCCGGCCGAGGAGGAGATCCTGAGCGCCGCGCGGTCCCTGCCCGGCCGGCCCGCGCGGCTGGCGGAGACGCTCGGACGGGCCAGGTCGTGGTGGAAGCACCTGGGCGGGCGCGCGTAGCGATCACGAAGACGGCCCCTCGACTCCGCTCGCTCGGCCTCCGGGCGTCTCGAAGGGTTGGGGCCCGGACGATTCTCGTCGGTCGCGGATTGGCGAGGA
>JBHGAX010000281.1:0-5496 GCA_041946635.1 Methylomirabilales bacterium (SeqCode)
CCACGGGCGAGACGCCGTCGTCTCGCCCGTGGTGGTGCTCACACCCGTCGGGGAGGTCTCACCGCTTGGAGCCCCGCTTGCGCCAGCCGGCCGCGCTCAGGCCCATCAGGCCGGAGCCAAGCAGGAGCAGGGTGGCGGGCTCGGGCACCGGCTCGATGGATTCCACCCGCACGACCATCGCGTCGTACTCGCCGTCGCCGCCCAGGCCCAGCGGGAGGTCCTCGAAGGCCAGCAGCCAGCCGTGGCCGTCCCCGGGCTCGCGGAAGGCCAGCACCTGCGGGCCGCCGCTGTGGTTCAGCGGATCCATGCTCCAGGAGGTGCCGTTGTGGCTGCTGAGGTAGAACCCGAAGGCGAACGGATCGATCCCGGCGTACACGCCGCTATTCACCCCGGCGCCGCCGCTGATCGTGAGCGCGCCCGGGCTCGTGGTCCAGTCCAGCGTGGCGGTCGCGGGCGCGGTCGCCCCACCGGTGAAGATGTGGACCATGGTCCGGTCGTCGCCGTCGGTGTCGCCGTTCGCGTCGGCCCAGATGCCGAAGCTGTTGAACGGCTCGTTGTAGCCCGCCGACTCGCCGAGCAGGGCCGCGTTCAGGACCAGCGCGCCCCCCACGCTCCTCCAGTAGCCCGCCGGGTGCTGGTCCGCGGCCGCGGACAGGATGCCCGGGCCCAGCGCGGCATCCAGGACGGCTTGCAGGGCGCTGCCGGTGACGGGCACCGGCCGAACGTTCTCCGTGCCGATGGGCGCCGCGGCCGCCGGCGACGCCGCCAGGCCCAGCGCCAGCGCCACGAGAGCCATCCCAACGCTCCGCGACCTCATCATTCGCTCCTCCCCTCGACTCTGCGATCCCGCAGCGATCGGCAGAGCGTCTGCGCAACGGTGATGGACCAGCAGGGAGCAAGGCGGGTGCCAAGGCCGGTGTGAGGCGCCAAGTCCCAGAAACGCCGCGGGGTCCGGCGCCCTGGCTCCTCCCGGTGCGCTCCGGGTGTGCCGAGGGCTGCCAACCTCTCCGACGACGCCGCCCCGCCCCGCCGGGAGCGACGGGCGGGACGCAGCCGCCTGCCCTCAGGTGCTCATGTTGATGAGGATGTCGAGCATGGGCGCCGCGCGGCGGCGGTCGCGCTGGCTGCGCCGCTCCTCGCCGCCCAGGGGCGATCGCGCGGCCGCGCGCCGCGTGTGCCAGCGGCGATCCACCAGGACCTGCACGTCGGTGGCCTGCCGGAAGAGCTGGCGGATCACGGGCTCCAGATACTGGTAGGGACGGTGGATGATGACGTACGACGGGGCGTTCGGGGAGCTGACCAGATCCACGCGCGGGGCGGCCTCGGGCTGCTCCTCGCCGGCCGCGCCGGCGCCCTGGGCGTCGTAGTAGCGGACGTGCATGGCCAGGCGCAGCCGCTGGGCCTGCTGGAGAACGGATTGAATCAGGATGTCCATGCCGGCTCCTGGAGACACCGTGAACCGTTGGGAGGACGTGCATCCGCAGCGCCGCGCGACGCGGCGGGAGGGGAGAGAGCAATTCGCGTACCGAGGCGGCGGCGCGGGCGCGGGGCGGCCGGCGGCCCGCGCGCCCGGGCCACGGGCCGGGGAGAAAAGGCTGGTGTTCGGCGAGGATTTCTGCTACAAAACGACGGTTCTCCGGTGCCGGAGCCACGCGGTGGCG
This sequence comes from Methylomirabilales bacterium (SeqCode), assembly GCA_041946635.1. Lineage (GTDB taxonomy): Bacteria > Methylomirabilota > Methylomirabilia > Methylomirabilales > 2-02-FULL-66-22 > 2-02-FULL-66-22. The sequence goes on from JBHGAX010000281.1 coordinate 1,662, forward strand.
GAGGGGCGGGGGGCATGGCGACGCGCAAGATGGACGGGGTGAACCGGAAGGCCGACATGCCGATGCGGGCGCGGAGTATCGTCTTAGCCGACAACGACCCGCTCATCCTGGAAGCCATCGGCGAGTTGCTGCGGAACAAGGACTACGAAGTCCATCCAGCGCGGGACGGCCTGGAAGCGCTGCGCGCCATCCGCGCCGTGAAGCCCGATGTCGTGATCCTCGACATCGTCATGCCGAAGCTGGACGGCAGCCGCGTCTGCGCCATGATCCGCCACGACGCCAGCCTCCGCCACACCCCGGTCATCGCGCTCTCCTCCCTCAGCCCCGAGCAGATCCGGCGGTTCCCGGCCTTGAGCGCGGACGCCTACGTGGCCAAGGGTCCGCTGGGCGTGATGGCCAACAACGTGCTGGCGGCCATCAAGCACGTGGACGAGCGGGGGCGCGGGGACCTGGGGGGCGGCATCTTCGGCTACGAGGGGTTCCGACCGCGCCAGCTGGTGAGCGAGATGCTGGCCGCGCGGCGGCACTGGGAGACGCTGGTCCGGATGTTCACGCAGGGCGTGGTCGAGCTGGATCCGGACGGCCTCATCCTCATGGCGAACGCCGAGGCGAGCCGCCTGCTGGGCAAGCAGGAATCCCGGCTGATCGCCGAGCCGCTGGCGTCCTTCTTTCTGCCGGAGGACCGCCAGGTCATCGAGGGGCGACTGGCCGACTTTCGCGCGAACCGCCCGGCGGGCGCCTGCCGCCTGGTCGCGGCCCTCGGCGGACGCCAGGTGATCGTGGGCCTGGCGCCGGCCGTGGAGGAGGGGCAGTGCGCCGGCGTCCTGGTGACCCTGGAGGCGGCGCGGCCCGAGGAGGGGCGGCGGGCGTAGTCGGGAAACTCCGGAGGTCGGAGCGCGGTCGTGACCACCATCATCCTGGCCCTGGCCATCGGGTTCCTGCTCGGGATTCTCCTCATGGTCCTCCTCGTCTCGGGGCGCAAGGAGGAGGATCTCCTGGAGAAGGTGGAGCAGGAGGAGGCGCGGCGGCGCGGCGAAGAGGCGAAGCGCCCCGACGGCTGAGCCGCGCCCCTCCCCGTTTCCCCCCTCCCTCCTCAGCCGTTCGGCAGCAGCAGCACCTTCCCCGTCGTCTCACGCCCCTCCAGCATCCGGTGCGCATCCGCCGCTCGTGCGAGCGGCAGGGCCTGATGGATGCGGACCGTCAGGCGGCCCGACACCACCCAATCCAGGAGCTCGCTGCTGCGCTGCAGCAGCTCGTCGCGGGTCGCGGTGTAGTGGCCCAGCGAGGGGCGCGTGAGGTAGATCGCGTTCTTGGCCAGCCGGGCCGGCTCGAAAGGCGGGACCGGGCCGCTGGACTGCCCGAAGAGCACCAGCACCCCCCGCGCGCCGACGCAGTTCAGGCTCTTGTCGAAGGTGGTCCGGGCCACCGAGTCGTACACCACGTTGACGCCCTTCCCGCCGGTGAGCCGCATCACCTCGGCCTCGAAGTCCTGCTCGGTATAGCGGATCACCTCGTCGGCTCCCGCCTCGCGGGCCAGCCGCGCCTTCTCCGGCGTGGAGACCGTGCCGAGGACCCGTGCCCCCCTCAGCTTCGCGATCTGCACCAGGAGCAGGCCCACACCGCCCGCCGCGGCGTGGACCAGCGCGGTGTGGCCCGGCTGCAGCCGGTACGTGCTGCTGGCCAGGTAGTGCGCGGTCATGCCTTGCAGCATCACGGCGGCGGCCGTGCGGGCCTCCATCTTCTCGGGCACGGGGACCAGGCGCTCGGCCGGGACCAGCGCGGCCTCGGCATAGGCGCCCGGGGTCCCGGCATACGCGACCCGGTCGCCCACGCGCAGGCCGGACACGCCGGGCCCCAGGGCAGAGACCCGGCCCGCGGCCTCCTGTCCGGGGACGAAGGGCAGGGGGAGCTTGTACAGCCCCGAGCGGTGGTAGCAGTCGATGAAGTTCAGCCCGATGGCCTCGAGCTGGACGAGGGCCTGGCCCGGACCCGGCCGGGGGACCGGGATGTCCTCCAGCCGCAAGACCTCGGGTCCCCCCACGGCGTGCACGCGGATCGCTCGCATGGTCTCCTCCTGTCTCAAGCACGAGGTGTCGCAGCGCCGGAGCAGGCATTCGCCTCGAGCCGTTCGGCGGGCTCGGGGTCGAGGCCGGTCGCGACGAACCGGGCCCGGCGAGAAAGTGCGAAAGCCGGAGCGCGACGGCGCTCCGGCTTCCCGACGGCAAGGGGCGACCGCCTACTTGCGGGGCAGCGGCTTCCGGAACGGCGTGTGGCAGGTCCCGCAGGCCTTGGCGCCGAACTCCTTCACCCGGGCCTCCACGGCCGCCGGATCCTTGCTGCGCGCGGCGTCGCGGAGTTGCTCGGCCAGCGCGGTCAGGTTCTTGGCCGCCGTGTTGAACTCGTCCCTGCGCTGCCAGATCTCGGGCTTGGCATTGCTCTTCTCCACCAGCGAGCCCTCGGGGAACAGCCGGGGAATGTGGTAGGAGCTCACCGCGATGGTCTCGGCGTTCACGGCGATGGCCTCGATGTTGCCCGCCTTCGCCTTGGCCTGAATGTCGCCCCAGGACCCGCCCAGCAGCCGCATGAGTCGCTGCCGGTTCTCCACGACGTCGCCCGGCATGAGGTCGCTGGTCGGGGAGGATTGGCTCCAGGCGCAGGACGACAGCATCAGTGCGCCGGCGAGAGCGAGGACGTGGAGCAGGTGGCGTCGCATGGTCTCCTCCTTGGACAGCCGTGAGCGAGCGAGGCGGCGCGCCCGGTGCGCGCCCTGCCTCACTTCCCTACCCGGTGGTGGACGGGCGGGAGGGTCTTCAGGTACCGCGCGATCGCGAGGCGGTCGGCGGGCGTGAGGTCCTTGTAGCCGGCAGAGGTGCCCTGGATCACCTCGGCCATCAGGCCGCCGGCCACGTCGCCGTCCGGCCTGTTGCCCGTCCCGAGGTACTCGGCGATCTGCTCCTCGGTCCAGGTGAGGCCGCTGGTCGGGTCCGGGGTGATGTTGGGCACCGAGGCGTTCTCCGGCCCGGTGGGGTTCCCCGCCAGGAAGCGGCTGTTGTCCGTGGCCTGGGTGAGGGTCCGGGGCGTGTGGCACTCCCCGCAGTGGCCGACGGCGCGCACCAGGTACTCGCCCCGGGCGACGCCGGAGGTGGGCGCCGACGGCGGGGGCGTCTCCCGCGGCGCGAAGGCGGCCAGCCAGGCGGGCAGGAAGACGCTCTCGAAGAGCGGGACCGTGATGCGCTTGGGCTGATTGGCCCGCCGCACGGGCGGGACCGTCCGGAGATAGGCCACCAGGCCCTTCAGGTCCGCCTCGGCCATCCCGTTGAAGACCGTGTAGGGATGCACCGGGATCAGCCGCTCGCCGTTCGGGCGGCGGCCCAGGCGGATGGCGGCGATGATCTGCTCGTCGGTCCAGCCCCCGATCCCGGTCTCGCGATCCGGCGTGATGTTCGTCGAGTACACCGTGCCGAACGGCCCGTCGTAGCGCCGGCCGCCCGCGTTCAGCGTGCCTTTCGGCTCGGTGTGACAGCCGCAGCCGCCGGCCGCGCCGAAGATGTACTTGCCGTGTGCCACGGCGTCGGGAAGGGGTGCCCCCGCAGCCGCGGGAACCGGACGGGCCAGGACGACCCCGGCCAGGAGCAGGCCGAGGAGGAACGACCATCGGAGGGCTCGGAGCACACGTGAACGGAGTCGCATGGCGCTGTCTCTGGTAACTCGCCGGATGTCAGGAAAGTTTCCCGGCTGGGTATACACCAGCAAGGAGGGCCCGGCAAGGCAAGGCCTCTCCGCGTTTGACACCCATCCCGGCCGGTGTAGAATCGCCCCGCGGCGGCGGCCGGCT
>JBHGAX010000282.1:0-5483 GCA_041946635.1 Methylomirabilales bacterium (SeqCode)
GCATACACGAACGAGAAGCTCCGGCTGACGGGAGCGCCGTCGAACGCCGTGCCGTGAACCGTGAGCGCGTTCTCGCCGGGCACCCAGCTCGGCTGGAACCGCAGGAGCCTGGCGTCCCGGCCGAAGGACTCCGGGCGCACCTCCGCGCCGTTGAAGCGGACCGTCGGGGCGTCCACGTTGAGCGTGACCAGGGTGAGCGCCGGCGTGTCCAGGATCAGCTCTCGATCGCCGGTGTGGCCCACGAGGGCCACCAGCGGCGCCGGCGTCCACTCCAGCCAGCCGCTCGCCTCGACGCGCTGCCCGGCGACCTCCGTCGTGACGGCGACGTGCTTTCGGCCGGGCCGCCCGGGAAAGAAGATGAAGCTCTCCATCTGCCGGTCCGCGGAGAAGCCGCCCGAGGCGGCCCGCGCCGGCACCTCGCGGCCGTCCACCAGCAGGGTGAAGGCCGGCTGCCGCCAGGCCTTCGGGAATTCCAGCGACACCTGCGCGTAGACATCTCCCTCCCGCGACTGCAGCGACGTGATGCGGAGCGTCCGCGCGGGGAGGCAGGCCTGCTCGCAGGCCTCGGCCGTCTCGAACGGCACGGCGCCCTCGCAGCCGCCCCAGAAGAACGGCCGGCAGGCTCGGCTCTTCTCGTCGAAGTAATACCGCTCGAAGCGCGCCTTGCAGGGTCCCGGGTCCGGCTTCATCCCGCAGCGCGTGAAGTCGAGCGCCCGGAGGAGCTCGCCCGTCGCGTCCGCCTCGCCCGCCGCCCCGGCTGCCGGCACGGCCACCGTCGCGAGGATGGATACGGCAACGACCAGCGTCCTCGAGATGCGCGCGTATTGCCCCAGAGCCGCCTTCACCCGTTCGATCCTCCGCCCGTTGCGCGTCTCCGCGCTCGGCATTCGGCACCCGGCCCCTGGTCTCGCCACCCGCCGCCCGGGGCCTTCATCTCGGCCCTCGGCACCCGGCACCCGGCACTCCTAGTAGACGCGCGTCATCGTCGTGCTCGACAGAACCCACTGGCCCGTCTTGGCCGATTTGTGAAGCAGGACCAGGTAGGCGACGCCCATCTCCTGGCCGGTCCGACAGGCGACGTGCACGGCCGCGCGCGTCCGGTCCGCATTGAAGCCGACGCGAGACAGCCAGACGAGGCTCGCATCCGGCAGCCCCGCCCCACGCCCGCCCGGGAAGAGCCGCGCCCGCTCGCTGTGGGGCGCGAGCTTCACCCGCCCGGCCGGCACCATGCGGGCCAGCTTCTCGCCGTCGATCCGGTGGGGGGCGCGGTTCTTCCCGTTGTAGTCGGCGATCAGGGCCGGATCCGGCCCCTCGGGATCGTTCCGCGCGGTGAGCGGCGACCCCGCGTCCGTGCCCTCGGCGATGGTGTAGGCCGGCGCCAGAAACCCGTCGAGGCGGACCCGGTCCCGGTGCCTGGCGAGGAACAGCTCGCGGCTCTCCCCACCGTCCGGGACATCGGGCAGCTGGGGGAACAGCACCGCGGCAAAGACCGCGTATTCCTCGTCATCGGCGATGGCCGGTACGGGCGAATCCGCGCCCAGTGCGGCGGACGCGAACAGGAGCGCGCACGTGAACGCGATCACCCCGCCGCGCATGGGCCATCCTCCTCGCCTACCATCGCTCCCCCAGGATCTCCGCGCGCTTGGCGTCGTACTCCTCCCGGCTGATCAGCCCGTCCTTCCGGAGTGCGGCCAGGCGTCGCAGGCGGCCCTCGAAATCGGACGGCGGCTCGCCGCCGGCGGAGCCCTCGATGCTCACGGTCACTCCGACCGGCGGCGTGCGGCGCAGGAGCACGCTGAGGCCGTATGCCACCATGCCGAGACATGCCGCGGTCCAGATGAGCGCAAAGAGCCAGCGAACCAGCAGGACCTCGCGGTCGTCCGTGTCGCCGAGGCTCACCAGGACGACGCCGAGGCCCAGGAACAGCAGCCCGATGACGACCAGCGCAGCTGCGGCGGCCTTGCTGGGCGCCACGCGCACCGTGTGCCGACCCTGCATCATCTCCCGTCCCCCCGCTCCTGCCCGCACCGCCTCCTTAGACATCCCGGCGGTGGATTTTGTTCCCCGCGAATCGCGACAGGTTATGGCTGGCCCTTCACGGCATGTGCCCGATACCGAGCCATGTGCTCGCGGGCAGCCGGAAGCTGGGCGATGGCGAGCACGAGAGCGGCCACCAGCAGGCCGGCCCCGACGAGGCGCCGCCCCCCCGGCCCGGTGGCGATGGGCACCAGGGCGCAGAGGGCGGCCACGAGCAGGATCGCCACTCCGCCCGCCGGCGAGCCGACCATGGCGCCGAGCAGCACGAGGCCGGCGGACAGCCAGAGCAGCCCGCGGCCGGACCTGGACCCCGGAGCGCGATCGGTCATTGTGTGAGCCTGAGCAGGCGGCGGAGAGGGGTGGCCGATGGCGGGGGAGAAGCTGGACCGCGACGAACCAACCATGCCGTGCGATGTGCTGGTGACGGATCCACTCACAGGTCCCCGGGAGCCACGATGGAAAACGTTCTACCACAGAGCCATGGCGCGTTTCAATGCCAATGCAACCTTGACAGCCCGTGCGGACGGGCGGTAGTTTCCGCCTCGACCGCACGGCCTTTCCCGCGATCCTGGCTACTCCTGAGGGACGGGGAGCTTGACCTCCGCGTCAACGGCTGAGCCGAAATACTGGGCGTTCATCTCCTACAGCCACCAGGACCGCGGCTGGGCCGAATGGCTGCACAAGGCCCTGGAGACCTACCGGGTTCCCCGGCGCCTGGTCGGGCGTCCCTCCCGCAACGGCCCCGTTCCCGCCCGCCTGTTCCCGGTCTTCCGCGACCGCGAGGAGCTGCCCGGCTCCGCCGACCTCGGCCGGCACATCGACGAGGCCCTGCAGCGCTCCCGCGCCATGGTGGTGATCTGCTCCCCCCGCTCCGCGGTCTCCCAGTGGGTCGCCCAGGAGATCCGCCGGTTCAAGGCCCTGGGCCGCGAAGATCGCGTGTTCTGCCTGATCGTGGACGGGGAGCCGAACGCCAGCGAGCGCCCGCGCAGCGGGCTCCTCGAGTGCTTCTCGGAGGCCATCCGCTACCGGGTGGACGCCGCGCAGCAGATCACCGGCGAGCGCGCCGAGCCGATCGCGGCGGACGCGCGCCCGCAGGGCGACGGGAAGCTGAACGCCCGGCTGAAGATCCTGGCCGGCATCCTGGACGTCGATTTCGACGACCTCAAGCAGCGCGAGCGCCGGCGCCGGGTGTGGCGGCGCGTGCAGGCCGCGGCCGCCGCGCTGGCCGTGCTCGCGGCCGTGGGCACCGTGTGGTACCAGGGGCAGGCCAGGGCGCAGGCCACGGCCCGCGCGCGATACCGCCAGATGGCCGACATGCTGCTCGCCCAGGCCAAGGACGCCACGCTGGTCCGCCAGCATGCCGTCGCCACGGTCTACGGCGCGCACTCGGTGCGCTACCGGCTGCTGGCGGGCGAGGAGGTGCAGGATGCGGATTTCCTCTCCTCGCTCTCGCCCCCGGCGCTCCTCACCCGGACGCTGCCCGCCGCGGGATTTGCCGCGGGGCTGGCGGCGCACCCGGGCGGGCAGGTCGTCGCCTGGGGCGGCCAGGACGGCTCGGTGCGCGTCTGGGACCTGGCGCGCGGCGTGGCGCTGCCCCCGCTCGCCGGCCATACGGGGAGCGTGACCGCGCTGGCCTTCAGCCCCGACGGGACCCGGCTGGTGTCCGGGGCGGGCGACAGGACGGCCCGCGTCTGGGACGCCGCCTCCTGGCAGCCGGTGGCCGTGCTGAAGGGCCACGAGGGGCCGGTGCTGGGGGTGGCCGTGAGCCCGGACTCGCGCACGGTCGCCACCGGCGGCCAGGACCGGACGGTCCGTTTGTGGGAGGCGGCGTCGGGCCGCATGATCGCCGTGCTCAGGGGCCACGCGGCGGATGTCAACGCGGTGGCCTGGAGCCCGGACGGCACCCGCCTCGCCACGGGCGGCAAGGACAACACGCTCCGCCTCTGGGACGCGGGCCGCCGGGCGCCGCCCGCGACCCTGGCCACCTACCGCCAGCCCGTCACCTCGGTGGCCTTCAGCCGGGACGGCCGCTTCCTGGCCGCGGCCGACCACGACGGCAGCTCGAAGCTGTGGGACCTGGTCCGCGGGCGCGAGGTGGCGGCGCTCGGCGCCCACCGCCTGGCCGTCTCCTCCCTGGCCTTCAGCCCGGACGGGGCGGTGCTGGCCGCGGCCAGCCGCGACCGCACCATCAAGCTCTGGGAGGTGAGCACGCGGCAGGAGCTGGCCGCGCTCACCGGCCACACGGACGAAATCGCCGCGGTGGCCTTTCATCCGGATGGCCGCCGCCTCCTCTCCGGCGCGGCGGACGGCACGCTGCGGGTCTGGCGCGTCGCCGCCCGGGATGACTTCGCCACGCTGACGGGGCACGAGGACGCCGTGCGCGGCGTCGCGCTGAGCCCGGACGGCCGGCTGCTGGCCTCCGGCGGTGACGACACCACCATCAAGCTGTGGGAGATGACAAGCCGGCGGGAGCTGGCGACCCTGCGCGGGCACCGCGACTCGGTGCGCGCGCTGGAGTGGAGCCCGGACGGCCGCCTGCTGGCCTCGGCCGGCCGCGACAACACGGTCCGCCTCTGGGACCCCGCCGGGCGGCGGCAGCAGGCCGCGGTCGCGGCCCACGACGACTACGCGGTCGCGCTGGCCTTCAGCCCGGACGGCCGCCTGCTGGCCTCGGGCGGCTGGGACCGGAAGATCAAGCTGTGGGAGGTGCCCGGCCTGCGCGCGGCCGGCGTGCTGGAGGGGCACACGGGCCAGGTGGCGGGCGTCCGGTTCAGCCCGGACGGGCGGCTGCTGGCCTCGGCCAGCTACGACTCCACCGTGCGGCTCTGGGCGGTCGAGACGCGCACCCCCGTGGCGACGCTGACCGGCCACAACCGGCACGTCCGGACGCTGGCCTTCACCCCGGACGGGCGACTCCTGGCCACGGGCGGATGGGACCGGCTGATCCGACTGTGGGACGTGGCCGGCCGGTCGCAGGTCGGCACGCTCCTGGCGCACCACAGCTACGAGGTCTGGCACATCGCCATCAGCCCGGACGGGCGCCTGCTGGCCAGCGGCACGCCCAGCCAGGACCGCCGCACCATCCGCCTCTTCGACCTGCAGACCCGCCGGCTGGTCACCCGGCTGAGCGGGCACGACCAGTACGCCCTGACGCTGGCCTTCAGCCCGCGGGGCGACGTCCTGGCCTCGGGGGGCACGGACGGCGTGGTCCGCCTGTGGCGCCCGGGGGACTTCTGGCCGCGGCCCGCCGCGGGCAGCCGCGACGAGCCGGGCGCCGTGCTGCGGGAGTACCTGGAGCACCCGCCCCACACGCTGGAGGCCATGGATCGGGCGATCGGCGACATCGAGCGCTTGACGGGCTTCCGCCTGGTCGGCACGGTGGCCATGCCCGCCGCGAAGAACTAGCCCGGCGTCCGGCGTCCCGCGTTGAACGTCCAGGACGGAGA
>JBHGAX010000283.1:0-5469 GCA_041946635.1 Methylomirabilales bacterium (SeqCode)
CGAGTGCTTTGTCCCCTCCCTCGCCCCGCTCCGCGGGGAGCGGGCGAGGGTGAGGGGCGGCTCGTGAATCAGCGAGGGAGCGCCCATGCCAGTCAATCGTGAACGCGCCGCGGCCATCATGCGGGAGCACCGCCTGGACGCCATCGTGACGATGACGCCCGAGAACCTGACCTACCTCACCGACTTCCCGCTGCTCCACGGCTGCCTGGCCGAGACCAAGGTGTACGTCGTCTTCCCGGCCGCCGCGGATCAGCCGCCGAGCATCGTGATCCCCCGGAACTCGGTGGACATGCTCACCTCCTCGCCCTCGACCGTGGAGGACATCTGGCTCTACGGCAACTTCTTCCTCTTCGAGGACCAGGGCTGGCAGCCGCAGACCGCCGAGGAGCGGCGGCTGCACGCCGCGCTGCGCCGGCCGCAGCAGAAGCTGGATCAGGAGGCGCTGCAGGCGTGCCTCAAGGCGCGCGGCCTGGACCAGGGGCGGATCGGCTTCGACGAGAAGGCCCTGCCCCAGCCGCAGGTCTTCGAGCGCTTCAAGGCCCTGGTGCCGAAGGCCGAGGTGACGCCCGCCTACGGCATCCTGCGGAAGATCCGCATGGTGAAGACGGCCGAGGAACTGCGGCGCATGCGGATCGCGGCCGCCGCGAACCAGGCGGGCGCCGCGGCGGTCTTCGCCGCCGCCAGGGCGGGCATCACCGAGGAGGAGCTGTCGCACCACTACTACCGCGCCCTGCACCAGCACGGGGTGGCCCCGCACCACCTCTGCATCAACTGCGGGCGGCGGGCCGGCCTGCCGAACGGGGAGCCCTCGGGCTACCGGCTGCAGCCGGGCGACGTGATCCGCTTCGACGCGGACTGCGTCCGGGAGTGGTACTTCAACGACATCGCCCGCAACGCGGTCGTCGGCGAGCCGAGCCAGAAGCTGAAGGCCTGCCACGCGGGCGTCCTGGCCGGGCTGCAGGCGGCCGCGGCCATGATGCGCCCGGGCGTGAAGGCCTCGGAGGTCTTCCGGGCGGGCGTGGACGCCGTGCGCAGGCACGGCATCCCGCACTACGACCGCCACCACATCGGCCATGCCATCGGCTGTGTCTGCTACGACGATCCCCTCATCGGCCCCGGGGACCACACCCCGCTGGAGGAGGGGATGGTCATCAACATCGAGACCCCCTACTACGAGCTGGGCTTCGGGGGCGCCCACGTGGAGAACACCTTCCTCATCACGAAGACCGGCTGCGAGCCGCTCCAGAGCATGAGCCTGGAGCTGCAGCGCGTGGGCTGACGCACCCGCGACGCCCCACAGCGAAGGAGGAGTGAGCATGAAGCATCGCACGCTCATCTCGGTGGTCCTGGTGGCGCTCCTCGTGACGGCCGTGCCCCTCCTGGCCGAGGCCGGGGCCAAGCGGACGCTCAAGCTCGGAACCATCCTGCCGGCCGACAACATCCTCACCCAGAACGCGCAGGAGTTCGCGAAGAAGGTGGCGGAGCGGAGCAAGGGCGAGGTGGAGGTGGTGGTCTACCCGAACTCGCAGCTCGGGAACGAGCGGGACCTCATGGAGGGGCTGCAACTCGGCACGCTGGAGATGGCCGAGGTCTCGGGGGGTGTCATGGGCAGCTTCGCCCCCGAGGTCCAGGCGTTCAGCCTCCCCTTCATCTTCAACGGCTGGGACCACCTGGATCGCGTGCTGAAGAGCGCTGCGGCCGACACGCTGAGTGGGATCGTGTTGAAGAAGACCGGGATCCGGACGCTGGGCTGGATGGAGCAGGGCTTCCGGGTGACGCTCACGGTGAAGAAGCCCATCGCGGCGGTGAAGGACTTCGAGGGGCTGAAGATCCGGGTGCCGGAGGACAAGGTCCTCATCCGCACGTTCCAGCTGGTGAAGGCCGCGCCCACCGTCATTCCGTGGGGCGAGGTCTACACGTCCCTGCAGACCGGGGTGGTGGAGGGCATGGAGTCCACCACGCCCGCCATGTACACGATGAAGTTCTTCGAGGTGGCCAACTACATCGCCGAGACGAACCACCAGCACTCGGTGGTCGGGTTCCTCATCAGCGACAAGGCCTTCCAGGCCCTGTCCAAGGCGGCGCAGGACGTGATCGCGCAAGCGGCGCGCGAGACCATGGAGACCAACTACCGGGAGGCGCGCGGCACGGCGCAGAAGTCGCTGGACCTGCTCAAGGCCAAGGTCAAGCAGACCACCCAGCCGGACCTCAAGCCCTTCCAGGCGGCCGTGCAGCCGGTCTACAAGGAGTTCGGCGACCAGACCCGCACGCACGAGCTGATCCGGCAGATCCAGGCGGTGAAGTGATGCCGGGAGGCGGCTCGCCGGCGCGGCCCCGCGGGCCGGGCTGGTGGTTCGACCGGGCGGTGGAGGCGGGGATCGGCCTGGCCTTCATCGCCTTCGTGCTGCTCAGCTTCGCGCAGGTCATCCTGCGCTACGGCTTCGGGCGGCCCCTCACCTGGTCTGAGGAGGTCGCGCGGTACCTGTTCGTGTGGGTGGTCTTCCTGGGCGCGGGCGTGGCGGCGCGCTACCGGGCCCACATCGCGCTGGACTTCCTGGTGAGCCGCTTCTCGCCGGGCGCGCGGGCCTGGGTGCTCCGCGCCATGACCCTGCTCAGCCTGGCGATGCTGCTCCTGGTCTTCGTCTGGCACGGCTGGGCCCTCACCCTGGTCTCCCTGCGCCAGGAATCGCCGGCCACGGGGATCCCCGTGGGCTATGCCACGGCGGCCATCCCCGTGGGCGGCCTGCTCATCGCGCTCAACATCCTGCGGGCGGCCTGGTCCCCGGCGGCGGAGGGGGACGCGCCATGACCCTCACCCTCCTCGTGGCCGGCTTCCTGCTCCTCAGCAGCCTGGGGATGCCGGTGGCCTATGCCATCGGCGTGACCAGCGTGCTGCTGCTCCTCGTGGACGGGCTGGTCCCGCTGGTGGTCGCCCCCCAGCGGATGTTCGTGGTGGTGAACTCGTTCGCCCTGATGGCCATCCCCTTCTTCCTGCTGGCGGGCGAGTTCATGAACACCGGCGGGATCACCCGCCGGCTCGTGAACCTCTCCGACGCGCTGGTGGGCCACATCCGGGGCGGGCTGGCCCACGTGGTGGTCGTGGCGGAGATGTTCCTCTCCGGCATCTCCGGCTCCAGCGCCGCCGACGCCTCCGCGGTCGGCGGCATGCTCATCCCGGCCATGGTCCAGAAGGGGTACAACAAGAACTTCAGCGTGGCCATCAACTGCGCCGCCTCCACGCTGGGGCCCATCATCCCGCCCAGCATCATCATGATCATCTACGGCTCGCTCACCGGCGTCTCGATCGGCGCGCTGTTCCTCGGGGGCGTGGTCCCCGGCGTCCTGATCGGCGGCGGCATGATGGCGGCCAGCTACCTGCTCAGCCGGCAGGGCCGCTACGTGGCCGAGCCGCGGCCCCCCGCCAGCTGGGGCGAGACCCGGGCCGCCTTCCGCGAGGCCAGCCTGGCGCTCCTCCTGCCGCTGGTCATCCTCGGCGGCATCATCACCGGGATCTTCACGGCGACCGAGGCGGGGGCCGTGGCGGCCGTGCTCAGCCTGATCCTGGGCGTGTTCGTCTACAAGGAGCTGTCGCCGCGCGACATCTTCCCGGTGGTCCTGCGCGCCGCCTCGGGCACGGCGGTGGTCATGCTGCTCTGCGCGACCGCCGCCATCTTCGGGTGGATCCTGGCCAAGGAGCGGTTCGGCGACCTGGCGCTGGCGGGCATGCAGGCCGTCACCACCAGCCCGCTGGGGATCATGCTGCTGGTGGGCGTGCTGCTCCTGATCGTGGGCTGCTTCGTGGACACCGTCGCCTCGACCATCATCCTCATCCCGGTGCTCCACCCGGTGATGGTGAAGCTGGGGTTCGACCCGATCCACTTCGGCGTCATCGCGGTGATCCTGATCACGCTGGGCGGGTTGACCCCCCCGGTCGCGCCGCTCCTCTACATCGCGAGCACCATCGCCAAGAGCCCCGCGCTGGAGGCGCTCCCGCTGGTGCTCCTGTTCATGGCCATCATCCTGGCCGTCACCGGGGTGCTGATCCTCTACCCGCCGCTGGTGACGTACCTGCCCAGCCTGTTCTTTTGAGGCGGCGATCGGCGGTCAGCGTTCAGCGATCGGGCTTCTGGCTGAACGCTGACCGTGGAAGGCTGGGCGCTTGCGCGAGGACCCCATGCTGCTAAACCGCGACCGCGCCGAGGGCATCATGCGCGAGCGAGGCCTGGACGGCCTCATCGCCACCACGCCCGAGAACGTCATCTACCTGAGCAACGACGACTCGGATCGCCTATTCTTCTTCCTCAACATGCCCATCGCGGCGCTCCTGCCGCGGGACGGCCTGGCGCCGTGCCTCATCGTCCCCGGGACCGAGCTGCCGTACCTGGCGGGCGCGCCGTCCTGGATCGAGGACGTGCGGGCCTTCGGGACCTTCTACGTGACGCAGGGCGCCGCGCGGCCGCTGAACGCCCTGGAGGAGCGGCTGGTCCGGCTGATGGAGCGGCCGCGCGCGGCCAGCCTGGTGGAGGCGCTCGCGGCGGCGGTGGGCGACCGCGGGCTGGAGGGCGCGCACCTGGGACTCGACGAGGTGAACCTGACGCCGCGGACGCGCGCGGCCCTGGAGGCGGCGCTGCCTCGCGCGCGCTTCACGGACGCCTTCGAGGTCTTCCGCGAGATCCGCATGGTGAAGACCGCGGAGGAGCTGGGGCGGCTCCGGCAGGCGGCCCGCATCAACCAGGCGGCCCTGCACGCCGTCCTGGCGGCCGCGCGTCCGGGCGCCACGGACGCCGACCTGCGGGCCACCTACTTCAAGACCGTGACGGAGCTGGGCGGCGTGCCGCGCATGTGGGGGAGCAGCGCCGGCCCGCGCAGCAGCTGCTTCTTCTCGGTGGGGCAGGAGCCGCTGCAGCCCGGCGACCTCATCCGGCTGGACGTCGGCTGCCGGTATCAGCACTACTTCGCGGACATGGCGCGCACCGCGGTGGTGGGGGAGGCGACCGCGGAGCAGCGCCGCTGCCACGCCGCCATCCGCGCCGGCGTGCAGGCGGCGTGCGAGCGGGTGCGGCCGGGTGTGAAGGTGTCGGAGCTGTACGACGTCTGCATGGCGACGATCCGGCGGAGCGGCCTGCCGGACTTCGCGCGCCACCACTGCGGCCACTCCATCGGCCTGGAGCTGTACGAGCCGCCCATGGTCGTGGGCGGGGGCCGGACCTCCGACATCTTCGCCGGCGGACCCGACCGGGCCCTGGAGCCCGGGATGCTGCTGAGCATCGAGGCCCCGCTCTACCACCTGGGCTTCGGCGGGATGAACGTGGAGGACAGCCTGCTGGTCACCGCCGCGGGGGCGGAGTGGCTGACCAGCATGGAGCGGGAACTGGTGCAGGTGTAGCGCGGGCGGTCGCCCGCGGCTCAGCGCACGACGCGGACGGGTCCCGGGGCGGCCAGTTCCCGCCGGACGGTCTCCAGGCGCTT
>JBHGAX010000284.1:0-5455 GCA_041946635.1 Methylomirabilales bacterium (SeqCode)
GGTCCTGGCCGAGGGGAACCGGCGCTTCCGGCTGACCTTCCCGGAGTTCCGCGAGGTGTTCAACCTGGCGCGCGAGCGGCTGCACGAGGCGCGGGAGCGCCGCGAGGCCCGGCTCGGCGAGCTGCTCCGCCGCACCTTCCCGGGCCTGAAGCCGGAGCAGCTGGAGGACGAGCGGGTCCTCCCCCGCGTGCTGTTCAGCGCCCGCATCCTGCCCGCCCTGCTGGCGGGGGCGCCGGCCTCCGAGCGCCCGTCCCCCAAGGGCGGGAAGCGGCCCTGGGGCGAGGTGGTGGCGGATTACCTGGACTTCACGCAGGCGGTGAAGCGCTTCGAGGTGCTGGACGCGCTGCGGCGCGAGGTGCGGCTGGTGGGGGCCCGGGAGGGCGGGGACGCCCGCGCGGCCTATGACGCCGGGCGGCTGTATCGCTTCCATCCGGGCGCCGACGTGATGACGCTGGCCTGGAAGATCACGATCCTCTTCGCGGACCTGCGCGGCTTCACGCGCGCCTCCGAGGGGAGCGTGTCCGAGCGCGAGCTGACCGACCACCTCTACGACGTCTTCGATCCGCTGGCGGCCATCGTGGCACGCTACCAGGGCCGCATCGACAAGTTCACGGGCGACGGGGTGATGATCACGTTCGGGTTCGACGGGGTCGGCCCCCAGGACGAGGAGAACGCGCTGCGCACGGCGCTCGCCATCCAGGCGCTCATGGCCCGGCTGCGCGCCGAGCGGCGCACGCGCTTCGAGATGGGCATCAGCGTGCACACGGGCCGCGCCCAGGTCGCGCACTTCATCCTGGACGGCGAGGCGATGGACCGCACGGTCATCGGCCGGAACGTGAACATCGCGGGCCGGCTCTCGGGCTCCGGCAAGACGCAGGCCTCGGCCTTCGACGAGGCCGCCGCGGCCCCGGGGACCGAGGCCGAGGTCACGGTGGACGAGGAGGGCACCCTCTACAACACCGGCATCGTGGTGAGCCAGGATACGGTCGAGGCGCTCCTGGCCCGCGTGGACGCGGAATCGTGGCAGGATGGGCCGCGTCGCGGGTTCCGCTTTGCTGACGCGGAGTTGGGAAAAAAGGTGTTGCTGGAGTACGTGGGGGATGCTAAGTTCAAGGGCGTGGGCCGCGCAATCGCCATCTACCGGCTTGGCCTGGAGGAAGCTGGGTCCGTCGGCGCGTCGCAGCGGGGACCCGCGCAGTGACCTCGACCCTGTGGGCGCCGTGGCGCATGGCGTACATCGGCGGGACGCGGACCGAGGGCTGCCTGCTGTGCCAACTCTCGGGGCAAGCCGCCGATCGGGCCAGCCTGATCCTCCACCGTGGGCCGCGAACGTACGCGGTGCTGAACCTGTACCCGTACAACAACGGCCACCTCATGATCGTCCCCTACCGCCACTGTCCGGACCTGGACGAGTTCTCCCCCGAGGAGTCGCTGGAGATCATGGACGGTGCGCGTCGCGCCATGCGCGTGCTCCAGCGGGCCTTCGGCGCCGAGGGCTTCAACGTGGGGTTCAACCTGGGAAAGGCGGCGGGCGCCGGGATCAGCCAGCACATCCACCTGCACGTGGTGCCCCGATGGGTGGGGGACACCAACTTCATGCCCGTCCTGGCGGACACCAAGGTCATGCCGGACTATCTCGAGTCCACGTACGACAAGCTGGCTCCCCTCTTCCAGGAGCAGGGGACGTGACGGAGGGCCCCATGCTCATCAAGATGACGGTCCGGGGGATCGCCCTCGACCCCATCACGAATATGCCCATCATCATCCTCAAGGACGTGGACGAGCGGAAGGCCCTGCCCATCTGGGTCGGCATCTTCGAGGCCAACGCCATCGCCCTGGAGCTGGAGAAGGTCTCCACGCCCCGACCCATGACCCACGATCTGCTGAAGAGCATGCTGGACGGGCTGGGGGCGACCGTGCGTCAGATCATCGTGAACGACTTGAAGGACAACACCTTCTTCGCCGTCATCGAGCTGAGCTACAACGGCAACGTCATCAACATCGACTCGCGGCCCAGCGACGCCATCGCCCTGGCCCTCAGGGTGAATGCGCCCATCTTCGTGACCGAGAAGGTCGTGTCGCAGGCCAAGAGCGTGGAGATCTCGGAGGAGAAGGAAGAGACCGACAAGTGGAAAGAGTGGCTGGAGAACCTCAAGCCCGAGGACTTCGGCAAGTACCGGATGTGAGGTGACGCGCCCGGCGAGTGTGGCGGAACCCCGGCGGCCGATCAGGCCGGCGGGGTTGTGTTGTTTCCGGCCGCCCGCGCGGCCCGCAGACGGAGGAGCGCATGGCCCAGGGCCCGTCGTGCAGCGACTGTGTCGATCACGAGACGCAGCTCACCGAGATCACCCGGGGTGGGGAGTCGTTCCCCGGCGTGGAATTCTGGTGCCGGCGGAAGGACTCGCCCTACGTCGACCGCCGGGTGGAGGGGCCGGAGGCGGCGGCCTGCGGCTGCTTCCGCCCGGCCGACGCGCCGGAGACCGAGCCGTACTGACGCGGCGCCCGGCTTGACGCTGGCCCAGCGACCGACTAGTCTAGCCCGCATGACTTCGCGCGGGCGGCCGGCCAGCAAGCGGGGGCGGGGAGTCCGGGCCCTGGAGGACGAGGCGCAGGCCGCCCTCCAGCGCACGGCCGATCGCCTGCTCCAGGGCGTGGCGGCGCTGGTGAAGCCGGCCGGGCTCTCCCCGCCGCAGTACAGCGTCCTCCGCATCCTGCGCGCCGCGCGGGCGGAGGGGCTGGCGTGCCGCGAGATCGCCGAGCGCATGATCACGCGGGACCCGGACATCACGCGGCTGCTGGATCGCCTGGAGGACCGCGGGCTGGTGACCCGCTCGCGCGAGCGCGCCGACCGACGCGTGATCACCGCGCGCATCACCCCGGACGGGCGGCGCATCCTGGCCGCGCTGGATCGCCCCATGGCCGCGCTCCAGGCGCGCCAGCTCGGCTGCCTCGGCCGGGAAGGCCTGAAGACGCTGGTGGGGTTGCTGGAGAGGACAGAGAAAGGCGAGTGAACTGCGGATTGCAGATGTACCGATTGCAGATTTCAGATTTGCAGCCGCAGTTCTCCAGGCCTGAAATCCGCAGGTCCCCAAGCACACCGGCCGGTTCATCCGCTTCGCAAATCTGAAAACCTGAAATCCCCAGATCTGAAATCGCCCTACCGGCCCAGCACCTCGGGGTTCACCAGGTTCGGCGGCCGCTGGCCGTTCACGCCGGCCACGCAGTTGTTGGCCGCCATCATGGCCATCTTGGCGCGCGTCTCGACGGAGGCGCTGGCGATGTGCGGCGCCAGGACGACGTTCTTCATGGCCAGCAGGCCGCGCTCCACCTTCGGCTCCCGCTCGTAGACGTCCAGCCCCGCCCCCGCGATCTTGCCCGCCCGCAGGGCCTGCGCCAGCGCCTTCTCATCCACGATGGGGCCGCGCGCCGCGTTCACCAGGATGGCGGACTTCTTCATCAGGGAGAACTCGGCGTGCGAGAGGTAGTGGGTGGTCTCCGGCAAGAGAGGCACGTGCAGGCTCACGAAGTCGGACTCGCGCAGCAGCGTCCGCTTGTCCACGTACATGACGCCGTACTCGCGCTCGGTGGCCTCGTCCGCCCGCTGCACGTCCGTGTAGATGACCCGCATGTCGAAGCCCAGCGCCCGGCGAGCCACCCCCTTCCCGATCCGCCCGAAGCCGATGATCCCCAGCGTCTTCCGGTGCACGTCGTGGCCGAGGAACTGCATGAGGCCCCAGCCCCGCCACTTGCCGGCGCGCAGGAACTTGTCCGCCTCCGCCACGCGCCGCGCGGTGGCGAGCAGCAGCGTCCAGGCGAAGTCGGCCGTCGTGTCGTCCAGGACGCCCGGGGTGTTGGTCACCATGACCCCGCGCCGGGTACAGGCCTTCACGTCCACGTTGTTGTAGCCCACCGCGATGTTGCAGACGACCTTCAGCTCGGGGCACTGGGCCAGGAGGCGCTCGTCGATGGTATCCGTGAGCAGGCAGACCAGCCCGGCCTTGCCCTGGAGCCTGCGCACGAGCTGGGCAGGGGTGAAGGGAACGTCCCGCTGGTTGGATTCGACGTCGAAGTGCTTGCCGAGCAGCGCCAGCGTCTCGTCGAACACCTTGCGGCTGACCAGGACGCGCGGTCTCACGGACGCCTCCTTCTCCCGAGAGGGTTCGGAGCACGAATGGACGAGAATCTATTGAGGGGGCACCCGCGTGTCAAGCCCTTTTCTGGTCCCCTTGGCCGCGGAGCCCCGGTTTTTGGCGGCTTTGGCCGCTGTCCGCGGGGGCCGGCGCCTTGACAGGGTCGCGAGGCGGATGGTACAAGAGCCGCCGATCGACGGGGATGCCGCATGCCGCGGCGAGGGGCTGTCCACGTGAGCGAGCCGGCGGTCAGGATCGACGGGGCCCGGGGGGAGGGGGGCGGGCAGCTCCTGCGCACCGCGCTGGCGCTGGCCGCCATCCGGCGTATCCCCGTGGAAATCCACGCCATCCGGGCCCGGCGGCGCACCCCGGGGCTGCAGGCCCAGCACCTCACGGCCGTCTCCGCCCTGGCGGCCATCTGCGGCGGACGGGTGGAGGGGGCCCACCTCGGGTCCGAGCGGCTGGCCTTCTGGCCGGAGGAGCCGCGGGCGGGGGAGTACCGCTTCGAGATCGGGACGGCGGGTGCGGCGACGCTGGTCCTCCAGGCCATCCTCCCGGCGCTGGCCCTGGCGGCCGGCGCGTCCCGGGTGCACCTCACGGGGGGCACCCACGTGCCCTGGAGTCCCCCGGCGGATTACCTGCGGGAGGTCCTGGTCCCCGTGCTCGGCGACATGGGGCTCCGCCTCGGCCTGGCGGCGCCGCGCTGGGGCTTCTACCCCACGGGGGGCGGGGAGATCGTGGTGGAGACGCCGGGGCGTGCGAGCCTGCGGGCGCTGACGCGCCTCCGCGGCCCGGCTCCCCTGCGGCTTCGCGGCGTCTCGGCCGTGGCCAACCTGCCGGCGAGCATCGCCCGGCGGCAAGCCGACCGAGCGCTGCGCCGGCTCGAGGCGGCCGGGTACACCGCGGAGATCGCGGAGCGGGAAGCCCCGGCCCAGGACCCCGGCAGCTTCCTCCTCCTGGTGGCCGAGGGGGACGGCCCGCTGGGAGGCTTCTCCGCCCTGGGCCGGCGGGGCAGGCGGGCCGAGGAGGTGGCCGACGAGGCGGTGGACCGCTTCCTGGAGTTCGCCCGCACGGATGCGGGCTGCGACCCGCACCTGGCCGACCAGCTCGTGGTCCCCATGGCGCTGGCGGCCGGGACCTCTCGCCTCACCACCTCTCGCGTGACCGCGCACCTGCTGACCGTCCTGGACGTGGTGGGGCAGCTCCTCGGCTGTCCCGCCCAGCTCACGGGCGAGGAGGGCGGCCCGGGGGCGCTCACGCTGGAGGGCATCGGGGCCAGCCGGGAGGATGGCGCAGAGGCGCGGGGGCGCGGAGGCGCCGAGGCG
>JBHGAX010000285.1:0-5451 GCA_041946635.1 Methylomirabilales bacterium (SeqCode)
GGCGGTCCAGGCGATCTACGCGCATCACGTCCTCCAGGGCACTGCCTCCTTCGAGGAAGAGCCCCCGGACCTGGACGAGATGCGCCGGCGCCGGGCGGAGGTGATCGGCCGGGGGCTGCCATACCTGGTCGCCGAGGTGGAGGGGGACGTGGTCGGCTACTGCTACGCCTCGCCCTACCGGTCGCGCTCCGCCTACCGCTTCACCCTCGAGGACTCGGTCTACGTGGACCACCGGTACGGCGGCCGCGGGCTCGGGCGGGCGCTGCTCTCCACGCTCATCCCCCGGTGCGCCACGGGGGAGTGGCGGCAGATGGTCGCGGTGATCGGGGACAGCGCCAACGCCGCCTCGATCGCGCTCCACGCGCGGCTGGGGTTTCACCACGTCGGGACGCTGCGGGCGGTGGGCTACAAGTTCGGCCGCTGGCTCGACACCGTCCTGATGCAGCGCGCGCTCGGCCCCGGCGGGGGGGCGCCTCCGGAAGTTGCCGGCGCTCACCTGAGGTAGGGCGCGCTTCCGGCGATGAAAAGGGCCATCACGGCGAAGAAGACCAGCGGATCTACCACGCCCCGCACGAGGAGCTTCCAGTCCCCGCCGGCATAGCCGATCCGGCAGTACGTCGCGACCCCGGCGGCTCCGAGCGTCGCCTCGGACACCGCGCACAGCGCGAGCCAGAGCAGGGTCCTCCACTCCGCCGCCGGCGACATGGCGAGGGCGGCGAGGACGAGCACCGAGCCGAGGAACAGCACCCCGCCGGTTCCCAGCGCCAGCGCCAGCCCGTCCTTGCGCGGCACATGTCGCAGGCGCCCGAGGATCAGGAGAAAGGGAAGGAAGAGGGGCAGCAGCAGGACAAGAGCCGCGGGCGTCTCGACCCAGCGCCACGGCGGAAACGGCACGCAGAGCAGCAGCATGCTGGCGAGGGCGCCACACCGCACGACCCGGACACCGGACCTCACATGCCGGTCGCCCGCGCAGGACGTCTCGGCCGGACTCGGCCGCGCAACCAGCGGCCACTCGCCTGCCGCATGCCGGCCTCGTATGTAGGTCACGAGGGCCGCCGCAACCAGGACGGCCTGCACGGCCCCGAAGAGCGCGAGGAATCCCCACCACGACCCGGGCGTCCCGGCGTCCCGGATCAGCCAGGAGCCGATCAACCCGCCGACCCCCAGCAGGGCCGTCCCGACGGTCATGGCAAGCGCGAGCCCGCCCGCGTACGGCGGCCGGCGAAGCCGCCACAGGACCGCTCCGAAAAGCGCGCTGAGCAACAGGATCGGCAGCAGAGCGATGGCATTGGATCCCTCCGCCCAGCTCCATGGCGGGACGGGAACGTGCAGGAGCAGCAGCGTGACGACCGCTGCCCCGCGCACCACACGCAGGCGTCGGGCAAGAACGGGATCGGCAGCCAACTGAAGCGGAACGGTCATCGACCCTCCCTCTCCGACGGGGGCGAAGTGGCAGCCGCGACGTCGCATTATCGAGGAACCCTTCGGACAGCGTCAAGCGGCGTCGCGGGCTCCGCTTGTCTCGTGTCGTGCCGCCGAAAGCCGGTCGCCTGGACCCGGGCTTTCGCCGCGTGACGAGACCGACGGCGAGGCGGACGCCGACCAGCGAGGCGGGGCCGCCGGGTGCGCCCCGTACTCGCCGCCTATGCGACCAGCACCTTGCGTCGGGTGGTGGGGGCAATCCGCTCGTCCGGGGTGAGGATCCCCCGATAGTTCAGGGGATCGGCCGCGGAGACGACGATCGGTGGGCCATCGCCCGGCGACGCCCGGCGGCGAGCGTCCCGGAGGCGGGTCACCGCCTCGGGGAGCGCGTACTGCTCCCCGTCGAAGCCCTCCACGAAGCGCCCCCCGCGCACCTCGCCTCGCGCCTCCAGCCCGCGAAGCGCGCGGGCGATGTCGCGCCACGGCAGTGGCTGCTTCTCGCGGCCCAGCGTCTTCCGGAAGACCACGCCGGTGCGGAGCAGGAGGCGGCGCGCCACGAATTCCGGCGAGGGGGGCGACGCGGCCTCGCGCGGGAGCAGGCTCCAGCGTCCCGCGGCGTGGCCGCCCGCCGGGCGCCGCCACGCCGGGACCATGAGCCAGCGGAGTCCGCTGAAGGCGTCGCAGGTGACGCGCCCGAGGGCCGTCAGCTCCCGCAGCCCCTCCTCCACCAGATCGGGCGCGAGCCCCGTGAGGCGGGCCAGCTCCTGGAGGAACATCGCCCCGTGCCGGCGGAGGGCCTCCTCGACGGGGGCCGCGGTGCGGGAGGGCTCCGCGCCCGCGGGGACGGCGAGGGCGCGCCAGGCCTCCAGGTCCTCGCGCGTCACCAGGCAGATGGGGGTGCGCCGGATGGGACCGGCGCCGGCGCCCCAGAGCCGGCCCCACGCCACCTCGCCGGAGTAGGTGAGCTGGTCCAGCCACTCGCGCCGGTACCCCCGCACGCGCGCCGGCAGGACGCTCGCCTCCCAGGCGGCGGCGGGACACTCGAAGCCGGCGAGCTGCGCCACGACGGCGGCCACCCCGCGCGGCCCCTCCAGGTGGTGCGCGGGGTCCACGTGCTGCCAGGCGGCCAGGAACCGCAGGAACTGCGCGGCGGTGACCGGCTCGATCTCCCGGCGCAGCCGGTCCAGGGTGTACCGGTGGATGCGGGCCAGCAGCCCGCGCTCGCACCAGGCCTCGCGCCCGTCGATCCGCGTGCGGAGGACCACCCCCTCGGCCTCCAGCTCCCGGAGCAGGGGATCGTCGCTCACCACCGGCCCGACGGCCTCCACGCGCCCCCGCAGCACGGCCTTCGGCTCGCGGGACGCCTCCGCCGCGAACCAGCGCGCGCCCTCCAGGATGGCGCGCCCCTGGGCGGCGAGCTCGGCCAGCCAGGGCTCCCACGGCCGCCCCTCCTCGAGGCTCACGTAGCCCATCCAGAGGAGCGCTTCGTGGACCTCCTCGGCGTCCCGGGGCCGGGGCCAGGCCTCCGCCCGCACCCGGGCGATGGCCTGGGGATCCAGGGCGCCCAGCCCGTCCACCGCCCGGGGGTCGAGGACCCGGCGGGCCAGGACCGCCTGCGTGCGCCGCTCCTCGAGCGGGGCGTCGTCCAGGAAGGTGTAGGGCTGGGAGGCGAGGATGCCGCGCGCGAAGGTCGAGGGCGCCACCGTGTCCACCGCCCGCCGCTCGATGCGGCCGTCGCGGAGCCGCTGCAGGACGTCCAGGAAGCCGTCCACGTCCATCGCCTCGGTCAGGCAGTCCTCGATGGTCTGGCGGACCAGGGGATGCTCCAGCGGCACGGCGAGGGGGCCGCCGGGGAGCGTCTCCGGGCAGGCCGCGACCTGGGGGAAGGCCCGGACCAGGAGGTCGTTCGCCCGCATCCGCAGGAGACGCGCCGGCACCTTCCTGCCGTTCCGCGCTCGCTCCAGCAGCAGGGCGCGCTGCACGTTCCAGCGCCAGCGCGTCTCGAACATGGGCGACGGCAGGAGGGCCTGGACCAGGACGTCGCGCGCCGTGTCCGGATGGAGGTAGTCGAAGACCTCCTCCAGCGGAAAGCTGTGCTGCGGCCCCAGGCTGAGGACGATCGCCTCCTCGCCGGCCGCCGCCTGCAGCTCGAAGCCGAAGCCCACGCAGAACCGCTTGCGCAGCGCCAGCCCCCAGGCGCGGTTGATCCGCGAGCCGAAGGGGGCGTGCAGGACGAGCTGCATGCCGCCGCTCTCGTCGAAGAAGCGCTCCAGGATCACGCGCCGCTGGCTCGGGACCGCGCCCAGGGCGGCCCGCCCCGCCGCCACGTAGTCGGCGAGCTGCACGGCCGCGCCGGCCGGCAGGGCCGCGCCGCACCTCTGCTGCAGGACGGCGGGCGTGCCCGTCCCCGGCGCGCTGCACTCCTCGCGGAGGGTCGCGATCTCGGCGGCCAGCTCTCGCGTCCGCCCCGGACCCTCGCCGAGCCAGAAGGGCAGCGTGGGCGGCTGCCCCCTGGCGTCCGCTACCCGGACGGTGCCGGGCTCCACGCGCAGGATGCGCCAGGAGGCGTTGCCGAGCTGGAAGATGTCACCGCCGTTCGCCTCCACCGCCCAGTCCTCGTTCACCGTGCCCACCAGCGTCCCGTCCGGCTCCAGCCGCACCTCGTAGTCCGCCGTGTCGGGGATCGCGCCTCCCGAGAGGAGCGCGAGGAGCCGGGCCCGGCGCGTGGCCCGCAGCCGGCCGTGCACGCCGTCGCGGTGGAGCAGGGCGCCGCGGCCGCCGGTATGCAGGGCGACGACCTCATCCAACTCCTGCCGCGAGAGGTCCCGGTAGGGCCAGGCGCGCCGCAGCAGCGCGAGGAGCGCCGGCTCGTCCCAGGCCTCGCTCACGCAGGCGGCGACGATCTGCTGGGCGAGGATATCCAGCGGGCGGGGCGGCGGGGCCGTGCGGTCCAGCACGGCGGCCCGGACGCAGCGCACCAGGGCCGCGGCCTCCGCCAGCTCGTCCAGGGTGAGCGGGAACAGGCGCCCCTTCGGCACCCGGCGGAGCGCGTGTCCGGCGCGGCCGACCCGCTGGAGCAGGGTGGCGATGGATCGGACGGCGCCCACCTGGATCACCAGGTCCACCTCGCCGATGTCGACCCCCAGCTCCAGGGAGGCGGTCGCCACCAGCGCGCGGAGCGTGCCGGCCTTGAGCCGCTGCTCGGCGTCCAGGCGTCGCGCGCGGGCGAGGCTGCCGTGGTGGCTGGTGACCGCCTCCTCGCCGAGCAGGCGGGTGAGCCGCGCGGCAATGCGCTCCGCCATCTTGCGGGTGTTCACGAAGACCAGCGTCGTGCGATGCGCGCGGATCAGGGCGGCCATCTGCGCATAGATCTCGTCCCACTGCTCGTGCGAGCACACCGTGCCCAGCGGCGAGGGGGGCACCTCCACCGCCAGGTCGAGGTCGCGGAAGGTGCCGGCGTCCACGAGGGCGCAGTCCCGTCCGGCGCCGACCAGGAAGCGGCCGATCTCCTCCAGGGGCTTCTGGGTGGCCGACAGGCCGATCCGCTGGACCGGCCGGCCGGCGAGGTGCTCGAGGCGCTCGAGCGAGAGCGCCAGATGGCTCCCCCGCTTGCCGGGCACGAGCGCGTGGATCTCGTCCACGATGGCCGTCGCCACGCTGCGCAGCATGCCGCGCCCGCGCTCGCTGGTCAGCAGGAGGTAGAGCGACTCGGGCGTCGTCACCAGGATGTGGGGCGGCCGGCGCGCCATCGCCGCACGCTCGCCGGGCGGCGTGTCGCCCGTCCGGACCAGCACGCGGACGTCGGGCAGCCCGGGGTCGCCGGCCCGGATCTCGCCGAGGGGCGCCTGCAGGTTCTTCTGGACGTCGTTCGAGAGGGCGCGCAGGGGCGAGACGTAGACCACCCGCGTCGCGTCGGGCAGCGCCGGCCCCTGCCGGAGCAGCGCGTCCAGCGCCGAGAGGAAGGCGGCCAGGGTCTTCCCCGAGCCGGTGGGCGCCGCCAGCAGGGTGTGCCGGCCCTCCCGGATGGGG
>JBHGAX010000286.1:0-5430 GCA_041946635.1 Methylomirabilales bacterium (SeqCode)
GCCGGGGCTTCTCGTGGGTCGTTGCTGTGCATGTCGGGCATGGTGCCGACCCAAGCGGTGAGGGTCACACTGCGCGGCGTCCCGAGCCACATGCCCACAGCTGCAGCTCGGAATCAGAGCCCTGCCTGCGGATGCGCGACGTATTCGATGGCGCGGACGAGCTCGTCCACTTGGGCCGGCTTGCGGAGCAGGACCGTCGCGCCGGCCTCGCGCGCCCGCTCCGATAGCCCGGGATCGTCCAGTGCCGCGAGGACGATGATCGGCGTGTTCTTCAGCCGGGGATCCGCACGGAGGCTCTGGCAGACCTCGAATCCCGACGTAGCAGGCATGACCGCCACGAGGATCACGTCCGGCCGCTCGCGCCGCGCGACCTCGACGCCCGTGGCCCCGTCCGCCGTCACGACAAGGTAGCCCCGGTCTTCCAGGACCTCCCGGCAGAGGGTCGAGAGCAGCGGGTCGTCGCCAATCCACAGGACGGCGATGGGCGTCTGGGGAGTCACCCCGGTTCGCCACGCACCCCGCTGCCGCTCACGGCCCCACGCCTCGAGCTCCGCGACCCGGCGCTTCAGGGTGTCGAGCGCGGCCTGACGCTCCTGCCGCTCCCGGCGGGACCGGATCGCCCGGTGGACGGCCAGGACGATCAGGCTGTGTTCCAAGCCCTTCACGATGAAGTCGAAGGCGCCGAGCTTCAGGGCCGCGAGCGCGTGCTGCGAGGACAGGTGGCCGGTCAGCATGATGGCGGGCAGGTCCGGCTGCCGGCGGCGGAGTTCCTCGAGCAGTTGCAGCCCCGACATGCCGGGCATCACGATGTCGAGGATGGCGACATCGAACGCCTGCCGCGACGTCAGCTCCAGCGCCGCCTCGCCGCCCGTCGCCGTGTGGACTTCAAAGCCGTGCTCGGTCAGGAGGTCGCCGTAGAACTCGCGCGCGAGGCCCTCGTCGTCCACGAGGAGGATCCGCGCCGCGCCCGCAGGTTGCACGGCCGGCAATGCGCGGTCCGCAAGCATCTGCGAGAGGATTGCGCGGCGCTGGACGCGGCGCGCCACCTCCAATTCGTGGAGGTAGGCCAGACTTCGGTCCAGGTCCTGCCGGAGATGCCGGACCTTCAGCATGGCCGCGACCCGGGCGCGGATCTCCTCCGCCCGGATCGGCTTGGTGACGAAATCGTCGGCGCCGCGCGTCAGGGCGGCCTCCTTGGCGCTGATCTGCCCCAGCGCCGTCACCACGAGGATCGGGAGGTCGCCGCGCTCGGGATCCTGCTTGAGCCGCTCGCAGACCTCGAGGCCGCTCATCCCGGGCATCAGCAAGTCGAGCAGGACGATGTCCGGCCGGTCGGCCGCCACCCGGGCGAGGGCTTCGGCCCCGTCGGCGGCCTGGAGGACCCGGTAGCCGTCCGCCTCGAGGATCGCCTCCAGCAGCTCCCGATTGGGCTCCTCGTCGTCCACCACGAGCACCGTCTCCATGGCGTCTCCTTCTTTGGCCGGCCCCACGCTGCGCGAACGTCCCCGGCCTGGACCGCGTCGACGTGCCTTGTCGGCATGATCAGCGACGTGTTCGCGATGACGGCATGCCCTACTCCCCCACTCGCTTGGGTACGAGGAGCTCCCCGACGACCCTGCGCAGGGTTTCCATGTTGAAGGGCTTTCCGAGGAGCTTGTCCGCGCCCGCCTCGACGCTGGCCGTCTCCACGTCACTCGGAATGCCCGTGACGAGGAGGACGGGTACGTGGCGTGTCGCCGGGGCGCCCTTGAGCCGGCGACAGAGCTCGAGACCGCTGATGCCTGGGAGACACACGTCCGTGATCACGAGATCCGGCGGCTGCGCCGCGGCCAGGGCGAGCCCGCGCTCGCCGTTGGCCGCCGGCACCGGTTCGTGGCCGAAAAGGGACACGTATTCCACCAGGAGGTCGCGCACGGCCGGGTTATCTTCCACGATCAGCACACGGGCTGGCATGAGCTGTATGGGTCCTCCCTGCAGGGTGCGACTACAGGGTCAGGCGGGCCGATGGCGAGCGCCGCCGACCGGAAACGCCACCGTGAACGTGCTGCCCTTCCCGGTCCCGTCGGAGTGCACGGCAATGCGCCCGCCGTGCAGCTCGACCAGACGCTTGGTCAGGGCGAGGCCGAGCCCACTTCCTTCGTGGTTCTGGGCCTGGGTGGTCTTCAGCTGGACGAACTCCTTGAAGAGCTTCGGCAGGTCCTCGCTGCTGATCCCCGCCCCCGTGTCGGCCACCGCGATCTCCACCACCACGCCGCCATGGCGGACGGTCACGGCAATCGTGCCGGTGTCCGGCGTGAACTTGACCGCGTTGCTCAGGAGGTTGAGCAGGATCTGCTTGAAGCGGACGGGATCGGCGTGGAGTTCGGGGAGGCCGTCCGGGATGGTGGTCACGATCCGCTGGCGCTTCTGACTCGCGACACCTCCCACGATTGTGAGGACGTCTTCCACGGCGGCCTTGACCGAGACCGGCCTGAGCTCGAGGGCGAGCTTACCCGCCTCCACTTTGCTCAAATCTAGGATGTCGTTGATGAGCCGCACGAGGTGCTGCCCACTGTTCTGCACGTGGCTGACGAACCGCAACTGCCGATCGTTCAGCGGGCCGACGGTCTGGGTCAGCAGCAAGTCGGAGAACCCAATGATCGAGCTCAGCGGCGTCCGAATCTCATGCGACATATTCGCCAGGAACTCGGTCTTGTGGCGGGAGACGGCTTCGAGCTGCTGGTTCGCGGTCTCCAGCTCGCGCGTGCGCGCCTCCACCCGCGCTTCCAGCTCGGCCGCGTTGCGCCGCGCCTGCTCGTACAGGCGCGCGTTCTCGATGGCCATCCCAATCTGCCCCCCGATCGCGGACAGGAACGCCAGGTCCTGCTCTGTGTAGTCCCGCACGGCTCGGCCGAAACAGTAGATCACGCCCACCGGGTGCCCCTGGACCACGATCGGCAGTCCGGCCGCCGAGCGGAAGCCCAGCTTGAGACCCAGCTGGCTCCGCGTGGTTGTCTTGTATCTGGCGTCCGTCGTGAAGTCCGTGAAGACCATTGACCGGCCGGTCTGGAAAATCTGGCCAATGGCGCCCTCGCCCGGGGCATAGGCGGCAAAGCTCGCCATGACGTCCGGCGGCAGCCCGTGATGCGCGGCCAACCGCAGCTGCTGGGTGGGCTCATCGAAGATATAGAGCCGGCCGGCGTCCACGCGCAGGACGTCGAGGGTGGTCCGCAACGCCGCCTGGGCAATGGCCGCGACGTCGAGCGATCGGCTGACGGTGTTGGTCACGGCGAGGAGGGCCTGGACTTCTTCGTTGCGCCGGGTCGCCTGGCCGAACAGGCGGGCGTTCTCGACGGCGATGGCGGCCTGGGCGGCAAAGAGACGCACGAGCGCTTGGTCTTGGGGCGTGAAGGTGCGGTCCCCGTCGCGCGCGAGGGTAATGGCGCCGACCAACTCGCCCCGGTAGAGGAGCGGCTCTCCCAGGGACGCCGTGAGCTGGGTCTCCTGCAGGGTCACCGGGTGCGCGAAGGGGGAACCGCGGTAGTCGTTGACGACCAGGCCCTCGCGGGCCAGTGCGGCGCTCCCCGCGATCGCCTCCCCCAGCCGGAGCTCGAGCTGGCCCTGCCGCTCGCCGAGGCCGTGCCAGGCGCGTGGCACCAGCACCTCGCGATCGGCGTGCCAGAGGTAGACGGTGCCCGCGCTGGCGCCCACCAACTCCGCGGCGCGGGCAATCAGCAGCCGCAGCAGCTTGCCGAGGTCCAGCTCGCGCACGAGCTCCTCGCTGACGACCCGGACGGCCTCCAGCTGCCGGGCCTGTCGCTCGAGCGCCTCCTCCGCCCGCTTCCGCGGGCTGATGTCCCGGAGTCTTCCGGTGAAGAACCGCGTGCCGGACGTTTCCCACGGGGTCACGTGGAGTTCCAGCGGCACGGTCGTCCCATCCTTCCGTTGCCCGAGGACCTCCAGCGGCCGCCGCGGCGTCCGCGCCGGCGCGCCGAGAGCCGCCCGGCGGAATGCTGCCTCGTGCGCCTCCAGGGCGCCGCACGGCACCAAATCACGCACGGGCCGCCCTGCCAACTCCCCGGGCGCGTACCCGAAGATCTGCGCCACGGCGGCGTTGCAGCGGCGCACGATCCCCTCCGAATCGGCCGTGATCAATGCGTCCGGCAGATTGGAGAGAATTGTCGCGCGGAGGTCGTGCGCGCAGGCGGCCCGCCGCAGGGGGCGGATGACCGCCCACCACAACGCGGGCGTCGCCAGGACGACGACCAGGAGGCCTTCGAGGATGGGGCGCGAGGGTCCGGCAACGGCCTCATCTGGCAGGAGCATCGGGAACAGGGCCGTGCCCCAGGCTCCGGCCAGGAAGATGATGGCGAGAACAGAGAGCAGCAGCCGGACGGGCGAGAGCATCTGGGGCCATCCTGGCCCCGGCAATGCGGCCTGCCCTACCCGGGTCCGGATGGTGCTTGGTTCCTCTCGCACCTCGTCCTCCTTTCGCATCCCCCCTCTGCCCCCCATCCTGCCGGGCGATACTTGTGCCGCCTGCAGGGCCAGCAGACTATGTCGCCGTTCTCGGTCCCGCGCCCGCCGAAGATTGGGGGCCCGCCGAGCCGGGCCTTCAGGCGCGGGATCTCAGATCTTCAGGCGATTCGCGGAGCGGGACTTAGTGTCGGAGCGCCCGCAAGGCCGCACCGACGCGGTACTGTCCCCCAGGGCTCCGGTCGACGAACGCCGATTTGTCGAGGGTGGTCAGCAGTCGGTGGACGGTACTCTTCGGGAGGGTAAGTTGGTTGGCGAGGCTGGTCGGCCCCAGTGGTGCGCGGCTCTTGGCGAGCAAGGTCAGGATGGACAGCGCGCGATCGACAGACTGGACATTCTGCTCGGACATGCTGGACTCCTTCGCAGGTGGGCGCGAAGGCATAGATGTACCATGAGCGGAAACTATGGCGCAAGCTCCACCAGCGCCCGTACCGCTCTCCGGACCGCGGTTCTCCAGCTTCTCGATGTGGCCACGGAGGATCGGCTCGCGGGCCCCCAGCAGCCCGGAGTAAGGGGGATGCTGTCGCTGCCCACGGTGGCCATGTTCCAGCAGATCGGGCAGGAGCTCAGGCGGCGGATCGAGGCGGGACCCAAGGTGGCCGCGAAGCAGCTGCTTCGGCGGTTTGTTTCCAAGCTGGTCGTCTCGGCACGGGCCATAAACGCGGAACTCGTGATCGGAAGCCCGCGAGACATACGCGGTTCCGACCACGAGTTCTCACTTAAGGACCGTTGGTGGAGCTGAGGGGATTCGAACCCCTGACCTCCTGACTGCCAGTCAGGCGCGCTCCCAACTGCGCCACAGCCCCAGAAAAAATCGAGCTGAGGGCCAACCCGGTCCCTCAACTCGCGCGACACTTTACCCACGCAATCCCTCCAGCGTCAAGAGAAAACGCCGGCGCGGTCGCCGGCCAAGTC
>JBHGAX010000287.1:0-5413 GCA_041946635.1 Methylomirabilales bacterium (SeqCode)
CGCCCGGGTAGCAGGTTGAGCTGGGATGGGCCCTCCCGCGCTCGGCCATATCGGCGATGGGGCTCGGTTCGATGCCGCGGTCACACGGAGGAGGAGAAGCCGTCATGCGCGCGCTCAAGTTCGTCATGCTGGTCACACTCGCAGTGGGGCTCCTCGCCGGCTGCGGAAGCAAGGGCGAGGACACGGTGAAGGTCGCCATCCTGGCCCCGCTCTCCGGGCCCGTGCCGACCTTTGGCGTGATGACCCGCGACGGGGCGCTCCTCGCCATCGAGGAGTGGAATGCCAAGGGGGGCGTCCTGAACAAGAAGATCACGCCCGTGGTCGAGGACAGTCAGTGCACGCCGGACCCGGCGGTCAACGCGGCCAACAAGGTGATCGACCAGGACAAGGTGAAGTACATCGTCGGGGAGGTCTGCTCCAAGGCCTCCATCCCGGTGTCCGAGATCGCGAACTCCAAGAAGGTGATCCAGGTCAGCCCGACCTCCACCAACCCCGACGTGACGGTGGGCAAGGACGGCAAGGTGAAGGACTTCATCTTCCGCGCCTGCTTCATCGATCCCTTCCAGGGCACGGTGGGCGCCAAGTTCGCGCTGGATCAGCTCAAGGCCAAGAAGGCCTTCATCATGCTGGACCAGGCGAACGACTACGTGAAGGGCCTGGCGGAGTTCTTCGAGAAGGCCTTCACGGCGGGCGGCGGGGAGATCGTGGGCAAGGAGACCTACACGGCGAAGGACACGGACTTCTCCGCCATCCTGGCCAAGGTGGCCGCGGCGAAGCCGGACATCGTCTACCTGCCCGACTACTACAACGTGGTGAACCTGGCCACCAAGCAGGCGAAGGAGAAGGGCATCAAGGCCCCCTTCATCGGCGGGGACGGCTGGGACTCCTCGGACCTGGACCTGAAGGCGGCCGAGGGGGGCTTCTTCACCAACCACTACTCGCCGCAGGACACGCGGCCCGAGGTGCAGAACTTCGTGAAGGCCTTCGGCGAGAAATACAAGGATGACAAGGGCCAGCCCAAGGTCCCGGACGCCCTGGCGGCCCTGGCCTACGACGCCACCAACCTCCTGCTGTCGGGCATCAAGGAGGCCGGCGCCGACGACCCGGCCAAGGTGAAGGACGCCCTGGCCAAGATCAGCTTCAACGCCATCTCGGGGAAGATCACCTTCGACCCGAACCACAACCCCGTGAAGCCGGCCACCATCCTGGCCGTCAAGGACGGGAAGGTGGCGTTCAACTCCGTGGCGAATCCCTAAGGCTCGCCTGACCCCGCGCCCCGCCGGGCCCGCGGGCCCGGCGGGGCGCGGTCTCTCCGGATCCACCGGGATGTCCTCCCCGCCGCAACGTGGGGCCGGTACCCCGGCCGGGCATCCTGGAGGTCGCGTGACCAACCCCGCTCCCGCATCCGTCCCGCTGGGCGCGCAGACCGCCCGCCGCTCCGGCGCCGGCCTGGCCTGGATCGGCCAGGGCTTCCTCCTGGTGCTCCTCGTCCTGGCGGTCGCCATCCTGGGCCGCAATCTCTGGCGCGACCCGTCCCTCTTCGCCCAGATCGTCATCAGCGGGCTGCAGCTCGGCTTCGTCTACGCCCTCATCGCCCTCGGCTACACCATGGTCTACGGGATCGTGAAGCTCATCAACTTCGCGCACGGCGACGTCTTCATGGTGGGCTCCTTCGTGAGCTTCTACGCCGTCTCGCGCTTCCGCCTGCACGAGTGGCCGACCGCCATCGGCCTGTCGGGCGGCCTGGCCGTGGTCGTCGGCTCGCTCACGGTCATGCTCCTGTCCATGGTGGTGTGCGTGGCCCTGGCCGTCACCATCGAGCGCGTGGCCTACAAGCCGCTGCGCGAGGCGCCCCGCATCGCGGCCCTCATCACCGCCATCGGCGTCTCCTTCTTCCTGGAGTTCTTCGGGGCCCTGAACTTCGTCTTCTCGCCCCGCTTCATCCCCTACGAGCGGCCGTTCGACGTGGTCACCTGGTACCTGAAGGACGGCATCCACCTCGTGCGCCCCAACCAGGCGCCCCCCGACGGCAGCATCACGTTCTCCAACATCTTCCTGATCATCGTCGGGGCCTCCATCCTCATGCAGCTCCTCCTGCAGTTCCTGGTCCGGAACACCAAGGTGGGCAAGGCCATGCGGGCCTCCTCCTTCGACAAGGCCACGGCCCGGCTCATGGGCATCAACGTGGACCGCGTGATCTCCTTCACCTTCGCCATCGGCGCCGCGCTGGCGGGGCTCGGCGGCGTGCTCTACGCCATCGCCTACTCCATGATCTGGACCCAGCTCGGCATCCTGCCGGGCCTGAAGGCCTTCGTGGCCGCGGTGCTGGGCGGGATCGGCAGCATCCCCGGCGCCTTCGTGGGCGCGCTCATCATGGGGCAGGCCGAGGCGCTCACCATGGGCTACGTCTCCACCCCCATGCGGGACGCCGTGGCCTTCACCATCCTGATCCTGGTCCTGCTGGTGCGGCCCACCGGCATCTTCGGCGAGCCCGAGAAGGAAAAGGCCTAGGGGCGGGCGATGGAGATCGGCTTCCTGGTCGTCAACATCCTGAAGATCGCCGCCATCCTGGCCTGGCTCTACGCGCTGCTGCGGCTGCTGGACCTCCCCGGCCTCGGCGCCAAGATCGCGGGCGCCGCCGGCGCCTTCGGGGTCATGCAGCTCGCCATCTCCGTGCCCCTCGTGAACGCGCCGCTGCTCAGCGACTTCGACACGGGCCTGCTGTTCCAGGCCTGCACCATGGCCATGGTGGCCCTGGGCCTGAATCTCATCTACGGCTTCAACGGGCAGTTCAGCCTGGGCCAGTGGGGCTTCTACGGGATCGGGGCCTACGCGGCGGCGGACATCACCTACCGCTGGACCAACGGGGACCCGCGGGGCCTGCTGGTGATGGGCATCGGGGCGGTGCTGGGCAGCCTCGCCATCTGGGGGACGTTCGCCTGGCTGCGCCGCTACACGGGCGTGCCGGTGCTGTCGGCCTTCACGC
Organism: Methylomirabilales bacterium (SeqCode); assembly: GCA_041946635.1. GTDB lineage: Bacteria > Methylomirabilota > Methylomirabilia > Methylomirabilales > 2-02-FULL-66-22 > 2-02-FULL-66-22. The sequence goes on from JBHGAX010000287.1 coordinate 2,987, forward strand.
TGTACCTGATCGGCTCCTGCGCGGCCGGGTTCGTGGCCTGGTGGCTGGGCAATCTCCTGGCCCCCGCGCTCGTGCCGCTGCTCGGCAGCGCGCGCGATCCCGGGCCGCTGAACAGCGGCCTGGCGCTCCAGCTCGTCTTTGCCCTGGCCGTGGTCCTGGCGGGGATCTTCGCGGCCCAGGTCAGCTTCCTCTTCGGCCTGCCGGTGCTCACGCTGGGCAGTGACTACTTCGGCATCGCCACCCTGGGCTTCACCATCGTGGTCAACACGCTGATGGTGAACTCCGACACGATCCTGCCCTTCCCCGAGATGAAGGGCGGCCGGGGCATGATCGGCATCCCCAAGCTCACCACCTGGTTCTGGGCCTTCCTGTTCCTCGTCCTCATCATCGTCGTCATGCGGAACCTGATCCACTCCACCACCGGCCGGGCCATCCTCTCGGTGCGGGAAGACGAGACCGCCGCCAAGGTGATGGGCATCGACGTGGCCGGCCACAAGCTGCTCGCCTTCGTGGCGGGCAGCTTCTTCGCCGGGGTGGGGGGCGGGGTGTACGCCCACTTCATCGGCTTCCTGAGCCCCGGCACCTTCGACTTCCTGGTGGGCTTCAACCCCTTGATCATCGTGGTGTTCGGAGGCCTGGGCAGCATGAGCGGCACCCTGGCCGCCTCCTTCGGCTGGATCTTCTTCCTGGAGGGCCTGCTCCGCGTCATCCTGGGGCAGCTCGGCACCGAGGCGCCGACCTGGCGCTTCGTGCTCTACCCGATCGCCCTGCTCCTGCTCATGCTCCTGCGCCCGCAGGGGCTGCTCGGCACGGTGGAGTGGGGCTTCTTCCGCTCGGCGCGCGTGGAGCCCGGCCTGCCGAAGGACGCCGGCACGGTCGCCCTGCCCGCCGGCGCACCCCCGGAGAACTCATGACCACCCCGGGAGACCGCACCCCGGCCTCGGACCAGCCCCGGGTGCTGGAGATCCGCGGGCTGACGAAGCTCTTCGGCGGCCTGCGCGCCGTGAACAACCTGCGCCTGGCGCTCGCCCCGGGAGACCTGGCCGGGCTCATCGGACCGAACGGCGCCGGGAAGACCACCGTCTTCAACATGATCAGCGGCCTGTACGTGCCCTCGGCCGGCGAGGTCCGGTTCCAGGGGCAATCCACGGCCGGCATGGAGCCGCACGAGATCACCCAGCTCGGCATCGGCCGCACCTTCCAGAACATCCGGCTCTTCCCGAACCTGAGCGTGCTGGACAACGTGCGGATCGCCTACCACCCGCACGCCGGGTACGGCCTCATGGACGCCATCCTGCGGAACCGCCACTACGAGGCCCGGGAGCAAGCCCTCACCGAGCGCGCGCGGGAGTGTCTGGCCATCTTCAAGCTGGAGCGGATCCAGAACGATCTGGCCCGCAACCTGCCCTACGGCCAGCAGCGCCGGGTGGAGATCGCCCGGGCGCTCGCCTTGGAGCCGCGGCTGCTGCTGCTGGACGAGCCGGCGGCGGGTATGAACCCGGCCGAGATCGTGACGCTCATGGAGCTGATCCACTTCATCCGCGACCGCTTCAAGCTCACCATCCTGCTGATCGAGCACCAGATGCGGGTGGTGATGGGCATCTGCCAGCACATCACGGTGATGGATTTCGGCGAGGTGATCGCGCGCGGGACCCCGAAGGAGATCCAGGGCGATCCGCGGGTCATCGAGGCGTACCTGGGCAAGGGGGCCTCGCATGCTGCTTGAGGTCTCGGAGCTGAACGTCTATTACGGCGCCATCCACGCCCTCCAGGGCATCTCCTTCAGCCTGGACCGGGGCGAGATCGTCACGCTCATCGGCGCGAACGGCGCCGGCAAGTCCACCACCCTGCGCACCATCTCCGGACTGCTCCCGCCGCGGCGCGGGACCATCCGCTTCCGCGACCGGGACATCACCATGGCGCCCGCCGAGCGGATCGTCGAGATGGGCATCAGCCACGTCCCCGAGGGGCGCAAGATCTTCGCGCCGCTCACCGTGCGCGAGAACCTGGAGATGGGCGCGTACACCCGGAGCGACCCCGCCGAGATCCAGCAGTCCCTGGAGCGGGTCTTCGCCAGCTTCCCGCGCCTGCGCGAGCGGCTGGCCCAGCTGGGCGGCACGCTCTCCGGCGGCGAGCAGCAGATGCTGGCCACGGCCCGGGGCCTCATGTCCCGCCCGTCCCTCCTCCTCCTGGACGAGCCGTCCATGGGGCTGAGCCCCATCATGACGGAGGAGATCTTCCGCATCATCAAGGAGGTCAACTCCCAGGGCACCAGCATCCTGCTGGTCGAGCAGAACGCCCTCATGGCCCTGAACGTCGCCCACCGCGCCTACGTCCTCGAGACCGGCCGCATCGTCCTGAGCGGCCCCGCCAGGGAGCTGCTGGAGAGCCCGCGGGTGAAGGAAGCCTACCTCGGCGTCCACTAGC
>JBHGAX010000288.1:0-5400 GCA_041946635.1 Methylomirabilales bacterium (SeqCode)
ACATCCGGGTTCCCCGCCAGGACGTCCTCGCTGCCGCGCGAGACGACGGCCAGGATGGCCGCCTCCGGCCACGCCCGGCGCATGGCGCGGATCGCCGGCGTGGTGAGCAGCACGTCCCCGATGTGCTTCAGGTTGATCACCGCGAGGCGGCGCAACGACAGTGCGGCCAGCGCATTGCGAGAAGACCGCTGCGCATGGAGCATTGCGGGGAGCGCATTGCGCTCGGCGCCGTGATCCATCATCCGTGCCGCTGGCTCCTCAGCACTCCGCACTGCCGCAATCCCTTTCCCGCACTGCCTCACCCGCAATGTTCTTCCCGCAATGTCCCATCCTATCCGCACACCGCCTGCAGCAGCTCCTGCATGCGCGCATCGTAGGTGTGCTCGCGCAGCGTGCGCTCCCGTGCACGGGCGCCGATGGCCTCGCGCTCCGACCGCTCGGCGAGGAGCCGCTCCGCCGTCCGCTCGCACTCCTCCAGGGAGTCCACGCAGACCACCTCGTCGGGCACGCGGTACAGGTCGGGGATCTCCTCCTTCCGGTCCACCAGCTGGCAGGCCCCGGTGCCTGCCGCCTCGAACAGGCGTGGGTTCACCCCGTACGGCCAGTGCCCGAACCAGGTATGGAGGTTCAGCACCAGCTTCGCCCCGGCGAAGGCCTTCACCATCTCGTCCGGCCGGAAGAAGCCGTCCGTGAGCACCGCCCGCAGCGGCGAGTCGAGCGGCAGCTTCTTGCCCCAGGGCCCCCAGAGCCGCACGCGGAACCGGGCCTGCAGCCGCAGCAGCCACTGCTCGCGCACGGCACTCCAGTCCCCGGCGAAGCAGATGTCGCTGGCATAGCGCGGCGCCTCCGCCGGATCGAGAGCGCGCGGCCGGTGCACCTCGGGATCGATGCCGACCGGGAGGAAGCGGACGCCGGGGGTCCCGGCGGCGCGGTAGGCGTCCAGCGAGCCGCGGCTGTTCGTGAAGTAGCAGTCGTACCAGCCGGCCTGGTGCAGCGAGCGCGCCAGCTGGAACGGATCGTTCAGCCACCAGCACGCCGTCCGGGCGCCCTGCGCGCGCAGGAGCGCCACGGTGTCCCGATCCACGTCGCAGCCGAGCAGCGCCAGGAAGACGTCGGGCTGCTCGCGCGCCGCAATTCGCCGCAGCCCCGCGTTCGCGCTCGGGGCACGGCAGGGCTTGGGGCCGTCCTCGCGGTGACGCCGGCGAAGCTTGTCCCGCCAGCGCGGCCGGCTGTCGAAGCACACGACGGTATGTCCCAGGCGCCGCAGCGCCGCGGCGCAGTAGCCGCCCATGGGCAGGGTCTTCAGGTGGCCCGGCGCCGCCAGGAGAATCTTCATGGAGCGATGCGGGATGCGGGATGCGGGATGCGGGATGAGAGCCCGCCCGCATGCCTCGCCCCGAGTCCGCAGCTCGGAAACCGACGTGCCGTCAGGCTAATCGCCCTTGTCCGTCGCTCTTGTTCGGCCATTCCGCATTCCGCATTCCGCATGCCGCATTTCCCAGAGGATCGCGTACTTCGCGAAGGTGTAGCCGGCGTACAGTGCGGCCAGCACGAGGCCGCGGCGGCCGTCCAGGAAGCCGCGCTGGAGCAGGTACATGCGGAAGAAGGTCCAGAGCGGGCGGAGCGTCAGGTCCGCGAGCCGCGCCGCGCGGCCGGCCGCGTGCATCTCCCGGGCGGCCAGGTGGGCATACCGGTCCAGCCGGCGGAGGAAGTCGGCCACCGAGCGGTAGGTGTAGTGGTCCATGGGGTGGGTGAGGTGCGCCACCCGCCCGCTGACCTGCACCGCCTCGTGGACGGCGCGCGGCTCGAACCGGCCGCAGCCTCTCCGGAACAGGCGGACCGAGCGGTCCGGGTACCAGCCGCCGTGGCGCACCCAGGCGCCCAGGAAGTAGTTCCGGCGCGGGACGGTGTAGCCGTCCGCCGCCTTGGAATCGGCGAGCACCGCCTGGATCTCCTGCCGCAGCGCCTCGGGGATCCGCTCGTCCGCGTCCAGGACCAGCACCCAGGCCCGCGTGCAGCGCTCCACGGCCAGCGCCTTGTGCGCCGCGAAGCCACGCCAGGCATCCTGGAACGTGCGGGCGCCGTGCCGGCGCGCGATCTCCAGCGTGCGGTCCCGGCTGCCCGAATCGCACACCACCACCTCGTCGGCCCAGGCCACGCTGGCCAGGCAATCGGGGAGGTTGCCCTCCTCGTCCTGCGTGATGATGGCCACGGAGAGCGTCGCGCGCTCCCGGCTCACGGGACCACCTCGACCGCCTTCCACTGCGTCTCGTAGAGGTGCGCGTAGACGCCGCGGCGGGCCAGGAGCGTGGCGTGGGTGCCGGACTCGACGATGCGGCCGTCCCGGAGCACCAGGATGGTGTCCGCCCGGAGGATCGTGGAGAGCCGGTGCGCGATCACGAAGGTCGTCCGGGACTCCATCACGCGGTCCAGCGCCTCCTGCACCACGCGCTCGGACTCGGCATCCAGGGACGAGGTGGCCTCGTCCAGGATCAGGATGGGCGGGTCCTTCAGGATGGCGCGGGCGATGGCGATGCGCTGGCGCTGCCCGCCGGACAGCCGCACGCCGCGCTCGCCGATGCGGGTGGCGTAGCCCTCGGGGAGGGCCTGGATGAAGTCGTGGGCGTTGGCCAGGCCCGCCGCCTCGTACACCCGCTCCGGCGCCACGTCGCGGCGGCCGTACGCGATGTTGTCGTACACCGTGTCGTCGAAGAGGATCGTCTCCTGCGTCACGATGCCCATCTGCGCACGCAGCGAGCGGAGCGTGACGTCCCGGATGTCCCGCCCGTCGATCAGGATGGCGCCCCCGGTCGGGTCGTAGAAGCGCGGGATCAGGTTCACCAGCGTGGTCTTCCCCGCGCCGCTCGGCCCCACGATGGCCACGAGCTGCCCGGGCTTGGCGGTGAAGGAGACGCCGGCCAGGATGGGCTGGTCCGGCTCGTACGCGAAGCGCACGTCCGCGAAGGTGAGGGCGTCCTGGATGGGCGGCAGGTCCGTGGCCCCCGGCGCCTCCATGACGTCCGGCCTGGTGTCCAGGAGCCGGAAGATCCGCGTGAGCCCGGCGATCCCCTGCTGGACGTTGTTGTTCACCTGGCTCAGCCGCTTGACCGGCTGGTAGAGCGAGCCCAGGGTGCCGATGAAGGCCACGAAGCCGCCGGCGGTCAGCGCGCCCGAGACCACGAAGTAGCCGCCCACCCAGATGGCCAGCGCGACCCCGATGGCGCCCAGGGTCTCCATGACGGGGTGCGTGAGGCAGTCCACGATGCTGATCCGGATCACCGCGCGGAAGAGCCGCTCGTTGCCCGCGCGGAAGCGCTCGCGCTCGCGGTCCTCCATGCCGAACGCCTTGACGATCCGCACGCCGGCGATCGTCTCCTGCAGCAGCGTGTTCAGCTCGGTGTAGCGCTGGAGCAGCTGCCCGCCGCGCTTCCGCATCTTCCGGCCGAACTGGGCGATGGGGTAGATGGCGGCCGGGAAGACCACCAGGGACAGGAGGGCGAGCTTCCAGTGGATCAGGAAGAGCAGGACGATCAGCCCCATCATGGTGAAGGGCTCGCGGAAGCCGTTCCGGAAGAGGTCGGTCACGCTCCCGCCCACCAGCGCCACGTCGTTGGTGGTGCGGGCCATGATCTCGCCGGTGGGGGTGCGGGTGAAGTAGTTCAGCGACAGGGTGTGGAGGTGGCTGTAGATGTCCTGCCGCAGGTCCGCCTGCAGCCGCTCGGCCACCCACTTCATCTGGTAGCCGTCCAGGAAGGCCAGGGCGCCCTTCAGGAGAAACACGGTGACCACGAAGGCCACCAGCAGCGTGAGCGCCCGCACCGGGTCGCCCCGCAGGAAGTCGTTCAGGCGCTCGGGCAGATCGCCCAGCAGCCCCGCGATGGCCGGCGGCAGGCTCAGCCCGCGGCGCTGCCCGAACAGGCCATCGAAGACCGGCTGGAGGGAGGCCAGCGAGATGGCGTTCAGGAGGGACACCAGCACCACGCAGACCAGCGAGCAGAGGATCCGCCAGCGGTGCGGCCAGGCCCGGCGCACGAGCCGCAGGTACTGCGGCATCAGCCGGCCCTCGGGGCCAGGGCGGCGGCGATGGCCGTCGCGTCGGCCAGGAGCTGGGGCACCGCGTCGAGCGGCAGCATGCTGGCAGCGTCCGAGCGCGCCCGCGCGGGCTCCGGATGCACCTCCAGGAACAGGGCGTCCACGCCCACCGCCACCGCCGCGCGCACGAGCGCGGGCACGAACTCGCGCTGCCCGCCCGACGCGCCGTCCCCGCCACCCGGGAGCTGCACGCTGTGCGTCCCGTCGAAGACCACGGGGACGCCCAGCTGCCGCAGGGTCACCAGCCCGCGCATGTCCACCACCAGGTTGTGGTAGCCGAAGCTCGTGCCCCGCTCCGTGACGAACGCCTGCGCGTTCCCCGCGGACCGCACCTTGGCCACCGCGTGCCCCATGTCCTCGGGTGCCAGGAACTGCCCCTTCTTGACGTTCACGGGCCGGCCGGTTCGCGCCGCAGCCACCAGGAGGTCCGTCTGCCGGCAGAGGAACGCCGGGATCTGCAGGGCGTCCAGCACCTCGGCGGCCGGCGCGGCCTGTGCCGCCTCGTGGATGTCCGAGAGGATCGGCAGGCCCAGGCGGCGCTTCACCCGTGCCAGCACCGCGAGACCCTCCTCCAGCCCCGGGCCCCGGAAGGCGGCGGCCGAGGTCCGGTTCGCCTTGTCGAAGGAGGCCTTCAGGATCAGCGGGACGCCGGCCCGCGCGCACGTCTCGGCCAGCCGCTCGCCGATCCGCGCCAGCTCGGCCTCGTCCTCGATGACGCAGGGGCCCGCGATGAGGGCCAGCGGGGCCCCGCCGCCGATGGCCACGGATCCCACCCGCACGGGCCTCGGCGCGCTCTCCGCGCCGCTCATGGCTCTTGGCTCATGGCTCATGGCAAGAACAGACCATCAGAACGCGCGGCAGGGCCGCGCGCGACCATAAGAACGAAGAACTGACCATGGACCATAAAAACGAAACTACCTCCCCTCCAGCACATTCCGCATATTCTGCAGCTTCCGCGCGAGGTCCTTCGCGAGTGTCTCCATCTTCTTCAACAACTCGTCGTCTTCGGACAGATACTTCCGGCGCTGAACGATCTGGCGGCAGGCGACGGTCTCAAGAAGCGACCGGAGGGCAATCGAGATGAAACGCGCCTGCTCCGCATCGCTCAGCCCGGTGGAGCCCTCGGCAATGTTGAGCACGACGGACGTGCCCGCCTTCAAGAGTTGCGGCTTGAGATTCGGGTCTTCGATGCGCGGCAGTCGAGCGACGAGCAGGTACACCAGGTCCAGGTATTCCAGAGCGAGCTGATACACCTCCAATCGCTCGAACTTATACATGGCCGGCGCCGCTCTTCGCTGCTATGGTCAG
>JBHGAX010000289.1:0-5400 GCA_041946635.1 Methylomirabilales bacterium (SeqCode)
ACTTCCTGGCCGGCCGCTTGCCCGGAGAACCATCCATCCATCGGCCAGGCCTTGACTGGTTCAAACGAGTGATTTAAACAATCGCTTGGCCTCCAGCCGCGGAAGGGACGGCGCGTCATGGCGAACACCCAAGACACGCGGGCTCGGCTGCTGCGGGCGGCGGGCGAGGTCTTCGCCGAGGTCGGCTACCAGGCGGCCACCGTCCGCGCGATCTGCGCCCGGGCCGGCGCGAACGTCGCGGGGATCAACTATCACTTCGGCGACAAGCTGGGCCTGTACACGGCGCTCCTGCAGCGCGCCGCCCGGGAGAACGAGGTCTATCTGGCGGACGTCGCGCGGGCCCGGACTCCCGAGGACGCGCTGCGTCAGTTCGTGCGCGGCATGCTGCGGCGCCTGACCCAGAAAGACCGGCTTGCCTGGTACGCGAAGATGATGGCGCATGAGCTGGTCCAGCCGACCCCGGCGCTGGCCGCCGCCGTCGAGCATCTCATCGCCCCCAACGCGAAGGTCCTGTACGAGACCGTCGGCCGCATCCTCGGGCGGCCGCCGCTGGAGGCGAAGACGCGCATGTGCGCGGACAGCATCATCGGTCAGGTGGCGCACTACGTCCATGCCAGGCCGGTCATCGCCCGGCTGTGGCCGGAATTTCAGCTGACTGACAGGATGGTCGAAGAGCTCGCGGGCCACATCACGGATTTTTCCCTTGAAGCCCTTCGCGCGATGAAGCGGAAAGCGAACGGCAAGCCCGGGTGCGGGAAGCGCTCGAAGTGACCGATCGGCTCCTGAGCCAGCTTGGCGGTGGCTTGCCGGACCATGCGGGACGGAACGCCATCGAGAGGTCCTCGGATCAACGACGTGCGGAGAACAGTGATGCGCTATGAACTGCGGGGCGGGGCGCGGCGGCTTGGGGCGGGACTCCTGGCGCTGGGGATCCTGCCGCTCCTCGCCGCGGGCTGCGGGCAGGGGCAGGCAGGGTCGACCGCTGCGCCGCCGCCCGTGCCCGAGGTCGCGACGATCACCGTCCAGACGGAGCGCGTGGTGCTCACCACCGAGCTGCCCGGCCGGACGTCGGCGTTCTCGATCGCGGAGATCCGCCCGCAGGTCGGCGGCATCATCCAGAAGCGGCTGTTCGAGGAGGGCGCGGAGATCAAGGCCGGCCAGGTGCTGTACCAGATCGACCCCGCGCCGCTGCAGGCCGCCCACGACAGCGCCGCGGCGAACCTGGCCGCCGCCCGGAAGGCCGTGGACCGGGCGCGGGCCGCCGTGGAGGCCAGCCAGGCCGGCGTCGTGCGCCAGCGCGCGGTGCTGGAAAACGCCGAGACCAACCGCAGGCGCTTCGAGGCCCTGGCGGCGGAGGGCGCGGTGTCCGCCAGCCAGCGCGACCAGGCCGTGACGGAGGCGGACGTGGCCCGGGCCACCCTTCGGACCGCCGAGGCCCAGGTGGAGAGCGACCTCCAGGCCGTGGCCGCGGCCCAGGCGGCCGTCCAGCAGGCGGAGGCGGCGCTCCAGACGGCGCGCATCAACCTGGGGTACACCCGGGTGGCGGCGCCCATCGCCGGCCGCATCGGCAAGTCCCTGGTGACCGTGGGCGCCCTCGTCACGGCGGGCCAGCCCGCCGCCCTGGCCACCATCCAGCAGCTGGACCCGACCTACGTGGACCTCACGCAGTCCAGCGCCAATCTGCTGCGGCTCCGGCAGAGCCTGGCCGCCGGCCGGCTCAGGGGGGACGGGGCCACGCAGGCCCGGGTGAAGCTCCTCCTGGAAGACGGCACGCCCTACCCGCTGGAAGGGACGCTGAAGTTCTCCGACGTCACCGTGGATCCCAGCACCGGCTCGTACACCCTGCGCACCGTCTTCCCGAACCCCCAGCGCCTCCTGCTGCCCGGCATGTACGTGCGGGCGATCGTGCAGGAGGGCGTGGCCGAGCAGGCGATCCTGATCCCGCAGCAGGCGGTCAGCCGCGACCCGCGGGGCACCCCGCTGGCCCTGGTGGTCGGCGCCGCCGGCAAGGTCGAGCAGCGGACGCTGCGGCTGGACCGCGAGATGGGGTCGCGCTGGCTGGTGGCCGAGGGCCTGAAGCCCGGCGACCAGGTCATCGTGGAGGGCCTCCAGCGGGTCCGCCCGGGTGCGACGGTGAAGGCCACGCCCGCCGCCCCCCAGACCACCCCCGCGGCGGCCACGCCCCCGGCCGCGCGCTAGGCAGGGGAACACTTCATGCTCTCGCGATTCTTCCTGGACCGTCCCGTCTTTGCCTGGGTCATCGCCATCATCATCATGCTGGCGGGCGGCCTGGCGATCTACAACCTGCCCGTCTCCCAGTACCCGCCCATCGCCCCGCCGTCCATCTACATCCAGGCCGCCTATCCCGGGGCCTCGGCCGAGACGGTCGAGAACAGCGTGACCCAGATCATCGAGCAGAAGATGACCGGCCTGGACCGGATGCTCTACCTCTCCGCCACCAGCGATTCCGCGGGCGGCGCCCGCATCGAGCTGACGTTTGCCCCGGGAACCGACCCGGACCTGGCCTGGTCGAAGGTGCAGAACAAGCTGCAGCTCGCCATGGCGAGCCTGCCGGAGGTCGTGCAGCGCCGCGGCGTCACGGTGGGCAAGGCCACCCGCAACTACCTCATGGTGGTGGGGCTCATCTCCGAAGACGGCAGCATGGACGGCATCGACCTGCGGGACTACGCCCAGTCCAACCTGGAGAAGGTCCTGGCGCGCGTGCCGGGCGTGGGCGAGGTGGAGATCTTCGGCACGCAGTATGCCATGCGGGTCTGGCTGAACCCCGAGCGGCTGGTGGACTACCAGCTGACCATGGCGGACGTGCTCGCCGCACTGAAGGCCTACAACGTGGAGGTCTCCGCCGGCCAGTTCGGCGGCACCCCGGCCGTCCCGGGCCAGCGGCTCAACGCCTCCATCGTGGTGCAGAGCCTGCTGAAGACCCCGGAGGAGTTCGCGGCCATTCCCCTCCGCGTGAACCCGGACGGCTCCACCGTCCGCGTGCGGGACGTGGGGCGCGCGGAGCTGGGGACCGACTCCTACGACATCGAGGGCTTCTACAACGGCAAGCCGTCGGCCGGCCTGGCCATCCGGCAGATGGCGGGCGCGAACGCGCTGGATACGGCCGACGCGGTCAAGGCCAAGATGGCGGAGCTGAGCCGCTACTTCCCCCCCGGGATGAAGGTCGTCTACCCGTACGACACCACGCCCTTCGTGAAGGTCGCCATCACGGAGGTGGTCAAGACCCTCTTCGAGGCCGTCCTGCTGGTCTTCCTGATCATGTGGCTCTTCATGGGCAACCTCCGGGCCACGCTGATCCCGACCATCGCCGTGCCGGTCGTGCTCCTGGGCACCTTCGGCACCCTCTCGTACTTCGGCTTCTCGATCAACATGCTGACCATGTTCGCCATGGTGCTCTCCATCGGCCTGCTGGTGGACGACGCCATCGTCGTGGTGGAGAACGTGGAGCGCATCATGAGCGAGGAGGGCCTGCCGCCCCGGGAGGCCACGGCCAAGTCCATGGACCAGATCACCAGCGCCCTGATCGGCATCGGCCTGGTGCTGTCGGCGGTGTTCGGGCCCATGGCCTTCTTCGGCGGCTCGACGGGCGTGATCTACCGGCAGTTCTCGGTGACGATCATCTCGTCCATGCTGCTCTCCGTGGTCGTGGCCCTGATCCTCACGCCCGTCCTCTGCGCGACCTTCCTCAAGCCCGTGCCCGCCGGGCACGAGCCGGCGGAGAACGCGATCTGGTTCCTGCGCCCCTTCTTCGCCTGGTTCGACCGGGGCTTCTTCCGGCTGCGCGACCGGTACGTGCGGAGCGTGGGCCGCTCCTTTTCCCGGAAGCTGCGCTACGCGGTGATCTACGTCGCCATCGCCGGGGCGGTGGGATTCCTCTTCCTGCGCACGCCCACCTCCTACGTGCCCGATGAAGACCAGGGCATCATGCTCGCCCAGGTCATGCTGCCCACGGGGTCCACCGTCGAGCAGACCCGCAGGGTGGTGGAGGACGTCCAGCGGTATTTCCAGGAGCACGAGAAGGAGGCGGTGGCGTCCACCATGACCCTCACGGGCGTGGGCTTCTCGGGCCGGGCGCAGAACAACGGGATGGTATTCATCAAGCTGAAGGACTGGGAGCAGCGCGACCGGCCCGACCTTCGCGTGAAGCAGGTGGCCGCGCGCGCCACCCAGGCGTTCGCCCAGTACCGGAACGCCCTGGCCTTCGCCTTCCCGCCGCCCCCCGTGGTCGAGCTGGGCAACGCCACCGGCTTCGACTTCCAGCTGGTGGACCGGGGCGGCCTCGGGCACCAGCGGCTGCTGGAGGCCCGGAACCAGCTCCTCAGCCTGGCGGCCAAGGACCCGCGCCTGGCCAAGGTGCGGGCCAACGGCATGGAAGACGTGCCCGAGTACCGGCTGGACGTGGACTGGGAGCGGGCCGGCGCGCTGGGGGTGCCCATCACCGCGATCCACAGCACCGTGTCCCAGGCGTTCGGCAGCGCCTACGTGAACGACTTCATCCAGGCCGGCCGGGTCAAGCGCGTGTACCTGCAGGCGGACGCCCCGTACCGCATGCAGCCCAGGGACCTGGAGAAGCTGTACGTGCGAAACACCGCGGGCAAGATGGTGCCCTTCTCCGCGTTTGCCTCCGGCCGCTGGACGTCCGGCCCGCCGCGGCTGGAGCGGTTCAACGCCTTCCCATCCATGAACATCTGGGGCGAGCCGGCGCCCGGGCGGAGCTCCGGGGAGGCCATGCGCGCCATGGAGGAGATCGCCGCGCAGCTGCCGCAGGGGATCGGGTACGAGTGGACCGGCCTGTCCTACCAGGAGCGGATGGCCGGCTCCCAGGCCCCCCTGCTGTACGCCTTCTCCATCATCGTCATCTTCCTGTGCGTGGCGGCGCTCTACGAGAGCTGGCCCATCCCGCTCGCCAACCTGCTGATGCTCCCCCTCGGGGTGTTCGGCGCCACCCTCGCCACCTGGGCGCGGGGCATGCACAACGACGTCTACTTCCAGATCGGGTTCCTCACCACGCTGGGCCTGACCACGAAGAACGCCATCCTGATCATCCAGTTCGCGCAGGAGCGCATGGCCCACGGCGAGGGGCTCATCCCGGCGACCCTCGGGGCGGTGCGCGTCAGGTTCCGGCCGGTCATCATGACCTCGCTGGCGTTCTTCTTCGGGGTGCTGCCCCTGGCCGTCGCCACCGGGGCGGGCGCCGGGGCCATGAACGCCATCGGCACGGCCGTGACCGGCGGCATGCTCTCGGCCACGTTCATCGACCTCTTCTACATCCCGCTGCTCTTCGTGGTGGTGTCGCAGCTCTTCCGGGTCGAGAAGACCAAGCCGGCGGCAGACTACTGACCCGGCCCGCCCGCGCAGCGCCGCGGCCCGGACGGCCGG
>JBHGAX010000029.1:0-19060 GCA_041946635.1 Methylomirabilales bacterium (SeqCode)
GCGAAGCGGTCCAGGATGTAGCGGGCGATGCTGAGCTTGGGGGGCAGGTCGGGGAGGGCGTGGACCGAGAACCAGCGGGCGTCCTCCAGCTCCTCGCGGTCCACGCGCAGCTCGCCGCCGGCGTAGCGGGCGGTGAAGCCGATCATCAGCTGGCTCGGGAAGGGCCAGTACTGGCTGGCGACGTACCGGATGTCGGCGACCTGAATCCCCACCTCCTCCAGCACCTCGCGGCGCACCGCCTCTTCCAGCGACTCCCCGGCATCCACGAAGCCCGCCACCAGGCCGTAGCGGTTCTTCGGCCAGAAGGACTTGCGGGTCAGCACCACGCGCTCGCCGTCCCGCACCAGGACGATGACCGCCGGGTGGAGGGAGGGGTAGTGCTCCGCGTGGCACTCGGGGCAGCGGCGGCCCCACTCGCCCGGGATGGCGAGGCTGGGCTTCCCGCAGCACGGGCAGTGGCGGCTCATCCGCTCCCAGTGCAGGGCCTGGAGCGCGATGCCGCCCAGGGACAGCAGGTCGTCGGTGAGGCGCGTCTCCCGGGGAACGATGCTCTCCTTGCGGAGCCCGTCGGGAACCGGCGCGTCGGTCGCCACCGCGGCCGCCCAGCAGGCTTGCCCCTCGTACGTGCCCAGGTGCACGACGGCCTGGACGCTGGCCTCCAGCGCCTGCGGCAGCCGGCCGGCGGGCAGGGCGAGCGTCCCGTCGCCATCCCGCAGCAGCAGCGCCTCCTTCTGCACCAGGAACCAGTAGCCGGTTCGCTCCGGGGGGGCCGGCGTGCGCTTGCCCGGCACGAAGCGGCCGCGCAGGCTATCCCGGTTGAACGGCAGGTGCGGGCTCAGCAGCTCGATCCGATCGTCATCCACCGGTGAAGGCTCCAATCAGCGTGATGCGGTCGCCCTCCCGGAGCGGGCTGTCCAGCGTGTGCTGCACCCCGAGCACCGCATCGTTGACCAGGACCTCGATATGCTCCGCCAGGTTCTGCCCGGACGCGTCCCACAGCGCCTCGCGGAGCTTCGGGAACTGCCCGGCCAGGGCCTCCAGCGCCCCGCGCACCGTCGTGCCGGCCGGGTAGCTCGCAGGGAACGCGCGCCGCTTGCTCCCGTCCCCGCCGACGAAGGTCGTGACCCAGGCCACCGCCTCGACGGTCACGGCAACCGCCGACGCGGCGTCCGAGGTCCGAGGCCCGAGGTCCGAGGTCACGGCGCGCCCTCCGGGTGTGGCATCCCGCGGGCCATCTGAAGCTTCGCGACCTCGGACTTCGGACCTCGGACCTCGGACCGATCCTGCACCTCGGACCTCGGACCTCGGACGATCCGTCCATCCTGCACCACCAGAAGGACATCCCGCAGGCAGCGCACGTCGGCGAGCGCGTTGCCGCGGACCACCAGGAGATCGGCCGGGCCGCCCTCGCGCAGGGTGCCGACCTCGTCGGGCAGGCCCAGCGCCTCGCCCGCGCTGCCGGTCGCCATGCGCAGCAGGTCCTCCGGCGCGGCGCCCAGGTCCTGCAGGCGGAGGAGCTCGTCGGCCAGCCGGCCGTGCATGGCGTCCGTCCCGGCGACGAGGCGCGCGCCCGAGCGCAGGGCCCGCCGGGCGACCTCGAGGACCTCGTCCACGCGCCGCTTGGCCTCGTCGCGCGCCGGTCCGGCCGGGACGTGGGCCAGCACGCCGCCCGGGTCCGCCACCACGGCCACCGTGGGGCACAGCCAGGTGCCCCGCCTGGCGGCGGCCTCCAGCTGGCGATCCGACAACAGCCACCCGTGCTCGATCTGGTCCACGCCGGCGGCGAGGCAGGCATCGGCGGCCTCGCCGCCGAAGCAGTGCACGGCCACGCGCCTGCCGGCGGCATGCGCCTTCTCCACCGCGACCGACAGCTCGGGCGGGCGGTAGAACGGCCGCAGCACGGCTCCCCGCTCGCCGAGGACGCTTCCCGAGGCGAAGAGCTTGATCCAGTCCGCCCCCGCCCGGAGGTTCTCCTCGACGCAGCGCCCGACCGCCTCGGGCCCGTCGGCCAGGCAGGTGGCGACCACGCCCCCGGTGCAGCGGGACGACTTGATGCCCTTGCCGGCCACGAGGAGCCGCGGCCCTTCGGCCCGGCCCTCGCGGATGGCCTCGCGCATCTGCAGGTCGAAGAAGTCGCGGTCGCCGTTCAGCTTCGCCGTGGTGACCCCCGCCCGCAGGTCCTGTCGCAGGCTGTGCGCCCCGGCCAGGATGTGGCGGACGGGAGGATCGGCCATCTGGGCGCGGATGTCGCCCGTCTCGTGGTTGATCCCGAGGTGGGTGTGCATGTCCACGAGGCCGGGCAGGATGGTGGCGTCTCCGAACTCGTACGTCTCGGCGCCGTCCGCCGGCCCGCCGCCCAGGCGGCCCACGCGGCCGCCCTCGATGACCACGCGCGCCGGGCGGTCGCGGAGCGGCCGGCGGCCGTCCCAGAGCCAGGCGCCGCGAATCTCCAGCCGCATGCTAGCCTCGCGAGTTCCGCGGCGGCTCCGGATTGTTGATGATGTCCACCTGCGTGCCGGTGTCCGGATCGGCGAAGGGGACCAGGGTGCGCTTCCTGGCGATCTCGGGATCCACGAGCGGCGTGAGGCCGACGTCCCGCGCCACCCGGCGCACCCTGGGCTCGCGACCGCGGCGAGAGACCAGCGCGCCCAGCCGCTCACGCAACCGTTTGAACATCCTGCCTCCCGCTGGCGGCGAGCCGGACATGCATCCCGGACGGCTCACACGCGCGCCACTTTAGCACAGCGGCCTGCCCACCTCGAGGCGCGACACGCCGCGGGGGCCCGGTCCGGGAAACTCCGGCTGAACGCGGCGAGCGTGCTCCAGGAGGGCCTGAGCGGCCTCCCAGGCAGCGCGCCAGCCTTCGGTGGCGTAGCGTTCGCTCCAGTAGGCGCGTTTGGATGCCGCGAGCTTCGCCCACGGACGATTGACGAACGCACCGACTTCCCGGGGGTCCATGCCGCTATTCTACGCCACCGGGCCGGGCCGGGGACAGGAATTCGCCGAAGACGCCCTGCCCCCCGATCGCCGGAAGCCTAACCGGCAAGCACGCCCCGAAGTCCTTCCAGCGACGCGCGGATCGTCCGGCGGAGCTCCGGGAGCGGCGGGACCTCGGGCGCGCGCCAGCGCGGCTCGAACTCGCGCGAGCGCTGGCGGGGGGACAGCTCGTAGCTCACGGCCACGCCCGGCATGCGCTCTCGCAGGACCCGCCCGATGCCGCGCAGGTCCAGCTCGCCGTCGCCCAGCGCCACCCAGCGCATCAGGCCGTCCACCACCTTCGGCGTCTTCACGTGCAGGTGCGCCACCGCCGGCGCCAGCTCGCGCAGCTCGGCCACCGGGTCCACACCGCCCTTCGAGTAATACCAGGCGTTGCCGGTGTCGTAGTTCACGCGCACCGCCGGGTGACCCACTGCCCGGATGAACTCCAGGATCTGTCCGCCCCGATCCAGCAGGTCACCGTGGTTCTCCAGGGCGATGGTGAGGCCCAGCGCCTCGGCCCGCCTGGCGAGGGCCGGGATGTTGGCCCGGAAGCCGGCCAGGTTGGCTGCCGGGCCGGCAATACTGTTGACCGTGGAGGCGCCGATCGCCTTGGCGAACTCCAGGCGCCGGGTGAAGCGCTCCACCGAGTCGGCCTGCGTCAAGTCCATGTGCGCCGAGAGCGAGTGGCACCGCTGCCGCCGCGCGGTCAGCTCGTCGCGAAGCCAGGCCGCCCGGGCGTCACAGAAGTCGGCCTCCGCCAGGTGCTGGAAGATCCTGTCCACGCTGGCCGGCTCCACGTACTCGACACCCAGGGCAGCCAGCTCGTCCAGCGCCTGCTCCAGCGAGTAGCCGTCGAAGGCCATGGTGCTCACCGACACGATGCGGTCCATGGGAGCTCCCGAGGTCGGAGATCCGAGGTCGGAGGTCAGAGGTCCGAAGTCCGAGGTCCGAAGTCAGGGGTCAGGGTCCGAGGTCAGGGGTCAGAGATCTCCATTCCGCATTCCGCACTCCGCATTCCGCATTGCTTCACTTGGGGCCGATCAGGGCCGGCAGGAACATGATCAGGTCCGGGACGTAGGTGATGAGGAACAGCACCGCGATCTCGATCAGCAGGAAGGGGATGATCGCCCGGCTGATGGCGTCCAGCTTCAGGTCCGCGATGCCGCAGACGACGTAGAGGCACAGCCCCACGGGCGGCGTGATGGTCCCGATCATCAGGTTGACCGTGATCATGACACCGAAGAAGACGGGGTCGATGCCGAGTTGATGGATCAGCGGCAGGAGCACCGGGGTGAAGATGATCAGCGCGGACGCGCCGTCGATGAAGCAGCCGACGATGAGGAGCAGGATGTTGATGAGCAGCAGCATGACGTACTTGTTGGTCGTGACGCCGAGGAACAGCTCCGCGACCTGGAGCGGGATCCGCTCCACCGCCATGATGTAGCCCACCAGGTTCGCCACGCCCACGATGATGAGGATCATGGCGGTGCTCAGCCCGGCCCGGTAGAACACCTGCGGCAGCTGCGCCCACTGCAGCTCGCGGTAGACGAACTTCCCCATGATGAAGGCGTAGACCGTGGCGACGGCGGCGGCCTCGGTGGCCGTGAAGATGCCGGCAAATATCCCCACCAGGATGATCAGGGGCATGGCCAGGGCGCCGGTGGCGCTGACCGTCGCCTCCAGGAACTGCCGGGCGGTCGGGCGCACCGTCTCCCGCGGATAGCCGTGGCGCCTGGCCTTCAGGTAGGCGACCAGCATGAGGCTCAGCCCCACCAGGATGCCCGGGATCAGCCCCCCGATGAACATGGCCCCGATCGAGACGCCCGCCATGACCCCGTAGATCACCATGGGGATGCTGGGCGGCACGATGGGCCCCACCACCCCGGCCGCCGCGATCACGCTGGCCGAGAAGAGCGGCGGGAAGCCGCGCTTCTTCATGATGGGCAGCAGGGTGGAGCCGATGGCCGTCGCGTCGGCCACCGCGGACCCCGTGATGCCGGCGAAGAACATGGAGGCCAGGATGGCGACGTGCGCCAGCCCCCCGGTGATCCAGCCGACCAGGTAGTTGGAGAAGCGCACCAGCCGGCTGGAGATCCCCCCCGAGTCCATGAGGGCGCCCGCCAGCATGAAGAACGGGATGGCCATCATGGGAAAGGAATCGATGCCCGCGAACATGCGCTGGACCACGAGCTGGGGGACCAGCATCCCCTTGTTCCACAGGAGCGCCAGGGCGCTCAGGGCCAGGCTGAAGAAGATCGGCGCGCCGATGACCAGGGTCAGGAAGAAGACCCCGAAGAAGATGAGGAGGATCATCCGCGCCCTCCCAGCTTCAGCGCCGCCTCGACGGTCTGGAGAAGCACCCAGAGGCCCATCAGCGCGGCGGACAGCGGGATGACCAGGTAAATCCATCCCATGGGCAGCTCGGTGGCCGGCGCCAGCTGCCGCCACTCGTTGACCGTCAGGGCGATCCCGCCGGCCAGGAAGAAGTAGATGCAGAGCAGGGCGCCCAGGCTGGCCGCAAAGAGGCAGGCGGCGCGCAGCCGCGGCGGGAACCGCTCCAGGAACACCGTCACATTGATGTGCTCCCGCATCTGCATCAGAGCGCTGGCGCCCAGGAAGGACACCCAGACGAAGGCGAAGCGGGCCAGCTCCTCAGACCAGCCGAGAGGCATGTTGAAGACGTACCGGAGGACGATCTGCGTGAACACCAGGACGGTCATGGCGAGCATCAGCAGGATCACCGCCCAGCGGACCAGCAGCTCGATCCCCCGCCGTGCCTGCGCCAGCAGGTGGGTCATGCTCTGCGCGCTCCCGTGCCGCCGCCGGACTGGGACCCAGCCCGGCGGCGGTTCTCGTCGCTACTTCGTGGCCTCGATCCGCTCGATCCACTCCTTGGCCTTGGGCCCGAACTCCTTCACGGCCTCGTCGCGCAGCGGCAGCACCGTCTTGCGGAACGCCTCGCGGTCCGCCTCCACCACCTGCATGCCCTTGGCCTTCACTTCCTTCAGCAGCCGCTCGTCGTCGTCGCGCACGGCCTTGCGCTGGGTCTCCTGCGACTCGATCACCGACTCCCGCACGACCTTCTGCAGGTCCGCAGGCAGCTTGTCCCACAGCTTGGCGCTGTAGAGGACCATGTGGGTCAGGTGCAAATGGCCGGTGAGGGACAGGTGCTTGTTCACCTCGTAGAACTTGGCGGTGTAGATGTTGGACAGCGGGTTCTCCTGGCCGTCCACCACCTTCTGCTGCATGGCCGTGTACAGCTCGCCGAAGGACATGGCCACCGGGTTCGCGCCCATGTACTTCAGGGTGTTCAGGTGGTACTTGGCCTGGGGCGTGCGGATCTTCAGACCCTTCAGGTCGGCGGGCGTCCGCACCGGCCGCACGTTGTTGGTGATGTGCCGCAGCCCGGCCTCGTAGAAGCCCAGGAGCTTGACGCCGTGCTTCTCCACCAGCGCCCGCACCTCGTTCCCCATGGGGCCGTCGAACACCCGGTAGGAGTGCTGGCTGTCGCGGAACAGGTAGCCGCTCTCGATGACGTTCAGGATGGGCTCGTAGGAGCCGAAGAAGCCCACGGTCACCCAGGTGATCTCCTGCACGCCGTTGCGCAGGTTCTCGATCATGGTCCGCTGGTCGCCGATCTGGCCGTCGGTGAAGACCTGGACCTCCAGCCGGTCGCCGGCCTTCTTCTCCACCAGCTCCTTGATCTTGCGCGCGCCCACGTTCTCCGGGTGGTCGGGCGCCACGCCCGTGCCGATCTTGATAACCGCCTTGGTTCCCGCCACGGCGGGAAGCGGCGCCAGCAGCGCGACGGCCAGGGCCAGGATGCCAGCTCCGAGCAACACCTTGCGCATGACTCTCCCTCCTGAAGGTGGTCGGACGCGGGGACATCCCGCGCCCCGAGTTGCCGAGGACCTACCCGCGTCCCCCCGCCGGCGGGCCGGCCGCCCCGCCCGGGGGAAAGACCGCCGGCCGCCGCTCGAACAGCTTCGGCTCGTGCCCCGGCAGGATGTGGTCGGCCTCGCGCTGGATGCGCGAGATGGACTCCATGCACTCCAGCGTGGAGACGTGGTAGCCGGGCGGGATGCGCCGCTCGTAGTTCTCGTGCCACATGACGGCGTCGCCGGCGACGCAGTAGCGCCCGCCCGCGGTCTCCACGATCACCGACTGGTGTCCCGGCGTGTGGCCCGGCGTGCGGATGACCCGGACCCCCGGCGCCACCTCCGCGTCCCCGTCCAGCAGCTCGAACTTCGTCCCCAGGTAGTCGGGCGTGATGCCCAGGCTGGGCGCGAAGTAGGCGTTGGCGTCCCACTCGCCGGGCGCCAGGGCGTAGGACAGCTCCTCGCGCTGGACCAGGAAGCGCGCGCGCGGAAAGAGCCGGTTGTTCCCGGCATGGTCGTAGTGCAGGTGCGTGTGGATGACGATGCCGATCTCCTCCGGCCGCGCCCCGGCGGCGGCCAGCGCGGCCGGCAGCTCCTGCTCCGGGCCCCGCACGATCTTCCGCCGCCGGATCTGCCAGGTCCGCTCCACGGACAGGAAGCTCGTGTCCACGAGGATCGTCTGCGGCCCCTGGATCAGCGCCACCGTCACGGGGATCTGCACGGTAGTCCCCATGTCGGTGAGGTAGGTCATGGCGCCCTTGTCCTGCGTCTGGGTGCCGGTGTCCAGCATGGTGACGGTCCACATGAGGGATCCGAAAACGTAAAACGTGAAACGTAACGAGCAACGACTCGCCGTTCCTTACGTTTTGCGTCTTACGCGTTACGTTACGTCTTACGGGTCCCTACGGGACCCGCGACCCGTCCGGCAGCCGGGGCGTGCCCTCGGCGGTGTAGCCGCCGTCCACGTAGAGCACTGCGCCCGTCACGTAGCGCGCGGCGTCGGAGGCCAGGAAGGCCACGGCGCGCCCGATGTCCTCGGGCTGGCCGATCTCGCGCCACGGCACGCGGTGGAGCACCGCCGTCCGCTTGGCAATGTCCTCGGGCGCCGTGCTCTGGTAGAGGGGCAGGTTGATCTCCGTGATGATCGTGCCCGAGGCGACGACGTTGACGTTGATCTTGTGCGGTGCCAGCTCCACCGCGAGCTGCTTGCTGAACAGCTCGATGGCGGCCTTGGTGGCGCAGTACGGCCCCATGCCCGCCTTGGCCACCCGGCCGTGGATGGACGAGACGCTCACGATCTTCCCGCCGCCGCCCCGGGCCACCATGTGCCGGCCCACCAGGCGGGAGCAGTGGAAGCAGCCGTAGAGGTTCGTCCGGACGACCCGGTCCCACTCCTCCAGCGGCACGTCCAGGATCGGGTGCCGGGTCACCACCCCGGCGTTGTTCACCAGCACGTCGATCCGGCCGAAGCGCTCCAGCACCCGCGCCACCATGCGCTCCACGTCGGCGAACACGCCCACGTCGGCCTGCACCGCCTCCGCCTTCCCGCCGGAGGCGCGGATGGCCGCCACCGTGCGCTCGGCGGCGTCCGCCCGGCTCTGGTAGTTGACGGCGACCTCGGCCCCCTCGGCCGCCAGCGTCAGGGCGATGCCGCGGCCGATGCCGCGCGCGCCGCCGGTCACCAGCGCCACCTTCCCCGCCAGCTGCAGGTCCATGGCCGTCCTTTCCGCCTGTTGCGCGTCCCCGCGTTCGAGGCGCCGATTCTCGGAGAGGCAATCCGACAAGTCAAGCGCCGCGCGCGGAATGCCGCGCCGGCAGGCCAATCGCCAGGGGCGCGGCCGGGCGGTCCGCGTCATCGACCGAAGATGCTCACGGGGCCGAGGCTGAGGCCCGGAACCAGCGTGATCACCGCCAGCCAGATCAGGAGGCCGAGCATGAACGGGCGGCAGGCGCGATAGGCCAGGTGGATGGGCGTGTCGGTCACGCGGGCCGCGGTGAACACCAGGATGGCCAGCGGCGGCGTGAGCGCGCCGATGCACAGGTTGGCGACCAGCACCACGCCAAAATGCACGAGGTCGATGTTGGCCGCCTTCAGCATGGGCACGAGCAGCGGCACCAGGATCACCATGGAGGCGATCATCTCCATGGCCAGGCCGACGAAGAGCAGGAACGCGTTGAGCGCCAGGAGCAGCAGGATCCAGTTCCCGGTGAGGGGGCCCATGGCCGCCACCAGCTTCTGGGGGACCTGCTCCATGATGAGGGCGAAGGCAAAGGGCGCCGAGGCCGCGATGATCATCATCACCGTGGCGGTTTCCGCCAGCGACTCGCGCAGCGCCCGGAGGAGCGAGGCGCGGTCGGCGGCTCGGTAGATGAGGCTGCCGCAGACGACGGCGTACAGCGCGGCCACGGCGCCCGCCTCGGTCGCCGAGAAGACGCCGGAGCGGATGCCGCCCACGATCGCCAGCGGCAGGACGAGCGCCATCAGGGCGCGGAGCGTCGCCTGGCCGCGCATCCCCCAGCTCGCCCGCACGCCGCGCTCGCCGATGCCGCGCCGCCGGCACTCCACGTACACCACGAGCGACAGCGCCAGGGCCATCAGCAGCCCGGGCAGGATGGTGGCCACGAAGAGGGCGCCGACCGAGACCGCGGCCAGCGCGCCGTAGATGATCAGCCCGAGGCTGGGGGGAATCATGTTGGCCAGGATGGACGCGGAGCTGGTGAGCGCGACGCCGAAGGGCTTCGGGTAGCCGCGCCGCTCCATGGCCGGCACCATGGTCTTGGCGATGGCCGCGGCGTCCGCGGTGGAGGAGCCCGACACCCCGCCCAGGAGCGTGTTGGTCAAGACGTTCACGTGCCCCAGGCCGCCGCGGAAGTGCCCGACCAGCGTGGCGGCCAGGGCCACCAGGCGCTCGGTGATCCCGCCGACGTTCATCAGCCCGGCCGCCAGCATGAAGAAGGGGATGGCGAGCAGCAGGTAGTCCAGCGCGTTGGTGAGCCCCTGCGGCACCGGCAGCAGCGCCAGCTCGCCCTGCGGCAGGAACGCCACGAAGGTGCCGAAGATCAGGGAGTCAACGATCGGAATGCCGAGCATCATCAGGCCGATGGCGACGATCACCAGCGGCCAGACGACCCCCCAGGAGCCGATGAGGGTCGTGCGCGCCGCCAGCTCGAGGCCGCCATACAGCGCCAGCCCGCCGAGCACCGACAGCCCGCCGCTCCAGGGTCGACGGAAGCCGGCGACGGGCTCCAGGGCCAGCAGCGCCAGCGACAGCGCGGCGCCGCTGGGAACGGCGAGATAGAGGTAGGTGTAGGGCCACTGCAGCGCCGGAGACACGTACGTCGATTTCGTGACGAGATCCACGCCGTAGATCAGGAGGAACGTGGCGACCGCGGCCGAGATGACGCGGACGGCGCAGGCGTGCACGCGCCGCGCGCCGGGCCCGAGCGCCCGGGGCAGGATGTCGATCGCGACGTGGCGGGAGCGCCGGGTCACCATCGCGGAGCCCAGGAAGACGCACCACACGAAGGCGAAGCGCGCCATCTCCTCCGGCCAGCTCAGGGCGTTGTTCAGCAGGTAACGGAAGACCACCTGGACGAACGCGATCGCCACGGTGGCGACCAGGAGCGTCGCCGACACGGCTTCGATCCCGAGGGCGATGGCGTCGGCGATGCGTGTCGGGATCGGCGCGGAGACGAGCGGCCAAGCCCCGCCGCCTGCAGGCTCCTGTTTCACCAGCTTGTCCCCCCCGACGAGGAGCCCGCAGGCGGACCCCCGCACCGGGGCAGGGCCTCACCTGCGGGCGAGCGCACGGATCTTGTCGATCATGGCCTTGGTGGCCGGGCTCTTGGCCCCGAACTCCGCAAAGAGCGGCTCGGTCGCTTCGCGCCATTTCGGGGCGTCGCTCAGCTGGGACACGGCGATGCCGGAGGCCTTGAGCTCCTCCAGCGTCTTTGCGGCATTGGCCCGGTTCTGCTTGCGCTGCTCCGCGAACACCTCTTTCGCGGAATCGCGGACCAGCTTCCGCAGCTCTTCCGGCAGCGAATCGAGCCAGCGCGCGTTCACCCGCACCGCCTTGGGGAGGAACCAGTGCCCGGTCAGGGTCAGGTGCCTGGCCTGCTCGCCCCACTTGAAGCCCTTGATGGAGAAGACATCGGCTTCGACCGCGTCGATGAGTCCCGTGGACAGAGCGGTATATTGCTCGGCATAGGCCAGGGGGGTGGGATTGGCCCCGAGTTTCTTCCAGAAATCGACCCAGACCTTCAGCTCCGGCACGCGAATCTTGAGGCCCTTCACCTCCTCCAGGCTGGTGACCTTCCGCTTCGCCAGGATGTGCCGGAACCCGACCTCGCCGAAATCGACGAACTCCACGCCGGTCTTGGCCCGCGCGATGCGCGAGACCTCCGCGCCGATCTCGCCCTGCAGCACGCGGTCGACGTGCGCGTCATCGCGGAAGATGAAGCCGGGCGCGCCGCCGGTGGCCGCGATCTCCGGCGCCACGGCTTCCTCGGTGTCGGGCCCGCCGGCCGTGACCTGGATCGTGCCGAGCCGGTTCTGCTCGATGTTCTGCGTGTAGCTGCCGAGCTGGCCGGCGGGGAAGTGCTGCGCCTCGATGCGCCCGCCGCTCTTCTCGGTGAGCATTTTCGCCCACCGCTCGAAGGCCTGCGTGAGCGGCGAGCCGATCGCCTCGGCGTGCGCGATCCGGCACGTGAACTTGGTCTGCGCCCCCGCGATGCCGACCAGCGCGGGCATCGCCATGGCGCCGCCGCAGAGCTGGACGAAACGCCGTCGGTTGATGCCTGATGATCGCGTCATGTGGTCGTCCTCCCTGACCTGCGATGTCCTGTGGGCCCCACGGTGCAGTACGGGTTGGAAGACGTGGCGCACCCGAAAGCGGCCGAGCGGCCGGCGGAGAAGCGACGTCAGATCTGCGTATCGGCCTTCACCCTGGACAAGATGGGCGCCGTGTTGGCGATCACGATGACCACGGCGATGGCCAGGAGCGTCGCCGTGAGCGGCCGGGTGTAGAACACGCTCAGGTCGCCGCCCGACATCTCCAGGGACTGCCGCAGCGCCTTCTCCATCATGGGGCCGAGGATCAGCGTGAGCGCGAACGGCGCCAGCGGGATGTCCAGCTTCTTGAACGCGTAGCCCAGCAGCCCGAAGGCGAGCATGACCCCCACCCCGAAGACGCTGGTGTCCACGCTGTAGGCCCCCAGCACGGCGAAGCCCAGGATGAGGGCGAAGAGGATGGCGTAGGGCACCTTGAGCACCGCCACCCACATCGGGATCAAGGGGAGGTTCAGGATGAGCAGCGCGACGTTGCCGATCACGAAGCTGGCGATGACCGCCCAGACGAAGTCCGCGTGCTGCGCGAACAGCAGCGGGCCGGGGAGCAGCCCGTTCATCATGAGGGCGCCCATCAGGATGGCGAGCGTGGGGGAGGCCGGAATGCCGAGCGTGAAGAGCGGGATCATGGCGGCGTTGGCGTAGGCGTTGTTGGCCGTCTCCGGTCCGGCCACGCCCTCGATCATGCCCGTGCCGAACTTCTCCGGCGTCTTCGACAGCCGCTTCTCCACGGTGTAGGCGATGAAGGTCGGGACCATGGTGCCGATGCCGGGGATCGGTCCCAGGAGCACGCCGATCCCCGTCCCGCGCAGGATGGGGGCGATGGAGCGCCGCAGGTCGTCCCGCGTCGGCACCAGCCGGCTCATCTTCGCCTCGAACACCGGCTTGGCGGGGGATTCCACGTTCAGGAGGATCTCGCTGACGCCGAACAGCCCCATGACGACGGGGATGATGTTGAAGCCGTCGAAGAGCTGCGTGACCCCGAAGGTGAAGCGCGGCGCCCCCTGGACCGGGTCGATCCCCACCATGGCGACGAGCAGGCCGAAGGTCGCGGCGACCAGCGCGCGGGTGAGCGAGCGCCCGGCCAGCCCGGTGACCATGGCGAGGCCGATGAGGATGAGGGCGAAGAACTCCGGCGGCCCGAACTGGAGCGCCAGGTTCGAGAGGGGCAGTGCCACCGCGATGAGGGTCACCACCGCCGCGTTTCCGCCGATGAAGGAGCCGATGGCGGCGATGGCCAG
The DNA here is from genome assembly GCA_041946635.1 of Methylomirabilales bacterium (SeqCode). GTDB lineage: Bacteria > Methylomirabilota > Methylomirabilia > Methylomirabilales > 2-02-FULL-66-22 > 2-02-FULL-66-22. The sequence continues at coordinate 12,945 of JBHGAX010000029.1, forward strand.
CGCCGCCCCCGCCCGGCCGTTCCGCGCCATCTGGTAGCCGTCCAGGCAGGTGACGGCGGAGGCCGCCTCGCCGGGGACGTTGACGAGGACCGAGGTGATGGTGCCCCCGTACATGGCCCCGTAGTAGATGGCGGCGAGCATGATGATGGCGGGCGTGGGATCGAGCACGAACGTGACGGGGATCAGGATGGCGGTGGCGGCCGACGGCCCCACGCCCGGCAGCACGCCGATCAGCGTGCCGAGCAGGCAGCCGACCAGCGCGAAGAGGAGGTTCATGGGCTGCAGCGCGGTGGCAAAGCCGTTGAGCAGGAGCTGCAGGGTCTCCATCCGTCTCCTCTACACGCCGAAGACGCCGATGGGCAGCGACACCCCGAGCCAGTGCACGAACACGTAGTAGACGCCGAAGCTGGCGGCGACGGCGATGAGCCCGGTGACCACGGGGTGCTGGCGCCCGAGGACCAGCAGCAAGAACACGTAGAACCCGAGCATGACCAGGCAGAAGCCCACCGGGTTCAGCAGCAGGATCACGCCCACCAGCGCGCCGAGGACGGCGCCGACGCGGAGCAAGCCCGCCCGGTCCGGGAGAAACCCCTCGGGCACCGCCTCCGGCTTGCGAAACGTGGCCTGCCAGAACATCGCGACCGCCAGAACGGCGAGCAAGACCGCCAGCCACAGGGGGAAGAACCCCGGGCCCGGGCCCAGCGGGCTGTAGTAGCGGAGCTTGAGCGCCTCCCGCGCGAGGAGCGCCGAGACGCCGAGCAGGATGGTGGCGGTGATCTGATAGGGGCGCTTCATCACGCACTCTACGCTTGAAGGGCCTCCGCGCCGTCTCTCCGATTCCCCGTCTCTCCGGTTTGCGCGTTCAAGGGATTCGGTGAACCGGGGAAACGGAGAAACGGGGAGCGAGAACCCGCCCTACCGCTTCTTGGCCTCGCGCAGCAGCGGCTCGAGCGTGGCCTCCATGTTCTTCCAGAGCGCGGTGTACTCCTCGGGGCCCATGAACTGGCCGATCAGCGCCACGCCGTCCAGGCGCTTCTTGGCCTCCTCGCTCTCCACGGCTTTCTGCACCGCGCGGGCCACGGCGTCCACGATCGCGCGCGGGGTGCCCTTGGGGGCGGCGAAGCCCGTGTAGTTGTAGTAGGTGTAGCCCGGCCAGCCCTGCTCCTCCAGGGTGGCCGCCTCCGGCGCGTACTTGCTCCGCCGCTTGTCCGTGACGCCGATGACCCGGACCTTGCCGGCCTTCGTCATGGCGTAGACGCTGCCCACCTTGCCGATCCGCACATCCACGTGCCCGCCGGCCACCGCGGTGGTCGCCGGGCCGCCGCCGTCGAAGTGCACCAGCTTGAAGTTCGCGCCGGTCTTCTGCATGAACTGGACGGTCGCCAGATGATCGGAGCCCAGCAGGCCGTCCGTGGCCGCCTTCAGGCCGCCCGGCGCCGCCTTGGAGGCCTCCACCAGCTCCTTCACGGTCCGGTACGGGCCCTGCGCGTTCACGGCCACGGCCCCGGGGTCCACGTTGTGCGCCGCGATGGGCTGGAGCTCCCGCACCTGCGGCGCCGCGTTGCGGTCGGGGTCCAGGTAAGCGGTGAGGTTCCCGAGGCCCAGCACGAGCAGGGTGTGCCCGTCGGGCCTGGCCAGCGCCACCTCGGTGAGCCCGATCAGGGTGGCCCCGCCGGGCTTGTTCACCACCTGCACCGGCGCCCCCAGCTCCTTCTCCAGGATCGGACCAACCAGCCGGGCGGTCATGTCGTTCACCCCGCCCGGGGCGTTGGGCACGATGATGACGATGGGCCGCCCCTTCTGGGGATACTCCGCCGCCCGCGCCGCCTGCGGCGCAGCGATGGCGAGGACCATGGCGCACAGGGCGCCCACGATCAGCAGTCCGCGCTTCCTCGTCATGGCCATCTCCTTCTTTTCGCGCTCGCGCCTCTTCGTTTACCCCGCGATCGGTCCGATCCGTCCGATCCGTCCATCGGTCCGATCATTCTCCCGACGTCTTGCGCACTACGCCCTCTTCCGCACCTCCACCCCCACGATCTCCTCCAGCACCTTCATGGTGACGGTCTGGTCCAGGTCCCCGTAGCCCCTGGCAATGGCGGCCGCCTGGAGCTGCGCCACGGACGCCAGCGCGAACATGGGGACGCCCGCGCTCCGGGCCGCGGCCAGCGCCAGCTGGACGTCCTTGTGCGAGTGCTTGAGCGGGAAGTTGGCCGAGAACTCGCCGGCCAGGACGCGGGGCGCCGTCCGCCCGATCAGCGGGGAGCGCTCGGTCAGCACCTCCACCACGGTGCCGGGGTCCAGCCCGTACTTGGTGGTGAGCGCGAGGGCCTCGTTGGCCGCGGTGACGATGGAGGCGGCCACCAGGTTGGCCGCGAGCTTCAGCACGGAGCCCTGTCCCATCGGCCCCACGTGCAGCACCTTCTTGCCCATGGTGTCGAGCAGCGGCCTGGCCGCGGCGAAGTCCTCGGCGCTGCCGCCCGCCATGATGGTGAGGGTGCCCTGCTCCGCCGCCCCCACCCCGCCGGTGACCGGGGCCTCCAGGTAGCGGAGCCCGAGCTGCCGGGCCTTCGCCGCCATGCCCTGGCTGGTGCCGGGATCCACGGTGCTCATGTCGATCACCAGCGTGCCGCGCCGGCAGCCGGCGAACGCGCCGTCCGGCCCCTCCAGGACGGCCGCCAGGGCCGGGGGATCGGCCACCATGGTGATGACGGCGTCCGCCCCCGTCGCCGCGTCGCGCGGCGAGGCCGCGATGGCCGCGCCCAGCGCGCGCAGCGGCTCCAGCTTGCTGGCGGTGCGGTTGTAGGCGCGGACGGCGTGCCCCGCCTTCAGCACGTTTTTGACCATCCGCCCGCCCATGATGCCGATGCCGATGAACGCCACGGTCTGTGCCATGCTCTGTTCCTCGCGTTTCCAGTGAGCTGCCGCGCACTTCGGTCAGGCGGCTCAAAAAGGTCCAGCCGCAAGGCGGAGCGCGATCCGAGGTCCGAGGCGTACTGTGTCGTACGCTGCAGGACCGCGGGAGCGCTCCAACGCAGCGGATGGGCCTTTTTCAGCCGCCTGCGCGCGGGGAGCGCTGCTCCCACGCGACCGGGTTGAAGTAGTCCTGGGTCTTCCACCGCATGACCTCGGGCGTCGTCAAGTGCACGATGTCCTTGAACAGCGCCAGCTTCTCCTCATCGGTCAGCGGGGTGAAGCGCTCGGCCACGGCCAGGTTCTTCTCGAGCTGTTCCATGGATTCCATGCCGACGATGGTGGTACTCACGGGAAGGCCCAGGCTGTAGCGGAGGGCGCGGTCGTAGAAGGGCGCGAGCCGCCCGAGGGCCATCACCTTCATGCCGATGACCGCGATGCCCTGCTGCAGCGCCGCCGGCAAGAACTCCTCGGCATAGCTCATCATGAAGTGATCCAGCGCGGACAGGGCCACCAGCATGCTGTCGAACGGGAAGCGGCGCAGCGCCTCCACCTGCACGCGGGGGTTGCGGTGGCCGCTCATGCTGATGTAGCGGATCTTCCCCTGGGCGCGCGCCCGGACGGCGGCCTCCACGGCGCCGCCGGGCGCCAGGATGGTCTCGAGCTCGTCCATCGTCGCGATGTTGTGCATCCGCCACTCGTCCACGTGGTCGGTCTGCAGCCGCTTCAGGCTCTCCTCGAGCTGCGCCACGGCGGCCTCGGCCGTGCGGGCGCGCACCTTGGTCGCGATCCACATCTCCGACCGCCGGTGCCGGGCCACCTTGCCCACCCGCTCCTCGGACTGTCCCTCCGAGTAGACCCACGCCGTGTCGAAGTACCGGATGCCGTGGTCCAGGGCGTGGTTGAGCATGCGCAGGGCCTCGGCCTCCGAGCAGCCGTGCGCCTCGACGATCCGCTGCGCGCCGAAGCTCAGGATCGAGAAGCGCTCCCCGGTCTTGCCGAACGGTCTGGTTTCCATTGCCTGTCCCTCTCCAGCCGGCGCCGGTCGTTCTCCCGGGCCAAGCGGTCAGCGGTCAGCCAGGCCCGGGCCCAAGGACCATCTTCCCGCCGGTAATTGCCGATCGCTGACCGCTGACCGCTGGCACTTCTCAGCGCCCCATCAGCACGTTCGGCAGGAACGTCACCAGGCCGGGGATGTAGGTGATGAGGGCCAGGACCACGACCAGCGCCAGCATGAAGATGGCGCACTCGCGCGTGAAGTCGGTGACCGAGACGTTCGCCAGCCCCACCATCACGTAGAGCGTCATGCCCACGGGCGGAGTGAGCAGGCCGATCATGAGGTTCAGGGTGAGGACCACCCCGAAGTGCACCGGGTCGATCCCCACCTTGGTGATCAGGTCCATCAAGACCGGCGTGAGGATGACCAGGAGGGCGGTCGTTTCCATGAGGCAGCCCAGCACGAGCAGCATGACGTTCAGCAGCAGCAGGATGATCCACGGCTCGCGCGAGATGGAGAGGACCGCGTTGGCAAAGACCTGCGGAACGCCCTCCCGCGCCAGCAGCCAGCCGTACAGGCCCGCGCTGGCGATGATGAAGGTGATCTTCGCCGTGTTGCCGGCCACCAGGGCCAGGATCTGGACGAGGCCCGAGAAGCTCAACTCGCGGTAGAACAGCATGGCCAGAAAGACGGCGTAGACGACCGCCACGACCGCCGCTTCGGTCGGCGTCACGATGCCGCTGAAGATCCCGCCCAGGATGATGACGGGAAAGAGCATCACCGGCACCGCCCGCCAGATGCTGCGGAGCGCCCCGGCGACGTTCTTCCAGCCCTCCGCCCGATAGCCGCGCTTCTTGGCCACCATGTACACGGCGCCCATCAGGAACAGGCCCATGAGCAGGCCGGGGACGACCCCGCCCAGGAACAGCCGGCCGACCGACACGCCGGTGATCCCGCCGTAGATCACGAAGGGGATGCTGGGCGGGATGACGGGCCCGATGGTGGAGGCCGCGCCCACCAGGGCGGCCGAGAAGACCTTGGGATAGCCCGCCCGCTCCATGGCGGGTATGAGCACGGCGCCGGTCCCGGTGGCGTCGGCGACGGCGGAGCCCGACATGCCGGCCATGATCATGTTGGTGACGACCGTCACGTGGCCCAACCCGCCCCGGATGCCGCCCACCAGGGCCTGGGCGAGGTCCACCAGGCGGTGCGTGATGCCGCCCCGGTTCATCAGCTCGCCGGCCAGGAAGAAGAAGGGGATGGCCAGGAGGACGAACGAGTCCACGCCCACCGTCACGCGCTGCGCCATGACGATCAGGGGAATGCCGCCGTGCAGCAGGATGTAGACCGCGGAGGCTCCCGTCATGGCGAAGGCCACCGGGAACTCCAGGGCGAGCAGCACGAGCAGCGTGCCGACGAGGATGATCATCTGGCCTGGCCCTCCCCCGGATCGCCGGGGTCCGGCCGCCGGCGGGCGTAGAGCATGGCCAGGACCATGAGGCAGGCGCCGACCGGCAAGGAGACGTAGAGGTAGCCCCGCGAGATCTCCATGGCGGGGAACTCCAGGCTCCAGGTGATCCCCGTCAGGACGAGTCCCTGCCAGATGAAGACGGCCAGCAGGGCGAGGACGCAGACATCCACCAGGTTGAGGATCCCGCGCCGGACGGCCGACGGCAAGAACATCGTCAGCGTGTCGATCCGGATGTACGAGCGGGTGCGGAAGCTGACGTAGGCGCCCACGAAGGTGAGCCAGGCGAAACAGAGCGAGGCCAGCTCCTCGCTCCAGGCGAGAGGGCGGTTCAGGACGTACCGGAAGAGGACGCTGGTGAACACCAGCGCCGTCATGAAGCCGAGATTGGCCGCCAGGGCCAAGTGCACGAGCCGATCGAGCAGTGTGCGCATGGTTAGCGACAGGGGCTGGGGCCTGGGGGCCGGGGGCTGCGGAAGCGCCGGCACGGCCGCGGAGCTTCTCGGCGCACATGCAGGCCCCGCTCCCGGTTCGTGTTCTCCACCCCAGCCTCCGACCCCTGGTTCCCGATCCCTGTTCCTACTTCACCGCCTGGATCTTCTCGTACAGCCCGGGCTCCCACTTCTCGGCGAACTTCTTGTAGACATCCTTCGTCGCCTCGCGGAACGCCTTGATGTCCGGCTGCACGATGGTCATGCCCTTCTCTTTGAGCTTGTCCAGGTACTCCTTCTCGCTCTTCAG
>JBHGAX010000290.1:0-5390 GCA_041946635.1 Methylomirabilales bacterium (SeqCode)
TACGCTGGCGCATGCCCCCGCGACCGCAACCCGGCGGCCAGGTGATCGATGAGGCCGCCGTCCCGGATCAACGCCTGCATGAACGCCGGGATGGGCGAGGCGGCCAGGATCCGGCCGGACTCCACGTGGAAGATCTCCCCGCGCTCGGGATCGATCTTCAGCTGGTCCCCGGTATGGATGCCGTCCGTGTCGGCGCACTCCAGGATGAGCAGCCCGATGTTGAAGGCGTTCCGGTAGAAGATGCGGGCGAAGCTCTTCGCGATGACGCACGCCACGCCGGCCGCCTTGATGGCCAGCGGGGCGTGCTCCCGGGAGGAGCCACAGCCGAAATTGTCTCCGGCCACCAGCACGTCGCCGGGGGTCACCAGCTCGGCGAACGACGGGTCCGCATCCTCCATGCAGTGCTTGGCCAGCTCCGCGGGATCGCTCGTGACCAGGCAGCGGGCGGGCACGATCAGGTCGGTGTCGATGTCGTCGCCGAACTTCCAGGCGCGTCCCGTCATGGCAGTCTCCCCCTACAGCTCGCTCGGCGCGGCGATCCGGCCGAGCACGGCGGACGCGGCGGCCACGGCCGGGCTCGCCAGGTACACCTCGCTCTCCGGGTGCCCCATGCGCCCGATGAAGTTCCGGTTGGTCGTGGCGACCGCGCGCTCGCCCTGGGCCAGGACCCCCATGGACCCCCCCATGCAGGGCCCGCAGGTCGGGGTGCTCACCGCACCCCCCGCGGCCAGGAACGTGTCCACCAGCTCCTCGCGCACGGCCTGCTGATAGACCGCCTGGGTTGCCGGGATGACGATGAGCCGCACGTACGGCGCCACCTTGCGCCCCCGGAGGACGGCGGCCGCCAGGCGGAGATCCTCGATCCGGCCGTTGGTGCAGGAGCCGATCACCGCCTGGTCGATGCCCACCGTGCCGAGCTGGCTCACGGGCCGCGTGTTCCCCGGGGAATGGGGCAGCGCGACCTGCGGCTCGATCCGGGAGCAGTCGTACTCGCGCACCTCCGAGACGGCCGCCTCGGGATCGCCGAGGACCGGATGCCAGGGCCGGCGCACCCGCGCGCGCGCGTACGTCAGGGCCCGGTCGTCGGGCGGGAAGATCCCGCACTTTCCGCCGGCCTCGATCGCCATGTTGGCCATGGTGAAGCGGGCCGCCATGCCGAGCTGGTCGACCGCCTCGCCCACGAACTCCATGGCCTTGTAGCGCGCGCCGTCCACCCCCAGATCGCCGATGGTATGCAGGATCAGGTCCTTGCCGTCCACCCAGCGGTCGAGGCGGCCGCGGTAGACGAGCCGGACCGTCTCGGGCACGCGGAGCCAGATCTGCCCGGTGATCATGACCCCGGCCAGGTCCGTGCTGCCCACCCCGGTGGCAAAGGCCCCCAGGGCGCCGTAGGTCACGGTGTGGCTGTCGGCGCCGATCACCAGGTCGCCCGGCGCCACGAGCCCCTGCTCCGGCAGGAGCGCGTGCTCGATGCCCATGGCGCCCACGTCGTAGAAGTGCGGCAGCCGGTGCCGCTTGGCGAAGTCGCGGACCAGCTTCACCTGGGTCGCCGAGCTGATGTCCTTGTTGGGCGTGAAGTGGTCCATGACCAGCACCAGGCGGTCCGGGGCATGCGGCGCGGCGGCGCCGCTGCGGGCGAATTCCTTGATGGCGATCGGCGCCGTGATGTCGTTGCCCAGGGCGACGTCGACCGTCGCCATGATCAGCTCCCCGGGGGCGACGTGATCCACCCCGGCGTGCCGGGCCAGGATCTTTTCGGCGATGGTCATGGCCATGCGGAGCGCTCCTCTCTGGATGCGCCGGCGGACGCGAGGTCCCGGCGAGGGTCGGTGAGCACGCCCCGGAGGGCGGAGGCGGCCACGGTGGCCGTGCTGGCGAGGTAGATCTCGGCCTGGGGGCTGCCCATGCGTCCGCGGAAGTTGCGATTCCCCGTGGACACGCAGCGCTCGCCCGCACCCAGGAGCCCCGAGTGGATGCCGGCGCACGGCCCGCACCCGGGCGGCAGCAGCGTGCTTCCGGCGGCCAGGAGGGCCTGGAGATAGCCGGCCTCGCCGGCAGCCTCCATGACGCTGCGCGAAGCGGGCGCCACGAGCAGCCGGACCCCCGGCGCGACCCGCTTCCCCCGCAGCAGGCGGGCGGCGAGCGCGAGGTCGACCAGCTTGCCGCTGGCGCAGGTCCCGATGAACGCCTGGTGGATCGGGAGGCCTTCCACCGCGGCCACGGGCCGGACCCGGTCCACGGCGTGCGGGCACGCCACGAGCGGCTCGAGCCGGGCGAGATCGATCCGGCGCCGCACGGCGTAGCTGGCGTCGGCGTCCGGCAGGACCGCCGCGCCGGCCGCGCCGTGGCGCTCGGCGTAGGCGCGGACGGTCTCGTCCACGCGCACGTACGCGGCCTTGGCGCCCATCTCCACGGCGAGGTTGGCCAGGACAAACCGCTCGTCGAGGGGCCAGCCGGCCAGTCCGGACCCATCGAACTCCACGCAGAGGTAGTTGCACCCGGCCGCGCCGACCGCGTGGATGGCGGCCAGGGCCGCGTCCTTCGCGAAGATCCCGAGCGCCGGCGTGCCGGTCAGCTCGAACCGGGCGCTGGCGGGGACCTGGAACCAGAGCCGTCCCGTGGCCCAGACCGCCAGCATGTCCGAGGCCCCGACGCCGCAGCTGAAGGCGCCCACGCAGCCGTACGACGGCGTGTGGGAATCCGTCCCGACGACGAACTGCCCGGGCAGCACGTAGCCGCGCTCCAGCATGATCTGGTGGGTGAGGCCCGCCCCCACGTCAAAGAAGCGCGCGATGCCCTGTTCCCGGGCAAACACGCGCATGCGCCGGTGCAGGTCCGCCATGCGGACCGTTGCCGCCGGCGCATAGTGATCCAGCGAGCAGACCACGCGCGCGGGGGCCCAGATGCGCGGGGTCCCGAGGGCGGCGAACCGGTGCATGATCTCGGCGTCGGCGTCCAGCGTCATGACGACGTCGGGTGCGACGGTCACGATGTCCCCCGGCCGCACGGCGCGGCCCGCGCGGGCCGCAAAGATCTTCTCCGCGAAGGTCAGTCCCATGGCGCGCCTGCCGCCGGTGGCGGCGTGGCCGGGCGCCGGCCGAGGAGTGCCGCCATGCCGCCGGCCGCCAGGATGCGTCCGAGCGGCGGCGGAAGCGGCTGGAACGCGAAGGTCCGGTTCCCCGCCGCCTGGATCCGGCCCGCCTCCAGGTCCAGGCACACCTCGTCGCCCGCCGCGATGGCCCGCACCGCGGCGGGACAGCAGACGACCGCGAGGCCGACGTTGATGGCGTTGCGGAAGAAGGTCCGGGCCACCGACGCCGCCAGGACCGCCCGGAACCCGGCGCCCTTCAGCGCGTTCGGGGCCTGCTCGCGCGCCGAGCCCAGCCCGAAGTTCTCGCCGGCCAGCAGGACCGTGCAGCCTCGCACGCGGTCGGGGTAGTCCGGCCCCAGGCCCTCGAAGACGTGGGCGGCCAGCGCCTCCGGCTCGTAGACGTCCAGGTAGCGCGCGGGGATGATGTAGTCCGTGTTCACCGCATCCCCGACCCTGAACGTCCGTCCGCGGATCGCCTCCATGTCACATCCGCCCGGGCAGCCAGAGGGCGACGGCCGGCCACAGGACGAAGAGCATCAGGACCGCGAACTCGACCGCCACGTAGGGCAGCGAGCCCCGGATGACCTCCTTCATGGTCAGCGAGTCCTTCATGATGCTCTGCATGGTGTAGAGGTTGAGGCCGACGGGCGGCGTGATGACGGCCATCTCCAGGTTCAGCACCAGGATGACGCCGTACCACAGCGGGTCGAAGCCGAGCGCCTTGATGGTGGGGAGCACCACGGGGGTCGTCACGATGATCAGCGAGACCCCGTCGATGAAGCAGCCGAGCAGGATGAAGAACAGCATGATCAGGATCACGACGAGCAGGGGCGGCATCTGCAGGGAGACCACCCACTCGCTGAGCGTGGTGGGGATGCGCACGAGGTTCAGGAACTGGCTGAAGGCGAAGGCCGCGGCCATGATGATCATGATGGTGGCCGTGACGCGGGTGGTGCCGCTCAGGATCTCCCACACGGCGCGCCCGCCCAGCCTGCCGTGCACGCCGGCGACCAGGAGCGCGCCCAGGGCCCCGATGGCCCCCGCCTCCGTGGGCGTGGCCACGCCCGTGTAGATGGTCCCGAGCACCGCCAGGATCAGGAACGCCACGGGCCAGAGCCCCGGGAGGGGCGCCAGCCGCTGGCGCCAGGTGAGCGCGCGTGTGGCCGACGGCGCGAGGCCCGGGCGCCGGAGCACCACGGCGAGCACGTAGACCGCCATGGCGGTGGCGAGGACGAGGCCGGGGACGATCCCCGCCACGAAGAGCTTGCCGACCGACACGCCGGAGATGGCCCCGTAGATGATGAAGGAGATGCTGGGCGGGATGAGGACGGCCAGGGCGCCCGCCGCCGTCACCGCGCCCGCGGCCAGCGCCCTGTCGTAGCCGCGCTTCAGCATCTCGGGGACGGCGACGACCCCGATGGCCGCCACGCCGGCGACGCTCACCCCGCACATGGCGCCGAAGAGCGCGCAGGCGTAGATGCTGGCGATCGCCAGCCCGCCCGGCAGGCGGTGCAGCCATTTCTCGAGGGCCTCGTAGACCTTGGCGCCCGCCCCGCTCTTGCTGAGCGCCTCGCCCATGAGCAGGTAGAGCGGCAGGGCGACGAGCAGGAAGCTCTCCAGCTGCCCCAGGATGGCTGCCGGGAGCTGGTAGAGGCCCTGCAGCCCGCGGATCAGGTACATGCCCGCCACGCTGGAGAGCGCCAGGCTGACGAAGATGGGGGCGCCCAGGGCGGCCAGGAGCCCGAAGATGACGAGCACCGCAAGAATCGCCGGATTGGGGTCCATGCTATCTCCCGCGGCCGCGCAGGGTCTCGACGGCCGTCACCAGGCCCAGCAGGAGGAGGGTCAGGGAGCCGAGCAGCAGGCACGAGTAGGAGATCCAGAGGGGCGCCCCCAGGAGTGACGGCTCTCGCATGTCCTGCACGTACACCATGTGGGTCGCCGCCCCGGCCTGCCAGGTGAGGATCGCGCCGAGGAGGAGCGTGGCGACCTGTCCCACCAGCTCCTGGCCGCGCCGGAGGCCGGTCCCCTCCGCGGCCAGGAAGAGGTCCAGGCGAATGTGCCAGCCGCGACGCAGCAGGTGGGCGGCAGGGAACATGGTGATCAGGACGACGGCGATGGCGGTGACCTCCTCCGACCAGTAGAACGGCTCGTTCAGCAGGAAGCGGGCCGCGACGTTGGCCGAGACGATGACCAGCACCGCCCCGGTCAACAGCGTCGCAGCCGCGAACAGCCCCCGCGAGATTCCATCCAGGCAGCGTGTGGGCATCGGTCTGCTCCTCGGGGCTTCCCGTGCGGC
>JBHGAX010000291.1:0-9105 GCA_041946635.1 Methylomirabilales bacterium (SeqCode)
CGGCGGGCACGCTGCTGGCGGGCCAGATGCTGCAGGGGCACGTCACGCTCCCGCCGCCGCCGCCCACGCTCACGCTGGCCGGCAGGCCGAGGTTCGCGCTGTCGTCCGCCGCCCGCGCCAGGATGGTGGCGCTGCCGCCGGCGGGCGTCCAGGAGAAGCTCCAGCTCTCGCGGCCCGCGGCCCGTTCCCAGGTGGCGCCCCCGTCCACCGAGACCTCGACGCCCGCGACCCGGCCGCCCGCATCGCTGGCCGTCCCGCTGATGGTGATGGGCACGCCCGCCTGCACGGCGGCCCCGGCGGCGGGAGAAGTGATCACCGTGGTCGGCGCCGTCGTGTCCGTCGTCTGCGTGGCGGCCACCAGGCCCGCCTGCAGCGTCCCGGGCTGCACGCCCATGTCGGCGAACAGGTTCACGGTGGCCTGCTGCATGCGCAGGTCGGCGGGGGGGCCGGGACGGTCGTGGTCGGCGTCCAGGCCCCAGGACCACTGCACCGTGCCCGCGCCGAAGACCAGGGCGCCGCTCGTGTGGCGGTAGAGCGTGAGGGCGTGCGCGGCGATACCCGGACCGAAGGTCGAGCCGTTGTCCAGCAGGTAGAAGCTGCCCGGGAGGCTCACGGTGGTTGACGAGAGGCGGATGAGGCCGGCGGGGCGGGCACCGTTCTCCAGGTCCTCGTCCCACTCGTAGCCGAGCACGCCGGCGGGCAGGGTGGCCACCTGGCCGGCCGCCAGGCCGGCGATGCTGGTGTTGCGCCAGAAGCGGAGCTTGCCCTCCGCCTCGGGGACCTGCATGGCGTCGTCGCGGATGCCGTTCACCATGAAGCTGGTGCCGGTGAGCGCGTTCTCCGGCCGGCCGCCGTCCGCCGGCGGGCTGAAGCGGGCGTCGCGCCAGGTGCCCGTCCACACGTCCGGCAGCGGGTCGATCTTGGCGCCGGCGTGCGTCTCCTTGTAGGAGACCATCGTCCGGTACGGGGTGTTGCTCCCGTCGATGCTCGGCTCCCAGCGCGTCTTCCAGAACACCTCGTTGCCGCTGAAGAAGGCCAGGTGCACGCCCGCGCCCCGCGCGGCCTCCACGTTGGCCCGCTGGGGGCCGGACCAGTACTCGTCGTGGCCGACCGACAGGAACAGGCGGTGCTGGAGCAGCCGCGCCCCGGCGCGGTCGGTGTCCACGCCGCTGATGTAGCTCACGTCGTACCCGTTGCGCTCCAGCCAGCGGACCATGGGGTACTCGGCGTTCCAGACGAAATCCTCGCTGCAGCAGTTCCGGGTGACGAGCGGCCGGTTGTAGCTCACCTTGTAGGCGCGGCCGGCCGGCTGGCCCGTGTACAGGCTGTTCCCCCCGTAGTCGTTGTAGGCCTGCCAGGTGGTGTCGGAGGTCTGGAAGACGATGTCCGAGGTGCCCGCGTCGTCGCGCACGACGAAGACGATGTGGCTCGCGCCGCCCGTGTCGCTCCGGATGAGCTTGGCGAAGTAGATCCCGGAGACGGCGTCGGCCGGCACGGTCCAGGAGGCGGACTCCGCCCAGTTGCCGCAGTCGATGAGGCCGGTGGCGCCGTCGTTCAGGCACAGCGGCTGGTTCTGCGGGAGCTCGGCCGCCGGCAGGACGGTGGCCACCTTGCGCGCGCCCATGCCCCCGTAGTACCCCATCCGGTAGACGTCCAGGCGGTACGCCGCCGCGGGCGTCTGGATCTTGAAGCGGACGGTGCCGCCGCGGTTCACGCTGATGTCGGTGGCGAAGCCCTGGATGCTGAGGTCGCCCGCCCCGCTGATGTCCCACTCGCTCGGGGGATTGCCGGGGCGCTGGTTCTCGCAGACGATGGGGTTGCCCGTGCAGCCGCCCGCGGACGCCGTGGTGAAGGTCCAGGTGCTGGTCGCGGCCAGCGCGTTGCCCGCGACGTCCTTCACCCGCGGGTCGGTGGTGCCGCCGAGGACCGCCGCCGTGTACGTCGTGCCGGCGAGCAGCGGGCTGCTGGGTGTGAGGGTCGCCGTGAGCGTGCTCGCGCTGTAGCTCACGCTCGCGGCCACGGCGGCCCCGCCCGGTCCCTGCAGCGTGACCGTGCTCCCCGAGATCGTGGCCGGGTCCATGGCCTCGCTGAAGGTGGCGGTCATGGCCGTGCCCACGGCGACGCCCGTGGCGTTCGGCGCGGGCGTCCGGCCCGTGATGGTGGGCGCCGTGGTGTCGGCCCCGCCCACCGGCCGGGTCATGTCGGCCTGGATCTCGGTGGCCGTGAGGGCCCGGTTGTAGACCCGCACCTCGTCGATGCGGCCCGCGAAGTACTCGCCCCAGGGCGCATTGCCCCCGATACGGAACGGGCTGGTGGAGGTCCGGATGCTCCCGGCAACCGCGCGGCTGCCCACCTGCGCGCCGTTCACATAGAGCCGCAGGGTGGCCCCGTCGTACGTTGCGGCCAGGTGGCTCCAGGTGCTGAGCGGGAGGGCCGCCGGGCCGGTGACCGAGATGTCGGAGTTGGTGCCGGTGTTGATGTAGGCCGCGGGCCGCGGGGCGTTGTCGTGCGCGTAGAGTGCGTAGGCGAGACCCCCGGTGCCGCGCTCCTTCAAGGCCACGGTGCGCCAGCCGCTGAGGGCGGTGGGATACACCCATGCCTCCAGCGTCATGCCGGTGGTGAGGTCGAGCGACGCGGAGTCGTTCACGTTGACCCGGTCGTTCACGCCGTCGAAGGTGAGGGCTGCGCCATACCGGCCCGAAGCGGTCCAGGCGGCTCCGGAGACGGTGCCCGGGTTGTTGCTGCCGGAGCTGTCGGCCACCGTGGTGCCGGTACCCTCGTTCAATCCGTACTCGACCACCAGGTTCGTGCCTGCCATGGCGGGCCGCAGGGTGAGCACCATGACGGCCGAGGCCATGACCAGCTTCCACATGCCTCGCATCCACCGAGCTCCCGGACCCCAAGAACTCCCGCGCATGGGCGCCCCCGAAGACTGCAGCTCGCGTTTCGATCGACCGGCAGAAAGACATGCTCCCCGCACACATCGCGGCGGCCGCCGACGTGCCGGGACCGTCAGACGGAGACGCTGGGAGGTTCCCGGTCCGTGGGGCAATCTTCGTTCCACCGGCAGCCGGCCCCAGCGTCGATCCGGCAAGTGCGCGCCGGATGGCCCGTTGCCCCGTCGGGTCTCGCGGGGCGGGCGGGGGCGCGGTGCACGGAGGTGTCAAGCGCGGCTAACAGCCCGAGCGAGAGCGCGCAGGGTGGAGGCAGCGCGAACGTGGCGGCTCCGCGGCTGGCGTGGGATGGGAGCGGGTGCGGCGAACGGCAGCGTCCGTCCACCGACAGGGGCGTCCTCTGCCGCGACGGTGGGGCCGGAGGCGGCGAGCGCAGAGAGGGTGGCGCGCGGGAACCGCCCGGGGATGCGGAGACGGCGGCCGCGTTGAGTTGCCCGGCCGGAATAGGCGGATCCGCCGAGAGCGGAGCGGAGCCCCGCACTGCGCGGCGGAGTCGAAGTCCCTCGGCGGGCTCGAGACCGCGAGCCTGTCGAGCGGCCGGGAGGCGGACTATTCGCGCCGTTCGCGAAGGGTCCGGGCTAGCGCACGAGCTCGGGGACGGAGGCGGCGTGGCGCGTGCTCTGCCACCAGGCCACGAGGCGCCGCAGCCCTTCCTCGACGCCCACCTGCGCCTCGAAGCCCAGGAGCCGCTTCGCCTTCTGCACATCCGCCAACCGGCGAGACACGGGATTGACCGTGCGGGCCGGGGCGTGCTCGGGGAGGAGCGTCGTGCCCATGACCCGCGTCAGCGCGGCCGCCAGCTGGCGGAGGCTGATCTCGGTGCCGCTCGCCACGTTGAAGACCTCGTCGGTGACGTCGGCTCTGGCGGCGGCCAGGTTCGCGCGCGCGATGTCCTCCACGTAGACGAAGTCCATGGTCTGGGTGCCGTCGCCGAAGATCACGGGCGGCTGGCCCGCGGCGATGCGCTCCATCCAGCGGATGAGGACCTCGGTGTAGGCGCCGTGGACGTCCATGCGCGGGCCGTAGACGTTGAAGTAGCGCAGGGCCACGTAGGACCGAGACGCACGCGGTCCCGGATGTCGCCCTCCACGATGGTGACGGGGCCGTGGGCGATGGCCCAGGCCAGGTTGTCCAGGCGGCCGCGCACGAAGTTGTCGTAGACGATGATTTCGGCCGGGTCCTCCGCGGCCAGCAAATCGGCGATGTGCGAGCCGATGAGGCCGGCGCCTCCGGTGATCAGGTAGCGTGTCACGGCGTCTCTCCCTTCAGGCGTGCGATCTCGCGCTCCAGGGCCTCGATGCGGGCGAGCAGCTCGCCGCGCGACAGGCCCAGCGTGGCGGCGATGGAGCGGATGAGGCCGGCGGGCGCGCGGGGTTCCTCGCCGTCGGCCTGGACCTCGAGCAGGCGCAGCACCCCGTCGCCCGTGAGGACGTCCACCCAGCCCTCCGGCGCGCTGCGGCCCACCACGCGGCCGGGCACGCGGCCCGCGTAGCGCGCGGGCGCGGGGCTCGCGGCGGCCCGCCACACCCGCAGCCGGCGGCCCCGCAGGTAGGTGAACGCCCCGGGGTACGGGGGGCCCAGCCCGCGGACCAGGCGCAGGATGGCGGCCGTGTCGCTTCGCCACTCGATCTCGCCGTCCTCGGGCAGGCGCGTGCAGCCGTAGGTGGCGTCCGCCGCGGCCTGCGGCGTCCCCGGCCAGCCGCCCAGGAACAGGAGGACCGTCTCGCCCAGGCGGTCCCGCTGGATGGCGTTCAGGCGGGCGTACAGGTCGCCCACCGTGTCCTCGGCCCGCACGGGGATGAGCTGCTGGAACAGGATGGGCCCGGCGTCCAGCTCCGGGACGACCTGGTGGATGGTGATGGCCGCGCAGGGCTCGCCGTTGATGATGGCCCAGTTCACGTTGGCCCGGCCCCGGTAGCGGGGGAGCGGCGCGTAGTGGACGTTCACCACCGGACATCGCGCGAGAACGGCGGGGGGCAGGATGCGGTTGTAGGACGAGATCACGACGCAGTCGGGCGCGAGCGACGCGATGAGCGCCTCCACCTTGGCCGGGGCCGCGTCCGCCGTGACGGGCACGCCCAGCCGCTCGGCGGCCGCGCGCACGGGATCGGCCGCGGCGTCCGGCGTCTCCCGCACGAGGCCCACCACCTCGGTCCGCGCCGCGAGCGACTCCAGGGCCGTGAGCGCCGTGGGGCCCATGCCCAGGAGCAGGACCCGCCTTCCGCCTTCCGCGTTCCGCGTCGAAGGTTCAGCGCGGGACGCCGCACGCTCAACGTCGGTGTCGTTCGCACGTTCAACCCGGAACGCGGACCGTTCGACGTTCTCATTCACAGCCATTGCACGTACTCCAGGTCCTGGGGCCGGCGCGCCTCGGGCGGCCGGCGCAGGACCTCGGCCACCTTCAGGCCGCCGGCCTGCAGGCGGACGATGGGCTCCGGCCCGACGCCGGAGGGCAGGATGCCCATGTGCCCGCGCGCCGGCGGATCCGGCGGCCAGACCGGGACGCCCTCGGCCGCCAGCGCGGCGCGGTCCAGGTCGCCCCAGTACTGCGCCACCGGGGTGCCCGGCTGGTGCTTGGCCAGCCAGGCCGCGTCCCGGGCGTCCAGGACCGGCTGCGGCTGCGGCCGCATGGCGACCAGCACGGCGTCGCAGGGTCCCGGGGCGGCCTGGCGCAGCTGCACGACCGTGCGGACCTCTGCGCCGGCGGCGACCAGGCCCTGTTCGAGGTAGGGCCGGAAGCGGTTGTCGCAGCAGAGCAGGATGCGGCCCCGGTAGGCCGAGACGCCGGCATCCGCCAGGAGCGTGACCGCCATGAGGCCCAGGAAGCCGAAGACGTCGATGTGCGGGTGGCGCTCGTGCGTCCCGGCGACCGCGATCCCCCGCGCGCGGCAGGCGGCCAGGTCCACGTCGCCCTCGCGGAACTCCCAGGCCTCGTACATGAGCGGCAGGACCGCCCCGGGCTTCATCCAGCCCACCATCTCGGCGTCGATGGGCCGCACGTGCCCGGAGTTGGTCACGACGTCCGCCCGCGCCACCAGGGCGCGGCTCCGCTCGGTGACCACCTCCACATGCCGGCCCACGCCGGCCAGCCGGGCCAGCTGGCGCGTGCCGACCGCCACGTCCTCCACGCTGCCGTACGGGGTGGCGCGGGTCAGGGCGTAGACCCGGGACGCGCCCGCCAGCGCGGCCAGGACCGGGGTGACCGCATAGGCGCCGGTGGCCGCCTCGGTGAGCACCGTGGCGCCCGAGAGGTTCAGGCGGCAGCGCTCGACGGCCTCGCGCATGAGCCGGACCAGCCGGCGGGGATCCAGCCCTGGGGACGGCTCCTTGGCGCCGCTACTCACGGCACCGCTTCCGGACTGCGGCGATCACCCGCTCCTGCTGGGCGTCGGTCAGCTCGGCGTACATCGGCAGGGACAGCACCTCGCGGGCCGCGCGCTCCGCCTCGGGGAACTCGCCCGCCTTGTAGCCCAGGTCGGCGTAGGCGGGCAGCAGGTGCACCGGGAACGGGTAGTGGATGCCGGTCTGGATGCCGTCCGCCGCCAGGCCGGCCTGCACCGCCTCCCGGTCGGCCACCCGGATCGCGTAGATGTGGTAGGCGTGCCGCGCGTAGGGCATGGCGGGCGGCGTCCAGACGCCGCCCAGCCCGGCGTCGTAGCGGGCGGCGCGGCGCCGGCGGGCCTCCGTCCAGGCCTCCAGGTGGCGCAGCTTCACCCGCAGGACGGCGCCCTGCAGGCCCTCCAGCCGCATGTTGTAGCCCTTGAGCACGTGCAGGTACTTCCGCGCCTGCCCCCAGTCGCGCAGCATGGCGACGGTCTTGGCATGTGCGGCGCTGTTCGTGGTGACCATGCCGCCCTCGCCGTAGGCCCCCAGGTTCTTGCCCGGGTAGAAGCTGAAGCAGGCCAGGTCGCCCAGGCTGCCCACGCGGCGCCCGCGGTACTCGGCGCCGTGCGCCTGGCAGGCGTCCTCGATGACCGTGAGGCCGTGCCGGCGCGCGATGGCGAGGATGGGGTCCATGTCGGCCGGCTGCCCGTAGAGGTGCACCGGGATGACGGCCTTGGTCTTGGCCGTGACGGCGTCCTCCAGCCGGGTGGGATCCAGGGTGAAGCTGCGCGGCTGCACGTCCACGAAGACCGCGCGGGCCCCCGTGTAGCCGATGGCGGCCGCGCTGGCCACGAAGGTGAAGGGCACGGTGATCACCTCGTCGCCCGGCCCCACGCCCGCGGCCAGGAGCGCGAGGTGGAGGGCGCTGGTGCCCGAGTTCACCGCGATGCCGTGCGCCGCGCCGCAGTACGCCGCGAACTCGCGCTCGAAGGCCGCCACCTCGTCGCCCAGGACGAACTGGCAGCTCTCCAGCACCCGCTGGATGGCCGGCTGGATCTCGTGCCGGACGGATGCGTACTGCGCCTTCAGGTCCAGGAAGGGGACGGTCATGGCACGCCTCACTTCTGGCCGTTGCCGGCCACGGGGGTCTCGACGCGGCGGAGGATCCGGGCGGGCACGCCGGCCACCACGGTGTCGTCGGGGACGTCCCTGGTGACCACGCTGCCGGCGCCCACCACGGCGTTGGCGCCGATGGTCACGCCGCACAGGATGGTGGCGCTCGTGCCGATGGAGGCGCCGCGCTTCACCAGCGTGGGGACGCAGGTCCAGTCGGCCGCGGTCTGCGGGCGGCCGTCCACCGTGGAGCGGGGGTACTTGTCGTTGATGAAGGAGACGTTGTGGCCGATGAAGACGTCGTCCTCGATGGTGACGCCTTCGCAGATGAAGGTGTGGGTGGAGACCTTCACGCGCCGCCCGATCCTGGCGCCGCGCTGGATCTCCACGAAGGCCCCCACCTGGGAGTGGTCCCCGATCTCGCAGTCGTACAGGTTCACGAAGTCGTAGATCTTCACCCCCACGCCCCGGCGCACGTTCCGGAGGCTCTGCTTCGGGTTCTCGCTCACAGCTTCACCTCCCGGCCCCGGCGCTTGATGGACATCTCCGCGGCCTCCAGGATGCGCACCACGTTCAGCCCGCTGCGCCCGTCCGTCAGGGGGGCGCGCACGGCGGCGATGGCGTCCACGAACTCGCCGGCCATGCAGGACAGGGCCTCGGCCTGGTCCAGCCGGGGCGCCCACATGTCGCCCAGCCGGTAGTTGATCAGGGCGTCGCGCACGCCCTCGGGCGAGGACACGTCCACCCCGCGGTCGTAGACCTTGATCTTCTCGCTGGTCTCCATGTCGTCGTAGAGGATCATGCGCTTGCTGCCGCCCAGCAGGACCGTCCGCACCTTCACGGGGGCCAGCCAGTTGTTGTGGAAGTGGGCGATGAGCCCGCTGTTGAAGTAGACCGTGAGGTAGGCCACGTTCTCCACGCCGTTGCCCAGGTGGCAGGCGCCGTTCGCGCACACGCTCACCGGCTGCTCGGCGATCAGGTGGTCCATGATGGCCAGGTCGTGCGGGGCGAGGTCCCACAGCACGTTCACGTCCCGCTGGAAGAGCCCCAGGTTGATGCGCACGGAGTCCATGTAGTACAGCTCGCCCAGGTCGCCCCGCTCCACGATCTCCTTCATCTTGCGCACCGCGCCGGTGTAGATGAAGGTGTGGTCCACCATGAGGCGGAGGCCCCGCTTGGCGGCCAGCTCGACCAGCGACTCCGCCTCGGACACCGAGGCGGCGATGGGCTTCTCCACCAGCACGTGCTTGTCGTGCTCCAGCGCCTTGCGGGCGAAGGCGTAGTGCGTCTGGATGGGCGTGGCCACCACCACCGCGTCCACCCGCGGATCCCGCAGCACGGCCTGGTAGTCCGTGGCCGTCTCGACCCCGGGGTACCGGGCGGCCACCTCGGTGAGGCGCGCGGGGTTACTGTCGCAGCAGACCGCCACCCGGGCGGAAGACAGGCCCTGGAAGTTGCGGACGAGCTGCGGCCCCCAGTAGCCGTAGCCCACGACGGCGACGTTGATCATGACCGGAAACCTCCGCGCCCCGCCCCGGCGGCGGGGGGACACAAGGGACAGCGACCCGGCGAGGTCTCACACAGAGCCACAGAGCCACAGAGAGCAACGCATTTCCAACGCTAGGAGGTACCGCCTTATGCCAAGACGCAAGGGCGCGAAGGCTTCGGATTCCGATTCCGAGACCATCGAATCTTGGCGCTCTTGGCGCCTTGG
>JBHGAX010000292.1:0-5374 GCA_041946635.1 Methylomirabilales bacterium (SeqCode)
CTGCTGAACTCCGAGGTGAACTTCTACAACATGGGCCGCAACATCGAGGAGCTGCTGCGGAAGTTCAAGGCCAACGTCTACATGGCCAGGAAGACCAACGAGGTCTGCCCGTCCAAGTGGAAGGACGAGGGCGACAAGACCCTCGTGAACCCCGGCGCGAAGATGGTGGGGAAGGTCCACGAGGCCCTGCAGGGCTAGGCGCCGCCGCCCCTCACCCCTCCCCTCTCCCCCCTCCGGGGGCGAGGGCAGAACCTTCACGGCCCCGCGGAGCGCTCCGCGGGGCCGTGGCTTTTGTACCCGAGCCCCGATCACCTGGACAAAAAGGCTGGAGCGCCCCGCGGCTTCGTGGTATACGGGGCGCCCCGTAGCGAGGACCGCCCCCGCCCTGCACGCGGGCGGGGGTGCCGGATTCGGCGCATCCAGCGAAAGGAGGGAGGCCGGGCGGGAGGGGGAGTCTGGAAACAGCCGGCAACGAACGCGAGGAGGTTGTCATGCGAATCCGCTTTGCACTCGCTCTCGTCATCGCGCTCCTGGCTGCCGCGGCGACGCCCGCGCCCGCGGCCGACATCGAGCTGAAGCTGGGCCACCTGTCCGCCGCCGGCGGCAGCGAGGACCTGGCCGCGCAGAAGATCGCCGAGGTCGCCAAGCAGCGCAGCAACGGCCGGATCAACGTCAAGATCTTCCCCGGCGCGCAGCTGGGGAATTTCGTGAGCCAGATGGAAGCGGTGCGGTCGGGCGCGCAGGACGTCGTGTGGGGCAGCCTGGCCTGGCTGGGCAACTTCATCAAGGACTATCAGATCCTCCAGATGCCCTACGGCTTCAAGAGCCAGGAGCAGCTCGACAAGTTCATGGATTCCCCGATGGGCCAGGACCTGAAGAAGCAGCTCCTGGATCGCGGCTGGTTCCTGGCCCGCGAGCACGCGGCCGGGCTCCCCAAGGTGATGATCAGCAAGAAGCCCATCTTCACAGTGGACGACCTGAAGGGCGTGAAGATGCGCATCCCGGAGTACCCGATCTACGTCAAGGCCTTCGAGGCCTTGGGCACCAAGCCGGTCCGGGTCACCTGGGGCGAGGCCTACCTGGCGCTGGCCCAGGGGGTCTCCGACGCCATGGAGTGCGGCTTCGAGTTCATCTATCCCTCGAAGTTCCACGAGGCGGCCAAGTACATCACCTGGACCTACCACCTCTACGACACCCGCGGCGCCGTGATGAATCCGAAGCGCTTCAACAGCATGCCCAAGGACCTGCAGCAGGCGCTCATGGACGGCTTCATCGCGGGCGAGAAGTACTACAACGAGCAGATGCAGGTGATGAAGGTGGACCACGCCGAGAAGATGCTGAAGCAGGGCGTGGCCATCATCCACGTGAACCCGGAGCCGTTCCGGCAGCGGGTCGCCGGGATCGTGGACGACCTCGAGGCCCAGGGCTTCTGGAGCAAGGGGCTGTTCAAGAAGATCCAGGACATCCACTAGCCGGCGGCGTGCCGCCTGGCGCCTGGGCCGTCTTGAGCCGCCTGGCGAGAATTGGACCGCGTCCCTCCCGGGCCGGCCCGTCGGCCCGCCCGGGAGGCTTGCCAGGCGGCATCCGGAGGTCTCGCGTGGCCAGCCGCTTCAACGCGATCCTCGACACGTGGCTGAAGGTCGAAACCGTCTGCTCGGTCGCGATCCTGGCGGGGCTGACGGCGCTCATCACGCTGCAGGTCTTCCTGCGCTACGTGTTCAACAACCCCTTCACCTGGGCGGAGGAGCTGGGCGCCCTCCTGCTGATCTACCTCAGCTTCCTGACGGGCGACATCGTCTACAAGAAGCGGGCGCACATCTCCATCGACTACGTGGTGGGCTTCTTCCCGCCGCGGCTCCGGGCCGCCACGGAAGTGGGCCTCGGGGTGGCCATCTGCATCTTCCTGGCGACCCTCACGGTCGTCAGCATCCCGCTCATCCAGGACCAGTTCGGCTTCACGATCGCCGCCGCCCTGCCGCTGCCGAAGAGCTACTGGACCATGCCCGTGCCGGTGGTCTTCACCTCGATGTTCCTCACGACCCTGAACCTCATCCTGCAGCAAGCCGGAAAGCTGAAGGGGAAGCGCGCCTGACGCCCGGCGCGCGAAGGAACGCTCCGTGGAGCTGCTGATCTTCTTTGCGGCCTTCTTCATCCTGCTGGCGCTGAACTGCTCCATTGCCTTCGGCATGTTCCTGGCCTCGTTCCTCTTCGTCCTGCTCAAGGGGCTGCCGCTCAGCATCATCGTGGAGCGCAGCTCCGGCGGCCTGGACAGCTTCCCCCTGGTGGCCATCCCGCTCTACATCCTGGCCGCGCGGATCATGAACACGGGCGGCGTGACGGACCGCATCTTCAACATGTGCCTGGCCCTGGTGGGCCACGTGCGCGGCGGCCTGGCCTACGTGAACGTCATCGCCAGCATGGTGTTCGCCGGCGTGTCGGGGTCCGCCATGGCGGACGTGGCCGGCCTGGGCGTCACCGAGATCAAGGCCATGAAGGACGACGGCTACGACCCGGCCTACGTGGCGGCGATCACGGCGGCGACCTGCACCATCGGGCCCATCATCCCGCCCAGCGTCCTCTTCATCATCATCGGCGTGCTGACCGAGACGTCCATCGGCCGCCTGTTCGTGGGCGGGTTCATCCCCGGCGTGCTGATGGGTCTGTCGATGATGGTGCTCGTGTACCTCAATGCGCGGGACCCGAAGCACGGCTTCCCGCCGCCGCGCAAGCGCCTGAGCCGCGCCGCCGCCTGGCAGGCGATCAAGGACGGGTTCCTGGCGTTCCTGGCGCCCGTCATCCTGCTCGCGGCCTTCTTCACGGGCGTCGTCACCCCGACCGAGGCGGGCGTCATCGCGGTCCTCTACTCGCTGCTGGTCGGCTTCGTCTACCGCGAGCTGGACGCCCGGCGGCTGTACGAGGCGCTGAAGGACGGGGCGGAGGCGGCTGGCGTGGTGATGTTCATCATCGCCGCCGCCCAGGTCTTCGCCTGGATCGTCGGCACGGAGCAGGTCGCCGTCGCGGCCTTCGAGTACATCAAGCAGGTGACGACCAACAAGTGGGTGATCCTCGCGCTGGTGAACCTGGTGCTGCTCTTCATGGGCTGCATCATCGAGGGCATCGCCATCATCCTCATCGCGGTGCCGGTCCTGCTGCCCATCATGAAATCCATCGGCGTGGATCCCGTCCACTTCGGCGTGTTCCTGACGGTCAACGTGATGATCGGCCTGCTCACGCCGCCCGTCGGCATCGCGGTCTACATCGCGAGCAACCAGAGCGGCGTGCCGGTGGCGCAAGGATTCCAGCGGACGGCGCCATTCATCATCCCGCTCATCGTCACCCTCCTCCTCGTGACGTATGTCCCGGACATCGTGCTCTTCCTGCCGCGGCTGCTCTTCTGATCGGCCGGCACTGGAGACGCCATGAACGCACGCCAGCGACTACGCGCCGCCCTCGCGCATCGCGAGCCCGACCGGGTTCCCATTGACCTCGGCGCCGGCACGACAGGCATCGAGGTGGGCGCCTACGAGGGGCTCAAGCGCCTGCTCGGCGTCCAGGAGCCCACCAGGACGTTCGTCCGCGACCACGTGGAGCTCCCGGAGCAGGTCCTCCGGCGCTTCGGGGTGGACACCCGCTACGTCCGGGTCGGCGCCCCGCGCGGCTACACGCTCGAGCTGGCCCCCGACAACTCCTACGTGGACATCTGGGGCACCCGCTGGCAGAAGCCCCCCTCCAGCCTCTACTACGATATGGTCGAGTACCCGATCAAGGAGGCGACCGCCGAGGCGCTGCAGGCGTACCGCTGGCCCGACCCCCACGATCCGGGCCGGACCGACGGCCTGCGGCGGCGCGCCAAGCAGCTTGCAGAGGAGACCGAGTTCGCCGTGGTGCTGGACAACACCGGCTTCGGCGTCTTCGAGCAGGGCTGGGCGCTCCGCGGCTTCGAGAACTTCCTGGCCGACCTGCTGGCCGAGCCGGCCTTCGCCGAAGCGGTCATCAATGGGGTGGCCGACTACCAGATCGCCCTCTACGACCGGGTCCTCGCCGAGGTCGGGCCATACCTCGACGTCGTGATGGTGGCCGAGGACCTTGGGAGCCAGGCCGGGCCCCTGATCTCCCCGGAGGTCTACCGCCGGATGATCAAGCCGGCCCAGAAGCGCGTCTGGCAGTCCATCAAGCAGAAGACCGAGGCGAAGCTCTTCCTGCACAGCTGCGGGTCGGTGCGCGCCTTCATCCCGGACCTCCTCGAGATCGGCGTGGACATCCTGAACCCGGTCCAGGTCGCCGCCGCCGGCATGGATCCCAAGGCGTTGAAGGCGGAGTTCGGGAGGGACCTGACGTTCTGGGGCGGCGGCTGCGACACCCAGAAGGTGCTGACCTTCGGGACGCCGGACGAGGTGGCCGCCGAGGTGCGCCGGCGCATCCGGGAGCTGGCGCCCGGTGGCGGGTTCGTGTTCAACCAGATCCACAACATCCAGCCGCAGGTGCCGGCGGAGAACATCGTGCGCATGCTGGACACCGCGCTGGAGTACGGCCGCTACCCGATGGCGGCGTAACAGGCGGCTGACGACGACCCCTCGGCGGAGACCCACCCTTCGGCCCGGTACCCCGCCGACCTCGCCACCCGCCGTTCGGGCGGAGTCGAGGGGCTGCGGCGTACCTCCGGGAGATTTCGGGGCTAGCGCGCGGCCTTGCGGAGCTTTCGGAGGAGGAGGTCCCGCTTCACGGGGCTGAGGCGGTCCACAAAGACCAGGCCGTTCAGGTGGTCCATCTCGTGCTGGAAGATGCGGGCGAGGAGGTCGCGGCCTTCGATCTCCTGGGGGCGGCCGTGACGGTCGAGGCCGCGGACCACGGCGAGGCGCGCCCGGCGCACGTCCTCGCGCACGTCCGGGATGGACAGGCACCCCTCGTTCATGCGCTCCTCGCCGTCCCGCACCCCGACCAGCTCGGGGTTCACGAAGACGAGGAGGCGGGCCGGGTCGTGGTCGTCGGAGGGATTGGCCACGAACAGCCGGAGCGGCAGGCCCACCTGGTTCGCGGCGAGCCCTACCCCGGGCGCCCGGTACATGGTCTCCACCATGTCGTCGATCAGCCGCTGCAGCTCCGCCGTGATCTGCCTCACCGGCTGGGTCGGCTGCCGGAGCACCGGATCGCCGTACTTCACGATCGGCAACTTGGCCATGGCGTCGTGGACCGCCCCTCGGCTTCGCTGCGCTGCGCTCGGGGCGAACGGCGAAGCGCCAACGTCCGCGCCTCTCTTTGCGTCTTCGCGTCTTCGCGTGAGGCCGTTCTTCGGAACCGGCCTGCCCGGCCCCCTCACTCTCCCCGCCGGGGGGCGAGGTTCCCGAATGACTTGCCGCCTCCGCGCCCCTGCGCC
>JBHGAX010000293.1:0-5324 GCA_041946635.1 Methylomirabilales bacterium (SeqCode)
AGGTGACCACGCCGAAGTTGCCGCCGCCGCCTCGCAACGCCCAGAACAGGTCGGGGTGCTCGTCCTCGGACGCCCGCAGCCGCTCGCCGTCGGCCGTCACGACGTCGACGGCGAGGAGGTTGTCGACCGTGAGGCCGTGCTTGCGCATCAGCCAGCCGACGCCACCGCCGAGGGTGAGCCCGGCGACGCCGGTGTGGCTCACGATTCCGCCGGTGGTGGCCAGACCATGCGCCTGCGTCTCCCGGTCGACGTCGCCCCACAGCGCACCACCCTGCACCCAGGCCCGGCGGCCGGCAGGATCCACCCGCACGCCCCGCATGGCCGAGAGGTCGATGACGATCCCGTCGTCGCAAACGGCGGTGCCCGCCACGTTGTGGCCTCCGCCCCGTATGGCGATCTCCAGATCGTGGTCGCGGGCGAAACGCACGGCCGCGACCACGTCGGCGGTCCCGAGGCATCGGGCGATCAGGCGCGGGCGCCGGTCGATGGCACCGTTCCAGACTGCACGGGCGCTATTGTAGTCGGCGTGGTCGGCACTGATCAGCCGGCCTCGGAACCCGTCGATCTCCACGACGGTCGGCTCCTTGCTCCCGCGGCCGACTTCCGCGGTCGTCGGTGTCCTCATGGCGTCCTCCTCTCTCGACGGCCACCTCGGATTTCCTCTGCTCGGTCTTCTGTAGCAGCTCAAGCACTCGTTCAGGTCCCGTCCCCCTTCAACAAGCTCCCCGAGCAGTTTGTCGCGAATCGCCTGGGTGACGTCCTGCGTCACGCCCTCTCACGCGGCCCCCCGCCCTCTCCCAGGCCGGCCAGCATCTTCTCGATCTTGGCCGGCTGCGGCAAGCAGGGTCCTTCTCCACGGCGGAGTATGGCCACCGCGGACCGCAGCCGTCTAGTCAAGAATCTGGACTTCACAAGCGAAGGCGGGTGTGGAACACTGGGGTCGTGAGGACGTACGGCCAGTACTGCCCTATCGCCCGGGGCGCCGAGATCTTCGCCGAGCGCTGGACACCGCTGATCATCCGCAACCTGTACCTTGGCTGCGGCAGCTTCGGTGAGATCCTGGAGGGCGCGCCCGGACTCTCCCGTACCCTGCTCTCACAGCGGCTCAAGCAGCTCGAACGGCTCGGTGTCGTCGCGTCGGGACCCAAGCCCGACGGGCGCGGGCACCACTACGCGCTCACGTCCGCGGGCCACGACCTCTTCACGGTCTGCCAGTCGCTCGGCGAGTGGGGTGCGCGTTGGCTCGAGATCGCCCCCGAGAACCTCGACCCCTTTGTGGCCCTGTGGTCGATGTGCAACGCGCTCCGCCGAGACCGGCTCCCGGATCGACGCGTCGTCATCCGCTTCGACTTCACCGGCCGCCCGCGCCCTGAGCGCTATTGGCTACTCATCGAGCTCGGAGACACCGAGATCTGCAAGACGTACCCCGGCCTCGACGAGGACCTCTACATCACGGCGGAAGCCGAAGCCTTCGTCAAATGGCACGCCGGCCAGCTCACCTGGGCCCAAGCCACCCGCGAGGGCCGCATCCAACTCGACGGCTCCCCGTCGCTCGTCAGAGCCTTCCCAACCTGGAACGCCCGCAGCATGTTCGCCCACATCAGGCCGGTCTCCCGCACCGCCACGAGCCCCGCAGGCTGACATCCCCGATGCGGCCTCCCACTGCGGCACCGCACCGGCGTGTGACGTGAACAGTCTCCGGGCCCGGGCGCAGGATGCTCCCGGGCCCCGGGGAGCGTCACGGTGCGACGGTGAAGGTCGCGATCCGCTCGATGGGGTCGTGAGGGGGGAGTGGTTGCTGCGGGCGAGCGAGAGGCGCAGGGTGTGCGTGCCGGGCTGCACACCCGCGCCCCGGGTGTGAACGTTCGCACTCGTGCCGCGGCCGAGCGAGGTGCGGCTCCCCGTGGTCAGCCGTGTCGAACGGCTCTCCCCCTCACGCGGCCCGACCGTACATGTGGTACAGGAACTCTTCCTGAGCCGGGGAGAGCCCGTACGTCAGCGCCGCCTCGCTGACCAGGCGGCTGCGGTCTGCCTTCGGCTCTTCCCTGAGCCGGTCGCTCACCCGGCGAATGGCGCGCTGAAGTCGGAGGTCCTGCAGCGCTCTGCGTGCCGTTTCCATCCGTGCTCCCCTCATGCCCGCGGCCGGAGTCCTCGCCCGGCGCGGGCACCCGGCTCATGGCAATCCTCCACCCGTGCGAGAGCTGCCGCTCGCACCGGCCTCCGATCTCCCCGGCCGGCGGCCGGCGCCTCGGGAGCCTCCCGGCGGGCCGCCCCGCCGCCGCTCGCAGCCTAGGCGATTAAGGCCCCGCCACCGTAGGACATAAATCTTGTCCGACCGTTCGTGTGCATTTAACATTCTGGCCCATGCACTGGCTGAACTACCACCACCTGTACTACTTCTGGACGGTGCTGCGCACGGGGGGCATCCGCGCGGCCAGCGCGGAGCTGCGCATCTCGCCGCCCGCGATCAGCGCGCAGCTCCGCACCCTGGAGGAGTCCCTGGGCGAGAAGCTGCTCGCCCGCAAGGGGCGGCGGCTGGAGGCCACCGAGATGGGCCGGCTGGTCCAGGGCTACGCGGAGGAGATCTTCGGCCTGGGCCGGGAGCTGGTGGAGGCGGTGAAGCAGGGCTCGCCGCGGCGGCCGTGGCGCCTGGTGGTGGGGGTGGACGACGTGCTGCCCAAGGAGGTGGCGCGCTGGCTCATCGAGCCGGCCCTCGAGCTGCCGGAGCCCGTCCACATCCTCTGCCGGGAGGCCGGGCTGGAGCGGCTGCTGGGGGATCTGGCCACCCACCAGCTGGACCTCGTCCTCTCGGACGCCCCGGTGACCCCCACCCTGAGCGTCCGCGCCTACAACCACCCGCTGGGCGAGTGCGGGGTGCTGCTCATGGCCGCGCGGCCCCTGGCGCGCCGCTACCGGCCCAAGTTCCCCCACTCGCTGGACCGGGCCCCGGTGCTCCTGCCGACGGACGACACGGCCATCCGCCGCCAGCTGGACCGCTGGTTCGACCACCACGGGATCCGGCCGGTCATGATCGGGGAGTTCGAGGACTACGCGCTGCTGGCCGCCTTCGGCCAGGCGGGCCTGGCGGTCTTTCCGGTCCCCGCGATCCTGGAGCCGCAGTTCCAGCGCTTCTACCGGCTGGAGCGCATCGGCCGGGCGGAGGGGGTGCGCGCCCGCTTCTTCGCCATCTCGGTGGAGCGGAAGCTCAAGCACCCCGCCGTGGTAGCCATCAGCGAGCGGGCCCGACGGCACCTCCTGGAGGAATCCCCGGCGGAGCGGCCCGCCGAGGCGGCGGAGAGGCGCAAGGCCCGGCGCGCGGCGCGGCGCTGACGCGCCGGGGATCAGTGATACACCACGCCGGAATCGATGACCAGCACCTGGCCCGTGGTGCTGTCGCTGCGGCAGAACTCCAGGACCTGCCGCGCCACATCGTCCCGCTCCACCGGCCGCTGGAGCGCGGCGCTCTTCGTCGTCCGCTCGATCAGCGCGGGATCCAGCCGGCTGGTCATCCGGGTGCCCAGCATGGTGCCGGGCGCGACCGCATTCACGGTCACCTCCGGCCCCAGGGCCACGGCCAGGCAGCGCGTCAGGTGGATGAGCCCGGCCTTGGACACCGCGTAGGCGATGCTGCTGCCCAGGGGGGCGAGGCCGGCGATGGAGGCGATGTTCACGATCCGGCCGCACCCCTGCCGCTTCATGATCGGCGCGACGGCCTTGACGCACATGAGCGGCGACGTGAGGTTGGTCAGCAGGATCTGCTGCCACAGCTCCAGCGTCAGGCCGTCCAGGTCCTTGAAGGGGACGGTCTGGTTGAAGGCCGCGTCGTTGACCAGGATGTCGATCCGCCCGTACGCGGCCATCACCGCCTCGACCATGCGCCCGACCTGCGCCTGCTCGGTGAGGTCCGCCTGGACGGCCAGGCACCGCGGCCCCAGGGCGGACCACTCCCGGGCAAAGGCGTCGGCCTTCTCTCTGGACTGCACGTACACGCCGGCCACCTGCACGCCGTGCTGCGCGAACAGGCGCCCGATCCGCTGCCCGAGCCCGCCCGTGCAGCCCGTGACCACCGCCACCGCATCCTTCAGCTCCATGACACCCTCCGGCCATGCGCCGCCACGCGCCCGCGGCAGTATGCAGCCCCCGGGACGCGGCGCGCCGCCCGGGGACGAGTCGTACCGGGAATATATGTGCAGCCGTCCCGGGTGCCAACAGGAAACTCCGCTCGGCGTCGACGCGGCGCGAGGCCGCAGATGGGCCTTTTTCGGCAGCCTGTCACGCGAACAGCGCCCGGAGAAACGCCAGCCCCTGCCGCGCCAGGTCGTCCGGGCTCTCGGCCAGGGGACGCCAGAAGGCGGTGCGCTCCGCCAGCCGGGGCAGCTCCGGGTTGTAGGACTCGATGGTGCAGATGCCCTGGTAGCCGACATCGCGCAGGGCGTCCCGGACCTCGGCCCAGTCCACGTGCCCGCTGCCCGGCGCCCCGCGGTCGTTCTCGCAGGCGTGGAAGTGCGTGATGAACCCCCGCGCCGAGCGGATGGCGTCGCCCACACGCCGCTCCTCCATGTTCATGTGGAAGGTGTCCAGGAGGAGCCCGACCCGCGGGTGCCCCACCGCCTGGCAGAGGCGCACCCCGTCGGCCGTGGTGGTCAGGAAATCGCTCTCGTACCGGTTCAGGATCTCGATCCCCAGCCGGACGTCGGCCTGCTCCGCCGCCTCCGCCACGACCGCCAGGCTCTCCACGCCCCGCTTCCGGCGCTCCTCGCGCGCCGCGGGCGGCTCCCAGCGCTGGCGGCGCAGCTCCGAGTGGAACGGGCCGATGAAGTTCCGCGCCCCCACCTCCCCGCACAGCCGGCACACGGCGACCAGGAACTCGCGGCCCGCCCGGCGGGCGGCCGGGTCCGGGCTGGTGATGTCGCGGGCCGCGTTCACGTACGCGCCCAGCGAGGCCTGCAGGCCGGTGCGGGCCAGCCGGGCGCGGAGCTCGGCGGGGGCAAACGGCGGCGGGAGCTCCGGGACGTTGATGTCCACCGCCTCGAAGCCCAGCCCCCGGACGTGGTCCAGGAGGTCGAGGTCCCGGCCCGTGAACGGCGCCACCCAGATCTGGGCGTGCGCCCCGATGCGCATGGCGGTGCTCCTCGTGTTGGCCCCTTCGTAGGGGCGCGATTCATCGCGCCCGTCGCGGACGCGGCGGGACGGGCGGGAGGAATCCCCCCCGTCGCCTTCTACGCCTGGCGCAGGAGCCGGCCCGCGCCCGGCACGGCGCGCGCGTCCCCGATCCGGCGCAGCATCTTCCAGACCGAGGCCGAGTTGCTGGTGATCACCGGCTT
>JBHGAX010000294.1:0-8180 GCA_041946635.1 Methylomirabilales bacterium (SeqCode)
CGCCCCCTCACCCCGCCCCTCTCCCCCGCGGCGGGGGAGAGGGAGCCAAGCTGCTGCGTGCCGACACGCGGATATCCAAGGCCGCTCACAACGGCCCAGGTGCAAGGCGGCCCGCGCAGCGCCGCGTGAGGGTACTCCGGGTACGCCGCAAGGGCGCGCGAGCGGGCCAACGCCGCAGACGGGCCGTTTCAGCGGCCGTCAGGGAGCGGTCTGGATCTTCTCGTAGACGCCCGCGCCCCACTTGGATTCGAACTCCTTGTAGGCGGGGCGCGCCGCCTTGCGCCAGGGCTCCAGGTCGGGGTAGATGATCTTCAAGCCGTACTGCTTCTCGAACTTCTCGAGGAGCGTCGCCTCGCCCTCCAGCACCATGTGGTTCATGAAGTGGCGGGCCGTGAGCAGCGACATCCGGATCCACTGCTTGTACTCGGCCGGCATCCCCTGCCACAGCGGCTCGTGGATGATGGGCCAGAGCTGTCCCATGACGTGGCTGGTCATCACGATGTACTTGGTCACCTCGTAGAACTTGGCGGTCTCGTTCGTGGGCAGCGGGTTGTCCTGCCCGTCCACCGTGCCGGTCTTGAGGGCCAGGTACAGCTCGCCGAAGCCCAGCGGCGTGGGGTTCGCCCCGAGCGCCTTGCCCATGGCGATCCACATGGGGTTGTTCGGGACGCGCAGCTTCACGTCCTTCATCTCCTCGGGCCGGGTGACTGCCTTGGTCCGCAGGTTGAGCTGGCGGGTGCCGAGATACCAGACGTCCAGCGGCCGCATGCTGATCTTCTTGGCCGCCATCTCGAAGTACTCGTGCCCCACCGGCCCGGTCATCACCCGGTACATGTGATCCAGGTCCCGGTAGAGATACGCCGCGCCGAAGACGCCCATCTCCGGGATGAACTCCGAGAGCCAGGTGCCGTCGGCGAAGGACATCTCCAGCGTCCCGCGCTGCACCCTCGTCATCTGCGTCTTCTGGTCGCCCATCTGGCCCGAGTGGAACAGGCGCGCCTTGATCTTGCCCGCCGAGAGCGCCTCGACGTTCTTGGCGAAGACCTCCATGGCCTTGTACTCGGGCTGCGTGGGCACGCCCACCGTGTTGAACTTCAGCTCGTAGGTCGGCTCGCCGGCAACGGCGGGCACCGCGACCCCGCCGGCCAGGGCGAGCACTGCCAGGACGACTCCGAACCAGGCGCAGCGCATGACGCTCCTCCTCTCGGCGCGATTCATGATAGCTCTCGCGCGTGCCGGGCCGGGCGGAGCGCGCCGCTCCGCCCGGCGCTCACCGAAACCCGAACAGGCGCGGCACGGCCAGGACGGTCCACGGGAAGTAGGTCACCATCACCAGCGTGGCGAGCAGCGGCCACAGGAACGGGAGCGTGGCCCGGACGACCCGCTCGAACGGGATCTGGGCCACCTCCGTGGTCGCATAGAGCACGGCTCCCACCGGCGGGGTGAGCAGCCCGATGACCGTGTTCAGCACGAACAGGACGCCGAAGTGCACCCGGTCGATGCCCACGCGGTCCAGGATGGGGAGAAAGATGGGCACCACGATGACCAGGATCGAGATGCCGTCGAAGAAGCAGCCGAGGACCAGGCCGAGCAGGTTGATCAGCAGGAGCACGGCCACCGGGCTGGAGGTGAGGGAGGTCACGAGCTCGGCGAAGCGCTGGGGGACCTGCTCGCGGGCCAGGATCCAGGCGAAGAGCGAGGCGGTGGTCATGACGAAGACCACCACGCCGGTCATCTCCACGGTCTCCCGCAGCAGCCGGACGAGATCGGCCATCCCCAGCCGCCGGTACACCATCGCCCCGAGGATGAGCGAGTAGAAGACGGCCACCACCGCGGCCTCGGTCGGGGTGACCACGCCGAAGCCGATCCCCCCGAGCAGGATGACGGGGGTGAGGAGGCCCAGCAGCGCCTCGCGCAAGCTGCGCCACACCAGGCGGAGACCCGCGCGCGGCTGCAAGGGGTAGGCGCGGCGCACGGCCACCAGGTAGGCGTAGCCCATCATGCAGAGGCCCATGAGGACGCCCGGCACCAGCCCCCCGAGGAACAGCGCCCCGACGGAGGTGCTGGCCAGGACGCCGTAGACCACCATGGAGATGCTCGGCGGGATGATGGGGGCGATGGTCGAGGAGGCGGCCGTCACGGCGGCGGCGAAGTCCACGTCGTAGCCGTTGTCGGTCATGGCCTTGATCTCGATGGCTCCCATGCCGCCCACGTCCGCCACCGCGGCGCCGGACATCCCGGCGAAGATCATGCTGTTCAGGATGTTCACGTGCGCCAGGCCGCCCCGGATGTGGCCCACCAGGCTCTGCGCAAAGCCGAAGATGCGGTCGGTGAGTCCCGCCTCGTTCACCAGCTTGCCCATCAGGATGTAGAACGGGATGGCCAGCAGGGGAAAGGAGTCCACGGCCGCCGACATCCGCTGCGACACGGCCAGCAGGACCTCGCCCCGAGCCGCCAGGAAGCCGAGCGAGACGGCGCCCAGCGCGAAGGCGATGGGCACGCGCAGCGCCAGGAGCAGGAAGAAGCCGGCGAAGAGGAGCAGGACCGTCATGCCCGCCCCTCTGGCCGCCGGGCGCGCGCCAGCAGCGATCCCAGGGCGGCCAGCGTCGCGGCCGCCATCCCGAGGAGGATCCCCAGGTAGACGAAGGTCCACGGGATGAGCATGGCGGCGGTCGGGACGGTCCACACCATCGCCGCCAGCCGGACCGACTGCCAGAGGACCGTCCCGGCGAAGACCAGGACCACCAGGTCGACGAGGACGGCTGTTGCGCGCTGCAGGCCAGCCGGCAGCCGATCGACCAGGAAGCTCACCCGGATGTGGCCGTCCCGGCGGAGCGCCACCGCCGCGCCCAGGAACACCAGGTAGATGAACAGGTACCGGGCCAGCTCCTCCGACCAGTAGAGCGAGTGGTTCAGCACGTAGCGGGCGAAGATCTGCACGCCCACGACGCCGAGCAGGACGACCAGGATGACGATCGTGACGGCATCCAGTAGCCGGTCAAGCCCGCGCAGCACCGCCCGCATCATCTTGCTCCTGGTATATGCGGGTTCATCCAAGGAGGATGTGTGACCCAGCGAGCCTGGGCTGCTCAAAAAGGTCCAGATGCAAGGCGGCGGGCCATAGGCCGAGCGAGGCGTACTGGAGGTACGCCGCAGCCCTTCGACTTCGCTCAGGGCCGTGAGCCTGTCGAACGGCGAGCGCCAGGAGCTTCTGGTCCGCGGGCGCCAGGCTCTTCCACAGCTTGTCGCTGATGGCGTGGAACTGGGGCACCATGATGTGGCCGGTGAGCACCAGGTACTTCTGCACCTCGTAGAACTTGCCGGAGTTGATCGTCGGGATGGGGTTCTCCTGCGCGTCCACCGTGCCCTGCTTCAGGGCGAGGTACAGCTCCGCGAACGCCATGGGCGTGGGGTTGGCGCCCCAGGCCCGCGCCATCTCCAGGTAGAGCGGGACCTCGGGCACACGAAGCTTCAGGCCCCTCACGTCCTCCGGCTTCTGCACCGGCTTGTTGGCCGTCAGGTGCCGCACGCCGTAGTAGAGCACGCCCAGCGAGCGCAGGCCGCGCCTCGCCACCAGCTCCTCGAGCATCTCCTGGCCGATGGGACTCCGCATGGCGGCGTACATGTGCTGCACGTCGCGGAAGAGGTAGGGCGCCTCCATGATGGAGAGCCGGGGCGCCCACTGGCTGAACATGGCCGCCCCCTCGGTGGCCATGGCCTGGCTGCCGAAGACCACGGCCTCGATCATGTCCTTCCCCGTCCCGAGCTGCGCGGAGGGGAAGACCTGGATCTGGATGCGGTTGTTCGTCTTCTGGGCCACCGTCTCCGCCGTCTTCTTCATCCCCAGGACGAAGGGGTGCTCGGGCTGCAGGACGATGCCCCACTTGAGGACGAGCGGCTGCTGCCCCGCCGCCGGCGAGCCGGCCAGGAGCGCGGCCAGCCCGAGCATCACGGTCACGAGAATGCGTCCGCGCATGATCTGCTCCTCCTCTCGGGCCTACAGCAGTCCCAGGATCGTCAGGCTCTCCCGAATGGCCTCGGCCTCGGCCGGGGTCGGCCCGAGGAGCGGGGCCCGGACGCCGCCGAGCGAGAGTCCCCGCAGGCGCCAGACCTCCTTGTACCAGCCGAGCCGCGCGCCGTTGCCCAGCCGCTCCTGCATGGCGGTGATCTTCCGCTGGGCGACCTCGGCGTCCGGCGTCCGCCCTTCGCGCCAGGCGTCGTAGAGCGCCAGGTACAGCTCCGGGAAGAGGCCCGCCCCCGAGGCCACCAGCCCGCACGCCCCGCCCTGCAGCGAGGCCAGGTCCAGCTCGTCGTTGCCGTTGATCACCCCGAAGCCCGCCCCCAGCGCCCGGACCAGCTGCTTCACCCGGTCGGGGCTGCCCGTGCTGTCCTTGATGCCGGCGACCGAGGGGATGGCCTCGCGCAGGTCGCGCACGAAGGGCGGCTTCAGGTCGTTCCGGGCGTGGCTGGGGATGTTGTACAGGTACAGCGGCAGGGGCGCCGCCGCGCGGGCGATGGCCCGGTAGTACTCCAGGATCTCCCGCGGGGTGACCGCGTAGTAGCTCGGGGGAATGGCCGCCACCGCCGCGGCGCCCGCCTGCGCGGCATGGCGGGCCAGCGCGCAGGCCTCGGCGGTGGACAGCGCGCCCACCTGCACCGC
The DNA here is from genome assembly GCA_041946635.1 of Methylomirabilales bacterium (SeqCode). Taxonomy (GTDB): domain Bacteria; phylum Methylomirabilota; class Methylomirabilia; order Methylomirabilales; family 2-02-FULL-66-22; genus 2-02-FULL-66-22. Next base: position 4,661 of record JBHGAX010000294.1, read on the forward strand.
CACGGGCACGTGGCCGGCGGCGGGCAGGATGGCCTCGAGAAACGCCTGGCGCTCCGCGGTGGTGAGGAGGGGCGCCTCGCCCGTGGTGCCCAGCGCGTAGAACGCGTGGACGCCGCGGGCCACGAGGCGGCTCACCAGCTCCCGCGCGGCCGGCAGGTCCAGCCGCTCGCCGCGCGCGTCCATGGGCGTGAGGAGCGCGGGGATCACCCCGGACAGCGGTCCGCGCGCGTGGCCGGCAGTCGGCTCAGACATAGACCTCGGCCTCCATTCCCAGCATGGTGCAGACCCACTGCAGCTCCTCGACCCAGTCGCCGTACACGCCGTGGATGTGGTTCGAGCTGTAGGTCGCGATGAAGCGCTCCGGCGGCACGCGCAGCCGCGCGAAGGCGTGCGGCCACTCGGCGGTCGTGGCCTGCGCCTTCTGGCGCGCCTCCTCCGCCGGCAGGGCCAGGAATTCCGCCGGGGCCACGGCCATCCAGTACTTCCCCTGCTTGCGGGTCAGGCGGGCCAGCGTCACCTCGCCCGGCGCGGCGATGTGGTGCACCGCGGCCCCGCCCGCGGGGAAGTAGAAGGTCTCGGGCAGGAGCTGCACCCTGGGCAGGTTCACCGCCGGGTCGAGCGACTTGCCCGCGAAGTAGGTGGCGTGCTGGCCGGAGTTCACCAGGTCCCAGAAGTTGCCCTCGGCGTCGTAGTGCCGCACGTCGGCGAAGAGCACCGGCGTCCCGGCCAGCTCCTTGAACAGCTCCATGGTGAGCGCGCCGTCCGAGTCGGCCTCGGTGGCGCAGACGATGGGCGCGTGCGGCCCCTCCCAGTCGTAGGGGTCGTTCAGGAACGCCTCCGTCAGGTCCATGGTGCAGAAGGCATTCGTCAGCTCGGGCTGCCCCTTGATGCCCACGAAGTCGAGGTCCCACTCGGCGATCAGCTCGCGCACCGCGTGGTAGCTGCGGATCTGGCGCTCCAGCGTCTCCGGGGTGAGCGCCTTGCCGTCGTAGGCCACCCGGCCGCAGTGCCGCTCCAGCCACTCCCGCGCCCGGGTGACCCTGGCCTGCGCGATGCCCTCGGAGCGGCGCACGATCTCCCACTGGTCGATGTGCTCGATGTCCACGCCGAACTCGCGCCGCCACTGATCCAGCGCCGGCACGGCGGTGTACATCCCCATGGAGCGGCCGCCGAACAGGCCGTAGGTCTTCCCCTTCAGGCGGTTCACGGCCGAGGCGGCCCGCAGGAAGGCCATCACCCGCCGGAGGACCTTCGGCTCCTCCACGTTGCCCGAGACGCGGCCGTGGAGGACCCCGATCTGGTTGAGGCTGCCCGCGGCGGCCAGCATGGCCACCAGGCCCGGCGCCTGCGGGTTCACGTTGGACAGGCAGAGGAAGGGCCCGGGGGCGAACTCCGTGGCGATGGCCGGCAGGTGCGGGAAGGCCCAGATGGCGAAGTTCAGGATCGTGGCCTCCACGCCGGCGGCCGCCAGCTTCCGGGCCTGGGAGCGCGCCAGCTCCGGCGTCCACACGATCTCGCCGGGCAGGCACTCGACCTCGCCGGTCGCCTCCAGGGCCTTGACCAGCCGCTCCTGGAAGCCGAGGTTCATCTCGTACTGCAGGTCGTGGGCGAACTTGCGCCCGTCGGAGAACGTCAGGATCCCGATCTTGCGCTTCCGCATGGCAACCCTCCGCCCGGCGGCTGAAAACTTTCATTCGTCGCGGACGCTCCGGCGCCTCTGCGCCTCAGCTGCTCTGCGCCAGCGCGTGCATCACGGGCCGCACGGCCGGATACAGGTCCACGTACTGCCGGTACAGCCGGTCGTAGGCCGCCCGGTGCTCGAGGTTCGGGGTGACCGTCCGTTCGAGACGCACCATGCGCCGGATGGCCTCCCCGTAGTCCCGGAACAGGCCGGCCCCCAGCCCGGCCCAGATGGCCGCGCCGAGCGCCATGGTCTCCTTGTCGCGCGGCAGCCGGAGCGGCTGGCCCAGCACGTCCGCCTGGATCTGGGTCCAGAGCCGGCTGTTCGCGCCGCCGCCGCCCGCGTAGATCCGCTCCAGCTTGAATCCGTGGGCCGTCATGTCCTCCAGGATCTGCCGCGTGCCGAAGCAGATGCCTTCGTACACGGCGCGGAGCAGGTGCGGCAGGCCGTGCTTCAGGGTGAGACCCAGGACGGCCCCGCGCGCCAGGGGGTCCTTGTGCGGGGTGCGGTTCCCCTGGAAGTAGTCCAGCACCAGCAGGCCCTCGCTCCCCACCGGCAGGGCCGCCGCCTCGGCGTCCAGCGCGGCGTAGGCGTCCCGGCCCTGGGCCTGCCGCTCGGCGTGCCCGCCGAACCGCTCGACCAGCCAGTGCACGATGCTGCCCGTGGCCGTCTGGCCGCCCTCCAGCGTGTACATGCCGTCCACCAGCGCATCCGGGTACGGGCCCCAGATGTTCGCGAAGACCGGCTCGCGCGACTGGGCCATGTGGCAGGTCGAGCTGCCCATGATGAGCGCCAGGTCCCCCGGGCCGACCGCCCCCAGGGCGATCTCGCCGGCGTGGGCGTCGATCCCCCCCTGGGCCACCACCGTCTCGCCCGGGAGGCCGAGCTGCTGCGCCAGGCCCTCGCGCAGGCGGCCCACCCGCCGCCCCACCGGCAGCACCTCGGCCGGCCACTTGGCGGCCAGCTCCTCCGCCTGCGCGGCCGCCAGGAAGTCTTTCGGCCAGCCGCCCAGCGGCCGCACGTAGTTCCACTTGGCGCTGGCGGTGTCGAGGCTGGCCGTCATGCGGCCGGTGAGGCGGAAGGTGAAGAAGTCGGTCTCGTCCACGATCCATCGCGCCCGCCGGAAGACGGCCGGCTCGTGCCGCTCGAGCCAGCGGCCCTTCGGGATCATCCACTGGGGCGAGGCCCGCCCGCCGCTGTAGCGCAGGCTGGCGTGGCCGCTCGCCGACAGCTCCTCCGCCTCGACGTGCGCCCGCTCGTCCATCCAGAGGAGCGCCGGACGCAGGGGCTGGCCCTGCGCATCCAGCGCCACGACGGTGCAGGCCGTGCAGTCGTAGGACAGGCCGGCCACGTCCGCCCGATCCACCCGGGCGAGTTCCAGCGCCTCCCGCAGGCTGTCCAGCGCGCCCCGCCACCACTCCTCGGGATCCTGCTCGGCCCAGGTCGGGCGGGGAAGCTCCGTCCGGAGCGGCCGGCTGGCGGAGGCCAGGAGCGCCCCCTCCAGGTCGAACACGCAGCTCCGCACGCTCTGCGTCCCGACGTCCAGGCCAACGAGGTACCGCATCAGCCGGCCCTCCCGCGGCGCGCCGGCGGCGCGGCGCACGACTCGCGCACGATCAGCTCCGGCTTGAGGACCACCCGCTCCGCGCGCCGGCCGGCGGGCCCCGCGATCCGGCGGAGCAGCAGCCGCATGGCCTCGCGTCCCAGCTCGTAGACCGGCTGCCCCACCGTGGTGAGCGGGGGGTGGGTGAGCGTCCACCACTCCATGTCGTCGTAGCCGATGAGCGAGACATCGGCCGGGATGCGCAGGCCCCGCTCCCGCACGGTCTGGAGGGCCCC
>JBHGAX010000295.1:0-5227 GCA_041946635.1 Methylomirabilales bacterium (SeqCode)
TCCAGGTCCTTCTTGAGGACGGCGAGGGAGACGCTCGTCACGCCGTGGCTCGCCCCGGCCGAGAGCGAGCCGCCCACGAACTCGATGGCCTCCTTGATCTCCGTGGCGCTCCGGCTCCGGGTCCCCTGCGTGAGCAGCTCGGCGGTGAGGTTGGCCAGCCCGGCCTTGTCCGCCGGCTCCAGGTACGCGCCGGCCTGGATCAGCATGCTCACGGTGACGATCGGCACCGCGCCGCGCTCGGACGCCAGGAGCACCATCCCGTTCGGCAGCACCTCGCGCTGCGCGAGCTGCCCCGCGCGCGCGGCGACGGGTAGCAGAAGCAGCAGGCACACCGCCACCGCCGCGCGCAGAGGCGCAGAGGCGCCGCGGCGCCGGGGCGCACATGACCGGGCCGCGCCATGCGCCATGCGCCACGAGCCATGAGCAGCGAAGCGAGTCGTCATGGCCGCTTCTCCCCGGCCGGCGCATCCGCCGAGGCCTTCAGCGGAACCAGGATGCCCACCGTGCGGTTGTCGGGCGTCAGGTACTGCCTGGCCACGCGCTGCACATCCGCCGCGGTGACGCTTCGGATCCCGTCCAGGTATCCCGCCAGCAGCTTCCAGCTCGCCACGGACTCCAGGGAGCCCAGCAGGCTGGCCATCCGGTGGACGGAGTCCTGCGCGAAGACGAACTCGGCCTCCACCTGGTTCTTGGCCTTCTGCAGCTCGCGCTCGGTCACCGGCTCCCGCTGGATCCGCTCCACCTCGGCGTACAGCGCCTGCTCCAGCTCCTCCACCGTCTTGCCGGGCAGCGGGCCGCCGTTCAGCCCGAAGAGGTGCGGGTCGCGGTGCATCCCCGAGTAATCGGCGGACGCGAACGAGGCCAGCCGCTGTTCGTACACCAGCTTCTGGTGCAGACGCGAGCTCTCGCCGCCGCCCAGGATCGTCGAGAGGACGTCCAGCGCGAAGCTGTCCGGGTGGGCGATGGCGGGCACGTGGTAGACGGCGAAGATCAGGGGCAGCTCGGCGGTCTTCTTCACCAGGATGCGCCGCTCGCCGCGCTGCGGCGGCTCCTCCGTGGTCACCTTCGGCGGCTCCGCGCCCCGCGGCACCTTGCCGAACAGCCGCCGGATGTCGGGCAGGATCTCGTCCTTCTTGACGTCCCCGGCCACGATGAGCGTGGCGTTGTTCGGCACGTAGTGCGTCCGGTAGTACTGGACGAGGTCCTCGCGCGTGTAGTGCTCGATGTCGCTGGCCCAGCCGATCACCGGCCAGCGGTACGGGTGGGCCAGGAACGCCGTGGCGCGCAGGGTCTCGCCGAGCGTCTGCCCCGGCTGGTCGTCCACCCGGAGGCGCCGCTCCTCCATGATGACCTTGCGCTCCGGCTCGAACTCCTCGGCCGGGAGGAGCAGATTGGCCATCCGGTCCGCCTCCAGCTCCAGGGCCAGCCGCACGCGGTCCGAGGAGAAGTTGATGTAGTAGCCGGTGTAGTCGGTGCTGGTGAACGCGTTGTCCTGCCCGCCGTTCCGCTGGATGAGCCGCGAGAACTCCTTCGGTCCGACGGTGGGCGTGCCCTTGAACATCATGTGCTCGACCATGTGCGAGAGGCCCGTCTTGCCGATCTGCTCGTTGCGCGAGCCCACCCGGTACCAGGTCTGCACCGTCACCACGGGGGACTTCGGCTCCTCCACGATGAGGACCTTGAGGCCGTTGTCCAGGATGGTCTCGGACACCCGCTCGGCCAAGCTCGCCGCGAGCGCCGGCGGCGCACCGCCGAGGACGACGACGATCGCCAGGACGCCCGCCAGCAGCGCCCGCTGCCACTTCGCGGTCATACCCCCTCCTCGAGAACGCTGGAGCCGCATGATCCGCAGATTACGCAGATTACGCAGATTCTCACGGCCGGAGGCCGGCAGTGATGGTCAGTTCTTCGTCGTTATGGTCCATCGCGATGCAGCCGCGAGTTCTTCTGGTCCATCGTCCGTTGCCATGAGCCACGAACCATGAGCCAGGCGGCGCAGCCGCCTCTCACGGCGCCCGCAGCGTCACCCGGTCGCCCACCCTGACCCTGGCGCGGTCGGTGAAGCCGGCGGGGACCTCCAGGACGAGGTCCGCCGTGGCGGTGTACACGCGCTCCGGGGCCCCGGGCGCGAGCGGCGGCGCCGCCTTCTCGATCTTCACGATGCGCCCCTCGCGCACCCACAGGATGTCGAGCGGAAAGCGCATGTCCTTCATCCAGATGCCCACCGGCTGCGGGGCGACGTACACGAACGCCATGCCCCGGCCCTCGGCCAGCCGCGGCCGGTGGCTCAGCCCGCGCGTCTGCTCCAGCGGCGAGCGCGCGAGCTCGACGGTCACCGTCACCCGGCCGGCGATGGTGAGGGTCCCGGTGGGGAGCGGGGGATTGATCTCCGGCCCGGCGGCCGGGACCGGGACGGCCAGGAGCGCGAGCAGCAGGGCGCCCAGCAGCCTACTTGCCATCCAGGCCCTCGGGCAGCTCGCCCAGCTTGACGCCGATGGTCAGGGCCTTGCCGTCGCGGTTGACCTCCACCCGCAGGTCGTCCCCCGCCTTCTTGTGGTCGTCCAGGAAGGCCGTGAGGTCGTCCACGCTCGTGATCCGCTCGCCATCCAGGCTCACGATGACGTCGCCGCCCGCGGCCACCATGAAATTCCCCACCCGCACGCGCCGCTGGGCTCCCCGCAGGCCCGCCTTGGCCGCCGGCCCACCGGGGACCACCCCGGCGATCATGACGCCGTCCTTCACGGGGAGGTTGAGGGCCCGGGCGAAGCTGGGCGTCACGTCCATCCCGCTGATGCCCAGCCAGGGGTGGCTGGCGCGACCGCGCGCGATGAGCTGGGGCAGCAGCTTCTTGGCCGTGTTGATGGGGATGGCGAAGCCGATGCCGACCGAGCCGCCGCTCGGCGTGAAGATGGCGGTGTTGATGCCGATCACCTCGCCGCGCGAGTTGAGCAGCGGGCCGCCGGAGTTCCCGGGGTTGATGGCGGCGTCCGTCTGGATCACGTTGCGGATCTGCCGGCCCGAGTCGGACTTCAGGCTCCGGCCCAGCGCGCTCACCACCCCCCGCGTGACGGTCCGGTCCAGGCCGAAGGGGTTTCCGATGGCGAGGGCCATCTGGCCGACCTGCAGCTGGCTGGAATCGCCCAGCCGGATGGGGAACAGCTTCTCGCGGGGCAGGGCGATCCGGATGACGGCGAGGTCGTTGTACGGGTCGCGGCCGATCAGCTTCGCCGGCGCCTTGGCCTTGTCGGCCAGCGTGACCTCCAGGCTCTCCGCGTTCTCCACCACGTGGTTGTTGGTCAGGATGGTGCCCTTGTCGTCCACCATGAAGCCGGAGCCCGTTCCGCGCTCGGGGATGACCCGGAAGAAGAAGTCCTGGGAGAGCACCGTGCTGGTGATGTGCACGACGCCGGGGCTGGCGGAGCGATAGACCCCGATGATGACCTCTTCCTCGGGCGTGAGCCCGCGCGGCAGCTCGACCGCGGCCGCGACCCCGGCGGCGAGGACGAGGATCAGGAGCGGCCAGGCGGCGCGCCACGCGACGACGGGGCGGCGGGGCATGCGAGACTCCTCACGGGCGAGCATGGCGTGGACGGGTCAGGCCGACGGAGCGGCGCCTGCGTCGGCCGGGGACGGCGGCAGGGCGGAAGGGCTGACGTCCTTTGGGGCCACCTGAACCCCGGCGGCCACCAGGGCCGGGAAGCCTCCGCGAACGACCGAGACCCGGCTGTACCCGGCCTGCATCAGCTGGAGCGCCACCCGGGCGCTCGTGGCCTCGTCGGGTCAGTCGCAGTAGGCGATCACCTCGCCGTTCTGCCCCAGCTCGACCTGGAAGCTCGGGGCCTTGGGGCGGTCGACGTCGTAGCGCAGCGACCCGGGCACCTGGACGGGACTGTCGTCGAAGCTCGCGCCGTGCCTGGCGTCCAGCATGGCGACGGGGCCCCCCACCTCCAGGCGCCGGCGGACCTCCTCGGGGGCGAGGCGCCGCACGCGGCCGCGGATGCGGCGAACCCGGCTGCTCACCGCGCTCCGCACCCCGAGCGCCACCAGCGCCACGCCGAGCCCCAGGGCCAGGCCCCCGCCGATCTTCCAGGCGCGCGAGGCGAAGGGCGGCGCCTTCTCCAGGAGGAGCTGCGCCTCCGTGCGCAGGGCCCGCACGTCGGGCAGCCCGGGCACCAGCCGCTCCGCGGCGTCCAGGTGCTGAATGGCGCCCGAGTAATCCTCCCGGAAGAAGGCCACGATCCCCCGCTCCCACTCGCGGGTGAAGGGCGAGCTGGCGTCCGGGGCGAGGCCGATCCCCCGGGCGAACTCGTGGACCGTCTCCACCGGGATCAGGAAGTTGAAGCCCTGGATCGCCTGATCGCCCTCCAGCGTCGTGGAGATGAACGTGGCGGCGCCGATCACCTCGCCGCGCATGGAAAACGCCGGCCCGCCGCTGTTGCCCCAGGAGATCGCCGCGTCGGTCTGGATCACGCGCCGGTCGGTCACGTCCAGCTTGAAGCCCGACACCCGCCCCACGGTGACGGAAGACTCGAGGCGCGACTTCCGGCTCAGGAAGTCGTGGTTCAGCACGACCCCGGGATAGCCGATGATGAAGAGCTGCTCCCCGATCTTCAGCCCCGCGCTTCGGTCCGCCAGCTGCGCGGCCGGCAGGTTCCGGGCATCGATCTTCAGGATCGCGACGTCCTTGCCGGATCGCTGCACCTCCCCCGGGCCGCCGCTCGCGCCGATGAGCTGCCCGCCGGGCGGCGCGCCCGGGTCGATGGCCGGGCTGTAGGCCTTCACCTCCGCCGCGTACGTCGCGCCCGTGGACAGGTGCACCTGCAGTTTCTTGGCGAGCGTCAGCCCGCCGAGGCCCAGGCTGCGGGCGGCAATGGCCTGCAGGCGCTCCCGCCGGGCGCGCTCCGGCAGTGCGGCGAGCGCCGGCCCGCAGGCCTGGGCCGCGGCCCGCTCGCTGAACTCGCGCGCGAGCCGCCGCTCGTTCATCTCGTAGAACTGCTCGACGACGTGCCCGTTCGTGGCGATGTAGCCGTCGGGGTGGATGATGAAGCCGCTGCCGGTCTCGTAGATCGGCTCGACGTCCACCGGCCGGGCGGGGCCGGGGCCGCAGGCAATCGGGACCTGCGCCCCGACCTCGCTGCTGATGAGCACGACCGCGGGCTTCGCGCGAAGGATGGCCGCTTCGAGTTGCGCGTCCTGGAACGCGGGCTCCCCGGTCGTCGGGACGAGC
>JBHGAX010000296.1:0-5222 GCA_041946635.1 Methylomirabilales bacterium (SeqCode)
CCCCGCGGCCCGCGTCGCGGGCCTGGACCGCTTCCTGGCTGCCGTGGAGGGTGAGCCCGGGGCGGCCGCAGCGCTGGCCGGGGCGGTGGCTGGGGTTGACGCCCACCCGGCGGAGCGCGCCCTACTCACGCGGCTGCCCGACTGCCTGGCCCTCCTCGCGGCCCAGCCCCCCGCGGACCGGGCGCGCATCCTCGGCCTCCTGCGCGTCCTGGTGCACGGCATGCGCACGGACCTGCTGCGGTTCCCGGGCGACCGGCTGGCGGCCCTGCCCGCCCGGGCCGACCTGGAGGCGTACACCTACTCGGCCGCCGGCTGCGTGGGGGAGTTCTGGACGGCCATGGCGATGGCGCACCGCCCGGCGCTGGCGGGGTGGGACGCCGGGCGGATGCAGGCGCTCGGGCGGCGCTTCGGCCAGGGCTTGCAGCTGACCAACGTCCTGCGGGACCTGGCCCAGGACCTGCGCCTGGGGCGCTGCTACCTGCCCCGCGAGGACCTGGACCGGCTCGGCCTCCGGCCCGAGGACCTCCTGGACGGGGGCCGGCGCGACCGCCTGCAGCCGCTCCTGGACGACCTCCTGGCCGAGGCCGTGCGCCTCCACGCCGAGGGCTGGGCCTACCTCCGGGCGATCCCCGCGGCGGAGGTCCGCCTGCGGCTGGCCTGCGCCTGGCCGCTGCTCATCGGCCTCCGCACGCTGGAGCGCATCCGGCAGGCCCCCGACCTCCTGGACCCGCGGGCCCGGGTGAAGATCTCGCGGCCGGCCGTCTACGGGATCCTGCTCCAGAGCACGCTGCGCGTGCGCTGGGATCCCCTCCTCGGCCGGTACTACCAGCGGCTGCGCCGCCGGGTGGAGACGCCGGCGGCCGTCTGAGACAAGGAGCAGGCATGGGCGACCCGCAGCTCCGGATCACCGGGATCCTGGAAACCGTGCTCTACGTGGAGGACATCGACCGGGCCGAGCGGTTCTACCGGGACGTCATGGCCTTGCCGCAGATCGGCAAGCAGCCGGGCCGGCACGTCTTCTTTCGCGTGGGCTCGGGCGTCCTCCTCCTCTTCAACGCGCCCGCCACCCGCAAGACCAAGAGCCTGCCCCCCCACGGGGCGCACGGCGAGATCCACGTCTGCTTCACGGTGCACCCGGCCGAGTACGAGCCCTGGAAGGCCCGCATCCGGACCGAGGGCATCCCCATCGAGCAGGAGACGGCCTGGCCGCGCGGGCACTCCTTCTACTTCCGGGACCCGGACGGCAATCTGCTGGAGCTGGCGGACAGCGACATCTGGCCGGCGTGACCGCCGGGGGGCGGCGGACTAGACGGCGCGGCGCACCACCAGGCTGTCGTTGTGCCCGCCGAAGCCGAAGGAGTTGGAGAGGGCCACCGTCAGCCTGCCGGGGCGGGCCTGGTTGGGCACGTAGTCCAGGTCGCACTGCGGGTCGGGGTACTCGTAGTTGATGGTGGGCGGAAAGACCTGATCGCGGAGGGCCAGGATCGTGGTGACCAGCTCGATGGCCCCCGCCGCGGAGACGGTGTGGCCCACCATGGACTTCGTGGAGCTGACCGGGATGCGGTAGGCCCGCGGCCCGAACAGCGTCTTGATGGCCGTGGTCTCCACGCGATCGTTCATGGCAGTCGAGGTGCCGTGGGCGTTGATGTAGTGCACGTCCTCGGTGGAGAGCCTCGCGCTGTCCAGGGCCCGCCGCATGGCGAGGACCGCCCCCCGGCCCTCGGGATCCTCGTCGGTGAGGCGGTAGGCGTCGCACGAGCTGCCGTAGCCGGCCAGCTCCGCCAGGATGGGGACGCCCCGGCGGCGCGCCAGGTCCATGCGCTCGAGGACCAGCACGGCGCTCCCCTCGCCCAGCACGAAGCCGTCCCGCTGGGCGTCGAAGGGCCGGCTGGCCCGTTCCGGATCGTCGTTCCGGGTCGAGAGCACGCCCAGGAGCGAGAACATCAGCATCTGGTTCGGCGACACGATGCACTCCGCCCCGCCGCAGATCGCCCGGTCCATCTGTCCCCGCCGGATGCCGCGGAACGCCTCGCCGACGGCCTGGGCGGAGCTGGTGCACGCCGTCTGCACGGTACAGGTCGGTCCGGTCGCCTCGAACATGCGCGCCAGCGCCGCCGTCGCCGCGTGCGCCAGGAGGCGGGAGAGCGGCTGGCCGCGCACGGTCCGGCAGTAGGCCGCGAAGAAGTCCTCGGCCGCCACGCCGCCGCCGTTCGTCCGCGCGGCATAGCCGATCCGCGCGATGCGGCCCATGTCCACCTTGTCCCCGTAGGTGCCGAAGACCACCCCGGTCCGGTCGCCGCCCAGCCCGGCCGCCCAGCCGGCCGCCTCCCGGGCCATCCGGCCCGCCGCCAGCGCGAAGAGCAGGGAGCGCGGCGCGTCGTCGGGCAGGGCCAGGGCCCCACGCCAGGCCTCCAGCGCCTCCTGGTCCTGCACGTAGGTGCAGACCCGGGCGGGCAGGCCGGAGGCGTCGAAGTGGCGCACCGCCGTGCCGCCCGACGTCCCGGCCAGCGCCGCCTTCCAGTACGCGTCCACGCCGATGCCGATGGGCGTCAGGACGCCCATCCCGGTGACCGCGACCCGCCGCGCCTCGGGCGCTGGCTCATAGTTCATGGCTCATGGCTCATGGCACGGCGGGTTCCTGGTTCGAGGTTCGAGGTTTCAAGCTTCCGATGCTCCGTTCCCCTCTGCGCCTTTTCGCCCTTGCGCCTCTGCGAAGTCAGAGGGTCAAGGTGTAGCCGCCGTCCACCACGAGCACCTGCCCGCGGATCATGGCCGCCTGGGGACTGCAGAGAAACACCACCGCGTCCGCGATGTCGTCCGGCGTGACCATGCGGCCCGCCGGGGTGCGCCGCCGGATGTCCTCCAGGGCCGTCACCGCCTCCGCCAGCTGCTTCCAGGACTCGGTGAGCACGGCGCCGCCGGACACCGCGTTCACCGCGATCCCCTGCGGCGCGTACTCGACCGCCAGGTAGCGGGTGAGGGCCTCCAGCGCGGCCTTGGCGGCTCCCATGCCGGCGTACAGCGGGATGGTGCGGGCCGCGCCGATGCTGCTCACCGCCACCATGCGCCCCCCGCGGCCCCGCATGAGCGGGGCGGCGGCCTGCGCGCAGAGCAGGAAGGCGCGCGGGTGCGTGTCCATCATCCAGTCCCAGTGCTTGGCGCGCAGCTCCTCCGCCCGCCGGAAGACGCCGGAGGCCGCGTTGCTCACCAGGATGTCCAGCCCCCCGAACCGCTCCCCCACCTCGGCGAACAGGCGGGCGATCTGCGCGGGGTCCTTCATGTCGGCCTGGACGAGGTGCGCCTGCACGCCGTGGGCTCGCACCTCGGCTGCGGTCTTCTCCGCCGCCTCCCGGTTCACGTAGTAATTCACGGCGACGTGGGCGCCCTCGGCGGCGAGCCGGACGGCGATCGTGCGCCCGATGCCCCGGCTGCCGCCCGTGACGGCCGCCACCCGCGGCTCAGGCATGGCCGGCCTCCCCGGCGCTGTCGGCAGTCCGGGCGCCGTCGGGCGGGCGGCTCGTGATCATCGCGTAGAACTCGCGCATGCGCCGGCAGGCGCGGGCCGCCGCCGGATCGCTCGCGGCCTCGCTGAAGCGGTAGGCCAGGGTGGCGGCCGCCACCCGGCGGCCTTCCACGCTCGCCTGGATCCGCACCTCGGCGGAGGCGGGCGTCTGCCGGGCCACGCTGGCCGCCACCTCCAGCGTGTCGCCGGGCTGGACGAAGTGCTGGAACTTGCCGTTCGTCACCTCGACCAGCACGGGAAGCCGGCCGAAGTCCTCTGCGCTGGCCAGGAGCAGCCGGGCCACCTGGTCGCCGGTCTCGAGGATCAGGCAGCCGGGCATGACGGGCCGTCCGGAGAAGTGATCGCTGAAGAAGTCCTCGCTGTTGCTCACGTTCTTTCGGACCAGGGCGTCCCTCCCGGGCTCGAGCCGCACGATGCGATCCACGAAGAGAAAGCGCATCCGTCCCGCCGCCTCACTGCTCCGCCAGCCGGGAACCCAGCTTGGCGCAGATGAAGTTGACCAGCGCCTCCACGGTGAGGAGATCCAGCGTCCGCTCGGTGAGCCGCCGGCCGGAGAGGTCGGCCCGCATCTGGGCGAGCAGGCCGTGCCGGTCCCCGTCTGCCAGGCCGAATCCCAGGGCCTGGAACTCCTTCAGCAGTCGCCGCAGGAGCTCCTCGGCGATCTCCTCGGCCGCGCCCGGGTCCGTGCGCAGGCCGCGCGTGGCCTGCAGGTGGGACAGGATGCCGTCCAGCCCGCGGCCCTCCAGCCCCTTCAGGTCGTCCACGCCGACCGCGGCCCCCAGCCGAGCGGACAGCAGCTCCGCCAGCGAGGGGACAACCAGCGCGCCCCATCCCATGATGCGGTCGCGGATCTCGGCGGTCTGCAGGTTCACGCCGAAGGCCTGCTGGATCTTGAATCCCATATCCAGGAAGTCGATGGATTCCGCGCCCAGGTCGCGCACCAGCGAGGCCGACGGGCGGATCTCCTCCCGGGCGACGCCCAGCGACTCCTCCAGAATGGTTGCGAGGCCGGCCTCCACCTCCGCGCGGCTCAGCGTGCCCCCGTGTGCCTGGCTCATCCCTGCCCCCGTGAGAACGCGGCTGTCGCCGCATGGCTCATGGCTCATGGCTCATCGCGGCTTGCCGCCGTTGAACGTCTCTCTCGGCGCTCCCGCGCCCCTGCGCGCCTCTTCGCCAGCGCGAGCTACACCAGCCCGCCGTCCACGGCAAAGACCTGCCCCGTGATGTACGCCGCCTGCTCGGAGGCCAGGAACACCACGAGCGGCGCGACGTCCTCGGGACGGCCCACCCGGCGCAGCGGGATGCGCTCGCGCACCAGGTCGGCGGCGAACGGCAGCACGCCCTGGCTCATCTCGGTCTGGATGAGGCCCGGCGCCACAGCGTTCACCGTGATGCCCCGGGCCCCCAGCTCCGTCGCCAGCACGCGGGTGAGCGCGTTGAGGGCCGCCTTGGAGGCCGCGTAGTTGGCCTGTCCCTTGTTGCCGCGCCAGGCGCCCACGGAGCTGACGTTGATGATGCGCCCCCCCCGCTGCCGGATCATCTGCCGGGCCGCCAGCCGCGCGCAGTGAAAGGCCCCCGAGAGATTGGTGTCGAGCACCGCCTGCCAGTCGGCCGGCGCCATCTCGGGCAGCAGCGCGTCCCGGATGATCCCGGCGTTGTTCACGAGGATATCCAGCCGGCCCTCGCGCGCGATGATGGC
>JBHGAX010000297.1:0-5201 GCA_041946635.1 Methylomirabilales bacterium (SeqCode)
TGCGCGTTACGGGACCTCGCCATGCCCACTCCACCCAGCCGCCGAAGCCGGAACGCCCCCACCCCCCGCATCTACTGCGCCGGCCCGCTCTTCACGCCGTCGGAGCGGGCCGAGATGGCCGCCATCGCGGAGGCGCTCGCGCAGGCCGGGCTCCGGGTGTTCCTGCCGCACCGCGACGGCTTCGTCTTCGCCGACGTGCAGCGGGAGCTGCTGCGTGGAGGCTACGACCGGGATGAGGCCGCGCCCATGGTGCAGCGGGCCATCTTCTGGCTCGACGCCTACGAGGTGCTGGTGGGCTGCCAGGGGCTGGTGCTCAACATGAACGGCCGGGTGCCCGACGAGGGGGCGGTGGCCGAGGCCGCCATGGCGTGGACGGCCGGCCTGCCCGTCGTGCTGTACAAGGACGACAGCCGGAGCCTGATCCAGGGGTACGACAACCCCCTCATCTCGGGCCTGGGAGGCTTCGTCCGCGTCTCCACGCTGCCCGAGATCGGCTACGCCTTCGCGCACCTCTTCAAGGCGAAGCGGCCCGCGGCGCCGGCGCTCCCCCGAAGCCTTCGCCCCGTGATCGAGCGGGGCCGGCGCTTCGCCCGGGCGCTGGCGGAGTGCAAGGGTCCCGCCGACATTGCCTCGGCCGTCGTCGCAGTGGTGCGCGAGGCCGACGCAGCCCCTGGCCGCTGAGGGGCGCCGGCCGCACCTCGCTGCGTTTCCCGCCTTTCTCCGTGATTTCCCCTTGACAGTTCCGGGCTACTGGCACACTTTCAAGAAACTCGGACTCCGACGGGGTTTTTTCTGCGGCTGCCCCGGCGGGGCCCAGCAGCCGTGCGAGAGGCCGAGGGCTTGGGAGGGGGTCCTCGGCCGCCAAAGAGCAGCCGGAGGAATCCCCGCGACCGGCCGGCCGTTTCATATCCCCCACCCGCGCTGCAACCGCCTCATACCAAACGGCGAAGGCGCTTCGCGCGTCCGCGCGAGGCTGTGCATGTAGTTCACCGAGGAGGGGGAGATCCATGGACGATTCGAAGGTCGGTACGGAGACGCCACGCCGCCGGTTCCTCCGGGGCGCGGCGGCCGCGGCCGGCGCGGCTGCGCTCGGCTTCCCCATGATCGCTCGGGGCCAGCAGGGCCCGATCACCATGCGCTGGCAAAGCACCTGGCCCCAGAAGGACATCTTCCACGAGTACGCGCTGGATTTCGCGAAGAAGGTGAACGACATGACGGGCGGCGACCTCAAGATCGAGGTGCTGCCCGCGGGTGCGGTGGTCCCGGCTTTTCAGCTCTTGGATGCGGTGTCGAAGGGCACGCTGGACGGCGGCCACGGGGTGCTGGTCTACCACTACGGCAAGCAGACGGCGCTGGCGCTCTGGGGCTCCGGACCGGCCTACGGCATGGACGCCAACATGCTGCTGGCCTGGCACAAGTATGGCGGCGGGAAGGAGCTCCTGAACAAGCTGTACCAGTCCGTCGGGGCAAACGTGGTGTCCTTCCCCTACGGTCCGATGCCCACCCAGCCGCTCGGCTGGTTCAAGAAGCCCGTCAGCAAGCCCGACGACCTCAAGGGGCTCAAGTTCCGCACCGTCGGCATCTCGATCGACCTGTTCACCGGCCTGGGGGCCGCCGTGAACGCGTTGCCCGGCGGCGAGATCGTGCCGGCCATGGACCGCGGCCTGCTGGACGCCGCGGAGTTCAACAACGCGACCTCGGATCGGGTGCTCGGCTTCGCGGACGTCGCCAAGGTGTGCATGCTGCAGAGCTACCACCAGAACGCCGAGCAGCTCGAGATCACGTTCAACAAGACGAAGTTCGACGCGCTGCCGGCCAAGATGAAGGCGATCATCGAGAACGCCGTTGAAGCAGCCTCCGCCGACATGTCCTGGAAAGCGGTGGACCGCTACTCCAAGGACTACATCGAGCTCCAGACCAAGGACAAGGTCCGGTTCTTCAGGACGCCCGACGCGATCCTGCAGCGGCAGCTCGAGATCTACGACCAGGTGGCCGCCAAGAAGTCGGAGGAGAACCCGATGTTCAAGGAGATCGCCGAGTCCCAGCGGAGCTTCGCCGCGCGCGCCGTGAAATGGGACCTCGACACGAACGTCCAGCGCCGCATGGCCTACAACCACTACTTCGCCAAGCCGACGAAGAAGGGATAGCCCACCCGTCTCACCGGACAGGCCAGCCGGCGGGCACGGCGCCGCCGGCTGGCCTGCACCTCCTCCCCATGGACACCCCGCTGCTTCGCGCCATAGACCGCGTGAGCTACTGGACCGGCAAGCTCTTCGCCTGGCTGATCGTCGCGCTCACCCTGGTGGTCTCCATCGAGGTCTTCAAGCGCTACATCCTGAACGCGCCCACCGCCTGGATCTTCGACTTCAACAACATGCTGTACGGCACGCTGTTCATGATGTGCGGGGCCTACACGCTGGCCCAGGGAGGTCACGTGCGGGCGGATTTCGTGTACGGCCGCCTGCGTCCGCGCACCCAGGCGGCGCTGGACCTGGCCCTGTACCTCCTGTTCTTCATCCCCGGCATCCTGGCGCTGATCTACGCCGGCTACGACTATGCGGCGGAATCCTGGCGCATCGGGGAGCACTCCACCGTCACGGCGGAGGGGCCGCCGGTGTACCACTTCAAGAGCGTGATCCCCGTGGCCGGCGTCCTGGTGATGCTGCAGGGCCTGGCGGAGATCGCGCGGTGCATCCGGTGCGTGCAGACGGGCGAGTGGCCGGCGCGGATCGAGGACGTCGAGGAGATCGACGTGGTCGAGGGGCAGCTCGCACAGAGCGAGTTCGTGGACGAGGAGTCGCGCCGGGCCGCGATCGAGTCGGCGCACGCCATCGACGAGGCCGCGCGCCACCGGGGCGAGGCCGAGCGGCACCTGGGGGCACCATGAGCGATCCCGCGCTCGGCCTCCTCATGCTGGGGCTCATCGTGCTGGCCATCATGATGGGCTTCCCCACCGCGTTCACCCTGATGGGCCTGGGGATGGTCTTCGGGTATCTCGCCTTCTGGGCCCCGGGCCAGCACTGGTGGACCAACCAGATCTTCGACCTGATGGTGCAGCGGGCGTACGGGGTGATGACCAACGATACCCTGCTGTCCGTGCCGCTGTTCGTCTTCATGGGCTACATCATCGAGCGCGCCGCCCTGGTGGACCGCATGTTCCACAGCGTGCAGCTCGCCTTCCGGCGGCTGCCCGCCTCGCTGGCGGTGACCACCCTGCTGGTGTGCGCCTTCTGGGGCATCGCCTCCGGCATCGTGGGGGCCGTGGTGGTGCTCATGGGCGTCATCGCCATGCGCCCCATGCTGAGCGCCGGCTACGACGTGCGCCTGGCCTCCGGCGCCATCACGGCCGGCGGCACGCTGGGCATCCTGATCCCGCCCTCCGTCATGCTGATCGTCTACGCCGCGGTGGCGGGTCAGTCCATCGTCAAGCTGTACGCGGCGGCCATGCTGCCCGGCTTCTTCCTCACCTTCCTGTACCTCGCGTACATCATCGGCTGGGCCGTGGTGCGCCCGCAGATCGCGCCCCCGCTGCCCCCCGACAAGTACCGCATCGCCGTGCCCGAGTGGATCGCCTCGCTGGAGCGCGGCCGGTCCCGGAGCGTGGTCCCCGGGCTGCTGGCCGCCGCCCTTCGCCCCGGAAGGCTCCGGGGGGCGCGGCGCCCGGACGGCCGGCCGCTGGGCTACGGGCTGATCCTCCAGAACGTGCTGGCCCTCCTCGTGCCGCTCATCATCCTGGCGGGCACGATGGGGGCGGTCTGGTGGTACGTGACGATCTACAACGCCCCGGCCGCCCCGGCGGCGGGGGCGGCGCCCCGCCCCGCCCGGGCGGCGGGACCGCCGCAGCCCCTGGACGCGCCGACCCCCCAGCCGGCGGCCCCCGAGGGGCCCGAAGAGCTCGGGGCCGCCCCGGCACCGGAAGCGGCCGAGGCGCCGCAGGAGCTGGGGGCCGCGGGCTCCGACGAGCCCGAGCCGGCCGCACGGCCCGCCGGGCCGCCCGAGCAGGTCGGCACGCCGCCCGCCGAGGGGCGCGGCGACGCGGGTGCGGGGAAGGTCCCGGAGAACTTCTATGCCGCGTTCTGGGCCGTGACCGCGCTGTGCCTCCTGGCCCTGGCCATCTACTACCGGCGGATGGACGGCGAGCAGCTCGAGATCCTGAAGGAGCTCACCATCTCCGTCGTGCCGCTCGGCGTGCTGACCTTCACGGTGCTGGCGGTCATCCTGTTCGGCATCACGACCGCCACCGAATCGGCGGCCATCGGCGCGCTGGGAGCCCTGTATCTGGCGGGCCTGGCGAAGTCCCCGCGGCTCGTCTGGTGGTCGACCCTGGCCGGCGCGGTGGTCGGCGCCTCCCTGGGCGCCATGCGGGGGGATACGGTGACGCTGATCGTCTCCGGCTCGCTGGGCGGCGTATTCGCGGGGACGCTCGTGCCCTGGCTCTGGGCGCTTCCCGCCTCCCGGGACCTGCAGCGCAACCTGAAGGAATCGGTCTTCCTCACGGCCAAGACCACGGCCATGGTGTGCTGGCTCTTCGTGGGATCGGCCCTGTTCTCGGGCGTGTTTGCGCTGCACGGCGGGCAGTCGCTGATCGAGCGCTGGGTGCTCGGCATGAACCTCTCGCCCATCGGCTTCCTGATCATGTCCCAGCTGATCATCTTCCTGCTGGGCTGGCCCCTGGAGTGGACGGAGATCATCGTGATCTTCTGCCCCATCTTCATCCCGCTCCTCGGCCACTACAACGTGGATCCCCTGCTGTTCGGCACCATGGTCGCGGTGAACCTGCAAGCGGCCTTCCTGTCGCCGCCCGTGGCCATGTCCGCCTTCTACCTCAAGGGCGTCTCTCCGCCCCACGTGACGCTCAACCAGATCTTCGCCGGCATGATGCCCTACATGCTGATCGTCATCCTCTGCCTCGTGTTCATGTACGTCTGGCCGGGGATGACGCTGTGGCTGCCGGAATTCCTCTACGGCTGAACCAGGCGGCTCAAAAGACCCATCTGCGGAGACCCATCCTTCGGATGGGTGCCCCGCGGACCTCGGCGCTCGCCGTTCGGCAGGTTCACGGCCCCGAGCCGTGTCGAGGGGTTGCGGCGTAGCGCTGCTACGCCTGGACCCACCTTCGGTGGGTACCCCGCCTGCGGTCCGCCGCGTGGCATCTGGGCCTTTTTGAGCCGCCTGGAATTCGGCGTCCTTGCTGGCCCGAA
>JBHGAX010000298.1:0-5137 GCA_041946635.1 Methylomirabilales bacterium (SeqCode)
GAAGCGTTCATCGGTTGTAGCGGGCACGCGTCGGTGGGCCCGGGGTCGGGAAGGGTGCCAGCATGCATCGCCAGCGGGTCCTCAGCGCGCTGCTCCTCATCCCACCGTTCCTCGCCCTCGTCCACTACGGTTCGCCCCTGCACTTCAGCCTGCTGGTGAGCCTGGCCGTCGGGCTCGTGGCGTGGGAGTTCTCGCGCCTCTGCCCCGCGGGGACCGCGGCAGGGCTGTCGCTCCTCAGCGTGGCGGGCGCCCTCGCCTGGCATGCCGCCGTCGTTCGGGGCATGGGCGCCGGCGTGGTGGCGGGGCTCCTGGCCGCCGCCGGGCTGACCTGGGCGCTCGTGGGCGGCGAGGATCTCAAGGTCGCGACGCTGCGCGGGGCCTGGGCGGTCCTGGGTGCCTTCTACGCGGGCGGCCTGCTCGGCGCGGCGAGCCTGGTGCGGGCGCTGCCGGAGGGCGAGGGGCTCATCTACTACCTCGCGGCCACGACCTGGGCCGCCGACATCGGCGCCTACTACGTGGGGCGGTCCTTCGGCCGGCGCCCGCTGGCGCCGCGCGTGAGCCCCAGGAAGACGGTCGAGGGCGCGCTGGGGGGCGTCGTGGCGGCGGCGCTCGTGGCCGCCGCGGGGAGCGGCTGGGCCTGGCGGCTCCCCTGGGCGCCGGCGGCCGGGGCGGCCGCAGCCCTCGCGCTCGTCGGCATGCTGGGGGATCTGGCCGAGTCCGCGGTGAAGCGGGCGGCGGGCGTGAAGGACAGCGGCGCGCTGATCCCCGGCCACGGCGGCGTCCTGGATCGACTGGACAGCCTGGTCTTCGCGACTCCGGCGCTCTACGGCCTGGCATGGCTGGGATGGCTCTGAAGCAGGACACGTTCGCCGCGCTCCCCGGCGCGGCCCGGCTGGTCCTCGCGGCGGCGGGCGGCCTCCTCACGGCGGCGGCCTTCCCGCCCCTCGACTGGGGGCTGCTGGCGTTCGTGGGGCTGGCCCCGCTCTTCCTGGCGCTGCCGGGCGCCTCCCGGCGCGCGGCCGGGGGGCTCGGCTACGCCTACGGGCTGGCCTTCTTCCTCGCCACCATCCCGTGGGTCATCACCACCATGACCGTGTACGGGAAGCTCCCGTTCGTGCTGAGCGTCCTGGTGCTCCTGCTGCTGGCCGGGGTCCTGGCCCTGTATCCCGCGGCCTTCGCCGTCCTGCTCCGCGAAGGAGAGGCTCGGCTCCCGCTGCCCGGATGGCTGCTGCCCGTCGTGGCGGCGCTCCTCTGGGTCGGGCTGGAGGTGGCGCGGACGTTCCTCCTGTCCGGCTTTCCCTGGGCGCTCCTCGGCTACACGCAGTACCGGCAGCCGACGGTGCGGCTGCTGGCGGCCGCGCTCGGCGTCTACGGCATCTCGGGGCTCGTGGTGCTGGTGAACGCCGCCCTGGCCCGGCTGCTCCTGACGCTGCCTTCCGGGCGCCGGCCCGAGGGGCTGGCCGCGGCGGGGCTCGCCGTCGTCGCGCTCCTGGGCACGGGCGCCTACGCGCACGGGCTGTGGCGGGATCCCACGGGCGGCGAGCCGCAGACGGTGGCGCTCTTGCAGGGGAACATCGACCAGTCGATCAAGTGGGACGAGGGCTTTCAGGCGCGCACGCTCGAGATCTACGAGCGCCTGGCGCGGCGCGCGGCGGCCGAGCGGCCGGCCCTCATCGTCTGGCCGGAGACCGCGGTGCCGTTCTTCCTGCGCTACGAGCCGGTGCTCGGCGAGCGGGTGCTGCGGCTGGCCCGCGAGCTGGGCATCCCCATGCTGGTGGGCAGCCCCGACGCCTCCGCGGACCGGCTCTACAACTCCGCCTTCCTGGTGATGCCCGACGGCCGCATCGCCGAGCGGTACGACAAGCGGCACCTGGTGCCCTTCGGCGAGTACGTGCCGCTCCAGTCGCTGCTCTTCTTCGTGGAGAAGATGGTCGTCGGCATCGGCGACTTCGGGCGGGGGCGCGAGGCCACGGTCTTCCCGCTGGACGGCCTCAGCTTCGGCACCATGATCTGCTACGAGGTGATCTTCCCCGGCGAGGTGCGCGAGTTCGCGCGCGCCGGGGCCCGGCTGCTGGTCAACATCACCAACGACGCCTGGTTCGGGCGGAGCGGCGCGCCCGCCCAGCACCTGGCCATGGCCGCGCTCCGCGCGGTGGAGAACGGCAGCTACCTGGTGCGGGCGGCCAACACCGGGATCAGCGCCGTCATCGCGCCCACGGGCGCCATCCAGGCGGCGACCGAGCTGTTCAGGGAGGCGGCCATCACCGGCCGGGTGCGCCCCCGGCAGACCGAGACGTTCTACACGCGGACGGGCGGCATCCAGAGCGCCGCCGCCGCGGCATTCCTCATCCTGTATTCCGCGATCCTGCTCGCCGCGGCCCTGCGGCGCGCCGGGCCCGGGAGGGAGGCATGATCCCCGATCTTCAGCGGAGCGTGGACGAGCTGCAGCGCAAGCTGGAGCAGCTCAAGGTGTATCTTTGACCTGCCCGGCAAGGCGGCCCGGCTGGAAGCCCTCGAGGTCGAGACGGCCAAGCCCGACTTCTGGGCCGATCAGGCCGCGGCGCAGAAGGCGCTGAAGGAGCAGAGCGAGCTGCGGGAGACCCTCGCGCGCCACGCCGCCCTCCTGCGGGACGTGGAGGAGCAGCGCCTCCTCCTCGACATGGCGGCCGAGGAGGACGATGCCGGCACGCTGGCCGAGGTGGAGGCCGGCCTGGCCGACCTCGGCCGGCGCGTGCGGAGCCTGGAGCTCCAGACCACCCTGTCGGGTCCCTACGACAAGGGCAACGCGATCCTCTCGATCAACGCGGGTGCGGGGGGGACGGAGTCCCAGGACTGGGCGCAGATGCTGCTCCGCATGTACCTGCGCTGGGTCGAGTCGAAGCGCTTCAAGCATGACGTGATCGACATCCTGGAGGGCGATGAGGCGGGCATCAAGAACGTCACCGTGACGGTGAGCGGGGACTACGCCTACGGGTACCTGCGGGCCGAGATCGGCGTACACCGCCTGGTGCGCATCTCGCCCTTCGACGCGGCCAAGCGGCGGCACACCTCCTTCGCCTCGGTCTTCATCTACCCGGAGATCACGGACGACATCGACGTGAAGATCGAGGAGAAGGACCTCCGGATCGACACCTTCCGCGCCGGGGGGCACGGCGGCCAGCACATCAACGTGACGGACTCGGCCGTGCGGATCACGCACCTGCCGACCGGCATCGTGGCCTCGTGCCAGAACGAGCGCTCGCAGCACAAGAACAAGGCCATGGCCATGAAGGTGCTGCGCGCCCGGCTCTACGAGCACTACCGGCGCGAGCAGGAGGAGGAGATGGCCAAGCTGGAGGGGGTCAAGCAGGCCATCGCCTGGGGGAGCCAGATCCGGTCCTACGTCCTGGCCCCCTACCAGCTGGTGAAGGACCACCGCACCGGCGAGGAGACGGGCAACGTCACCGCCGTGCTGGACGGCGACCTGGATCGCTTCATCGAGGCCTACCTGTTCAAGCCGCCGGAGGGAGCGAAGGCCATTGCAGATTGAAGATTTCAGATTGCAGACTTACAAGCACCTGTGCGGCCTCCACATCTGCAATCCAAAATCTGCAATCTGAAATCCCGAGGAGGGGGCCATGCCTGGGGACGAGGATCTGCGTACCGAGCTGGAGCGACTGCGGGCGGAGAACGAGGCGCTGAAGGGACGGGCCATGGGCGCGGGCCGGCTGCGTGTGAGCGAGAAGGGCGCGGTGTCCGTCTACGGGCTGGGCCGGTTCCCGGTGACCCTGTACAAGGAGCAGTGGCTCCGGCTTCTCGACATGGGCGACGAGATCCGGACGTTCATCAGGGAAAACGAGGCCAAGCTGAAGACGAAGGCGGCGGAGAGCCGGGAGCCGAGAGCCGAGTAGCGAGGACAGTGCCGAGTGCCTGGTGCCGAGTGCCGAGGTAGGGCAACGGGCCGTTCCTGGCTCCTGACGTTTCACGTTTTACGTTTTCTTCCGGAGGTTGGCCATTTCTCGACCGGACGTGGTGATCATCGGGGGTGGGATCATCGGCTGCGCCTCGGCCTTCTACCTGTCCAAGGCCGGCATCCGCTGCGTGGTCCTCGAGCGCGCCCAGGTGGCGGCGGAGGCCTCGAGCGGCGCGGGCGGGCTCTTGACGACGCTGGCGCACGCGGACGAGGCAGGGGCCTACTTCGACCTGAAGCGCATGGGCCGCGCGCTCTACGACGGCCTGGCGCAGGAGCTGCTCGAGCGGACGGACATCGACATCGAGTTCCGCCCCCTCGGTCACCTGGTGCCGGCGCTGGCGGAAGCGGAGGCGGAGCGGATTCGCGCGCGGGTGGCGTGGCAGGCGGCGCGCGGCTTGCCGGCGGAGTGGCTCCCCGCGCGTGACGCCCGCGAGCTGGAGCCGGGGCTGCCCCCCGCCGCGCTGGGCGCCGGCTGGTTCCGCGAGGACCACCACGTCAACAACACGGCGGTCACCCAGGCGCTCGCCGGCGCCGCGGTGCGGATGGGCGCCGAGGTGCGAACCGGCGTGACGGTCACCGACTTCCTCACCGAGGGCCGCCGGGTCGCGGGCGTGCGCACCGGCGAGGGCCGGGTGGAGGCCGGAACGGTCGTCCTCGCGGCGGGCGCCTGGTCCTGCCACTTCGAGAAGGCCGCGGGGGTGCCGGTGCCGGTGGTGCCGGCCAAGGGGCAGATCGTGGTGGCCCGGCTCCCGGCGCCCGCCCTGCGCCACGTGGTCTACGGCGAGGTCTACGTGATCCCGCGGGCCTCGGGGGAGCACATCCTGGGCAGCACCGTCGAGTACGTCGGCTACGACAAGCGCGTCACGGTGGAGGGCCTGGCCGGCATCCTGGGCCAGGCCACGACGCTCGTGCCGGCGCTCCGCGAGGCCGAGATGGCCGCGAGCTGGGGCTGCCTGCGCCCCGCCACACCGGACGCCTTGCCCATGATCGGCCCGCTGCCCGGTCGCCCGGGCCTCCTGTTCGCCACGGGGCACTTCCGGAATGGCATCCTGCTCGGCCCCATCACCGGGCAGATCATCGCGGAGCTGGTGGCCACCGGGCGGTCGCGGGTCCCGATCCAGCCGTTCCGCCCGGACCGCGCGTTTCCCGCCGGTGCACCGCCGGACGTGAAGTGACCCGCCACCG
>JBHGAX010000299.1:0-5137 GCA_041946635.1 Methylomirabilales bacterium (SeqCode)
CGGACGGAGATGGACTGGTAGTCGCTGCTTCGCCCCTCGACGCTCTGCACGCCGCGGCCGGCCTCCGCCAGCTTCGCGGCGATCGTCTGCCATCCCAGCGCGCCGATGTGCTTGTAGGTGATCCGGCCCTCGCGATCGATGAAGTAGGTCTCGGGGATCCCGTAGACGCCGTAGTCAATGGCGATGCGGTTCTTGGGATCGCGGCCGTTCATGTACGTGATGCCGAATTCCTTCAGGAAGTCGCGCGCCGCCTCTTCCGTATCCTGGATGTCCACGCCCAGGAATACCACGCCTTGATCGCGCTGCTGCCGCCACGCCTGCTCCAGAAGTCGCGCCTCGGCCCGGCAGGGCGGGCACCAGGATGCCCAAAAATTGAGGAAGACCACCTTGCCGCGGAAGTCCGAGAGGCGCACGGTCGCGCCATCGAACAGCGTCAACGTGAAGTCCGGCGCGGGCTTGCCGGTGAGCATGGACGGCACGGCCCGCGGATCCGTCGAGAACCCGTAGGCCAGCAGCGCCAGGAAGGCGCCGGTCACCACCAGGACGAGAACCACCCGCAACCACCGCACGCTTCCGGCTCCCCCGAGTGAAGGGCGCGCCGGCCCCGGATCGGGCCGGCGCGCCGCTCCCATTCCGCTACTGCTGGCGCGGTGCCTCGCTCGCGGCCGGCGCCTGGGTCATCATCTGGTGGCACATCTCGGCCATCTGCTTGGCCTGCTCCACCGTCATGCCGTGCTGCTTCGCCATCTGCTCGAGCTGCTCCTGGGTCAGCTCGCCCATCATCCCGGGGCCCATCATGCCCCCCTGCCCCGCCTGGCCACCCTGGCCCATCATCCCGCCGCCCATCATGCCGCCCTGGCCCATCATGCCCGGCTGCATGGGTGCCGCATCCTGGGACTGCGCCAGCGTGAAGGTCGCGCCGGCGAGCACGAGGGCCGCCACTGCTCCAGCAATCCATGTCGTTCGCATCGTCGCCGCTCCTTATCCGTGAGAGGTTGTGCCGGGGAATCCGCCCGACGCCCTCTCGCTGAGGCAAAGACAGTGCCAGGGTCCGGGCCGGCCGCCGCCTTCGAGAACCCCTTGAGTCGAGCCATCTTCCCGCGCCGGCAGGCGGCGAGCACGTGAGCCTTCGACATTCTTGTTGGGAAAGCGGGGCGAAGAGCGAGCATCGAAGGACTTTTTGTCAATCGGACTGAGAACGCTCGGCGCACGCCGAGGAACGCTCGCCACCCTCCTCGTCGGGCTCGGTCTTCAGCCTCCGGTAGATCGTCCGTGTCGCGATCCCGAGCAGCTTCGCCGCCAGCGCCTTGTCGCCCTTGGTGTAGCGCAGCGTCTCCTCGATCAGCCGGTCCTCGACCTCATCCAGCGGCGTGCCGATGGAGATGACCAGCTGCCGGGCGGCGGCGTCCGCGCCCGCCAACGTCTCCGGTAGATCCGCAGGCGAGATCATGGAGCCGCGCGTGAGCACGACCGCCCGCTCGATCACGTTCTCGAGCTCCCGGACGTTGCCGGGCCAGGCATAGCTCTGCAGGAGATCCATGGCTTCTTCGGTGAAGCCCTCCACCGCCTTCCCGTTCTTGGCGGCGAAGCCGCGGAGGAACTGATGCGCGAGAAGCGGGATGTCCTCGCGCCGGTCCCGGAGCGGGGGCAGGGGAACCGTGATCACGTTCAGGCGATAGAACAGGTCCTCCCGGAAGCGTCGCTCCCGCACGAGAGCGGCCGGGTCTGCGTTGGTGGCGGTGATCAGTCGGACGTCGACCTTGAGCGTCTGTGTCCCGCCCACGCGCTCGAACTCGCCCTCCTGCAGGACGCGCAGGAGCTTCGCCTGGGTGGCCCCGCTCAGCTCGCCGATCTCGTCGAGGAACAAGGTGCCGCCGTCCGCCAGCTCGAAGCGCCCGGCCTTCCGCGCGACCGCGCCGGTGAAGGCGCCGCGCTCGTAGCCGAACAGCTCGGACTCCAGCAAGGTCTCGGGCAGCGCCGCGCAGTTCACCTTCACCAGTGGCCGATCCCGTCGCTGGCTCCCCTGGTGGAGGGCGTTCGCCACCAGCTCCTTGCCGGTCCCGCTCTCGCCCAGGATGAGCACGGTGGCCGCGCTGGGCGCAACCTGAGCGATCATGTCGAGGACGCGGCGCATGGGCGGGCTCGTGCCCAGAAGCCGGCCTCCGCCCTCCATCTCCGCGAGGCGCTGCTGGAGCGCCCGGTTCTGCAGCACCAGCGCCTGCTTCTCGGCGGCCTTCCCGATCGTCCGCTCCAGGTACAGCCGCCGGAACGGCTTGGTGATGAAGTCGTAGGCCCCGTCCTTCATGGCGGCCACGGCGTCCTCCACCGTGCCGTGGCCGGTGATCATGATCACCTCGGTGTCGGGGGACAGCGCCTTTGCGGCCCGGAGCAGCTCCAGCCCGGTGAGCCCGGGCATCTTCAGGTCCGCGAGGACGATGGGGATCCCGCCCTCGCGGAGACGATCCAACCCTTCCTGGCCGTCCGCGGCGAGCACGGGCTCGTGGCCGAGCTTCTCCAGCGTCCGGGCCAGCGCCTCGCGCACGGCCTGGTCATCGTCCACCACCAGGACCCGCAGTGGCGTCGTCATGCCCGTGCGGACGTCCTCCGGACGCGCAGGCGATACGCGAGGAGGATCGCCGCCCCGACCACCAGCACGGCGCTCACGGTCTGCGCCGTGGAGATCGTCCCGGCAAATTGAAGTCGATCGCCCCGGAACTCCTCGACGATGAACCGGATGAGGCCATAGCCGGCGGCATAGAACAGCAGGAGCTGTCCGCCGAACCGGATGTGCCGTCGCTCGGCCCAGAGGAGGGCGAAGAGCCCGACGTTCAGCGCCATTTCGTAGAGCTGGGCCGGATGGAGGCCCACGTGCAGATGCCTTTCCGCTCGGCTTCCTGGCAAGCGATCCACGTGCCGAGGACCAAGGCGGCCGCGATCACGACGCCGTACGCGCGAAGCTGGAACCCGCCGAGTTGCAGCAAGACCGGGTACACCGCAGCCTCTCCCGCTCGAAAACCCGTCTCAGGCAGAGACGCCGACGCCCACAGGGGATCGGCTCAGCGCCGAGGCCCGCCGGCAGTGGAAAGCCGGAGGGCCTCAGTGACAGCCGCCGCTCTTGGCCCGGGCGCTGGAACCGGCGGTCGGCTCGGCTACCGAGTCGCCGCCGGCGTCTTTCTTGCGCTGGCCGTGCTGATGGCCGCCGCAGCAGCCCATGCCGAAGACGTGCATGCCGACGAAGATCGCGGCCAGCAGGATCCAGAGGCCGTAGTTCGACAGAAACTCCATCACAGTGCACCTCGTCTGAAGCCGAGCTCGACGCGCGGCCTCCGTAGTTCGTGTTCTTCCCTGTCGAGCAATAACGATGCCAAGTCCCGGCGCGGGCTACGCGCGGCGAGGGGTGAAGCCGCAGCTTGGCCGGCAACCCGGAACTCCCAGTCAACGTGCCCGCCAGCGGCGGAAGGCAGGTTGGCGCAGGCAATCGCACGGCTTCTGGAGCACAACGGCCATCCGCACAGCACGGGCTTGGATCCACGATTTTGACTAGATGGCAAAAGCCAGGCGGAGCTGGAAAGGCGTCCTAGACAAAATGTCAAAGGCGCTTTGCCCGAGGTCCACACGTCCTCGGGTGGGGCTTTGGGCGCGGTCGCGGGAGGCGAGCGCCGGTCGCCGTCACGCCGCGGTGTGCGGGCACTCTCGCAGCGCCTGGTCCATGACCTTGTAGGCGCAGAACTCGCCGCACATGGTGCAGGCCCCGTGATCGGCCACGCCCGACTCCTCGCGGAGGCGCCGCGCCTTGGCGGGATCGAGGGACACGGCGAACTGCCCCTCCCAGTCCCGCCGCTTGCGGTGCCGCGCCATCTCGACGTCCCGATCGAACGCGCCCCGGACCCCCTTCGCGATGTCGGCTGCGTGTGCCGCGATGCGCGCCGCCATCACACCCTCGCGCACGTCGTCGAGCGTGGGCAGCCGCAGGTGCTCCGCCGGCGTCACGTAGCAGAGGAAGTCGGCGCCCGCGGCCGCGGCGATCGCGCCCCCGATGGCGCACACGATGTGGTCGTACCCCGGCGCGATGTCCGTGACCAGCGGCCCGAGGACATAGAATGGGGCGCCGTGGCACAGGCGCTTCTGCAGGGTGATGTTCGCCTGGATATGCGAGAGCGGGACGTGCCCGGGTCCCTCCACCATCACCTGCACGCCGGCCTCCTGCGCCTGCTGCGTGAGCTCGCCCAGGAGGATCAGCTCGTGCATCTGCGCGCGATCCGTCGCGTCCGCCAGGCAGCCGGGCCGGAAGCCGTCGCCCAGCGACAGCACCAGGTCGAATTCCCGGGCGATCTCCAGCAGCCGCGGGAACTGCTCGTAGAGCGGGTTCTCCTGCTCGTTGTGCAGCATCCACTCGATGAGGAACGCCCCGCCGCGAGAGACCACGTCCATGAGGCGGCCCTCGCGCCGCATCCGCGCGAGCGTCGCGCGCGTCACCCCGCAGTGCACGGTGACGAAGTCCACCCCGTCCTCGGCGTGCCGGAGGATGGCTTGGAACAGGTCCTCCACCGTCATGTCCACGATGGCCTTCCCCTGTCGCCGGACGGCGTCGAGGGCCGCCTGGTACACCGGCACCGAGCCGACGCAGGCCTCCGTCTCGGCCAGCACCGCGCACCGGATCTCGTCCACCGGGCCGCCCGTGGAGAGGTCCATCAGCGCGTCGGCCCCGGACTCTACGGCCATTCGCGCCTTGGCCAGCTCCTTCGCGACGTCGAGATCGTCGGCGGAGGTCCCGAGGTTCGCATTGACCTTCGTCCGCAGCCCGCGACCCACCGCCAGGGGGCGGCCGTTCCGCCGCGCCCGGTTGTGGCAGACGATGATCTCGCCCGCCGCCACCCCGGCCCGAATCATCTCCGGCTCCACGCCTTCTGCCTGCGCCGCCGATCGCATGGCCTCCGTGATGCGGCCGCTCCGCGCCTCTTCCAGTTGCGTCACGCCGTGCCCCCTTCCCGTATCACTCCGGAAAAAAGAAAAACCGCCGGGGGGCGGTTGTCGGTGTTTCGCTGTCGTCCCTACGCTGGCATTACCCAGGTCAGGTTCGAACGGTCGGTGGAGGAACCGCCCACCCTCTCAGCCCGGCTCCCCGGGCTCCCGTTTT
>JBHGAX010000003.1:0-50252 GCA_041946635.1 Methylomirabilales bacterium (SeqCode)
GCCCTCTGCGAGCCGTTCGTCCTGGGCCAGCAGTCCTGCGCGGCGCCGCGGTCGGTCGATCAGCCGTTGCCGACCGTGGCCACGGCGGGCGCGATCAGCCTGGTCGAGCCGTTCCTGGTCCGCTACCAGGGCAGCCACAAAGGGAAGCAGGACGGCAACGGCCGGGTGCACTCCACCCGACAGCCGTTGCCGACTCAGGACACCTCGAACCGCTACGGCGTGGTGCAGCCGTTCGTTGTCCAGGTAGCCCACGGCCAGAATCCTCCGAACAGCGGACGGGCGAATGCCGTGCGCGCGCGGACCACCGAGGAACCGCTCTACACGGTGGATGGAAGCGGCGGAGGGCTCGCTCTCGTTCGGCCCTTCATCGTGCCTTTCTTCGGTGAAGCTCCTGGCCAGGCTCCCCGCTGCCACTCCGTAGACGACCCCCTGCCGGCGGTGACCAGCCACGAGGCAGGCGCCTTGGTGCAGCCGTTCCTGACTGACCTCCGCGGTGCCGACTGGCCCAAGGCGCCCAGGACGGTGGATGAGCCGGTGCCGACGATCACCACGCACAACGGGCTGGCCCTCGTGGAGCCCTTCCTGGTGCGTTACTACGGGAACGGCAACGGCTCGCAGCCGGTGACCGAACCGCTGGCCACCATCACGAGCCGCGACCGCTTTGGCCTGGTGACCGCCGAGGGGACGCGCTACGCGGTGGACATCCGCTTCCGGATGCTGCAGCCGCACGAGTTGGCGCGGGCCATGAGTTTTCCGGACGGCTACCAGTTCGCGGGGAACCGTGAGCATCGTGTGAAGCAGATCGGGAACGCGGTGCCGGTCAGGCTGGCGGCCGCGCTGTGCCGGGAGCTGCTGAAGTGACCGCGAACCTCTGCCAGTACTTCACGCCGGAGTGGGCCGCGGCCGCGCTCGTCGAGCAGTTCTATGCGGGCCTCTCCGCGAGCGACCTCGTCGTCGAGCCGAGCTGCGGCCGGGGTGCCTGGCTGAAGGCGATCCCTGACCACGTGCCGGCCATCGGCGTCGAGATCGACGAGGCGCTGGCCAGGCAGGCGGAGGCGGACACGGGCCGGCGGGTGTACGTCGGCGACTTTCGCACGGTCGCCATCACCGAGGCCCCAACGGTCGTCCTCGGGAATCCGCCGTTCGACCTGGACGTCGTCGAGTCGTTCCTGCAGCGCGCCGCGCGCCTGCTCCCGGAGAACGGCCGGTGCGGCTTCCTGCTCCCTGCCTACGCGATGCAGACGCACGGCCGCGTGATGCGGCTGCACGAGACGTGGAGTATGGCGGCTGACCTGGTGCCGCGCCGGATCTTCCCGCGGCTGCGCGAGCCGCTGCTCTTCGTCCGCTTCCAAAAAGAGCGGATCCGGAGGTTCATCGGCTTCTCGCTCTATCAGGAGGCGACCGAGCTGCGGCAGGTCGGCGCGCGCGCGCGCCTTGTCCTCGTGGAGGGGCGCCCGAGGATGGGCGTCTGGCGGGCGCTCGTCGAGGCGATGCTGCAGGACCTGGGCGGGCGGGCCACGCTGCAGGAGCTCTATGCCGCCATCGAACCGAGGCGGCCGCTCACCAATCGGTTCTGGGAAGCCAAGGTCCGGCAGACCGTCCAGCTCTACTGCCGACGGCTGGACCGCGGCGTCTGGGCGCTGGCGGAGTCGGCGCAGTGATCCGGGTCCTGGCCGGCGACAACCGGGAGAAGCTGCGCGAACTGCCGGACGCCTCCGTGCACTGCGTGGTGACGTCGCCGCCGTACCTCGGACTCCGTGATTACAAAGTCCCGCCGACGATCTGGGGCGGCGATCCGGACTGCGCGCACGACTTCAGCGAGCTGGTCCCGTCGCGCAAACAGACCGGCGGCACCGCGTCATCCACGCTCGGAGAGGCGAGCGGCGGACATGCGATGAGCGACGCGGCGCGGCTGCGGTCCATCGAGCGGCAAACGCACGAAGGGCAGCCGTCGGCCTTCTGTGCCTCCTGCGGCGCCTGGCGCGGCGTCTTCGGCATGGAGCCGAATCCCGGGTTGTACGTGGAGCACCTCCTCGAGGTCTTCCGCGAGATCTGGCGCGTGGTGCGAACCGACGGCGTGGTCTTCTTGAACCTGGGCGACTCCTACTGGTCCCACGCCGGCGGGCAGAACGGGCTGCACAGTTCGACCATCGCCGGCGGACAGCCGGCCTCGCTCGCGCGCCCGCACCCGAAGCCGTGGGGACCGCTCAAGACGAAGGATCTCGTCGGCATTCCGTGGCGCGTCGCCTTCGCCCTCCAGGACGCCGGCTGGTGGCTCCGTCGGGACATCATCTGGGCGAAGGGCGCCAGCTTCGGCCCGTACCACGGTAACCCGATGACCGAATCCGTGAAGGATCGGCCGTCCTCGTCGCACGAATACGTCTTCCTGCTGACGAAGTCCCCGCGCTACTTCTACGACCATGAGGCGGTCAAGGAGCCGCAAGCCGAGCACGAGCGGACGCGACGGCTGCGCGAGCAGGCCAGCGGGCTCGTGACGCGGTACATCCTGAAGCGGGACGGCCACGACATCGGCCAGCATGGGCCGGGCGCGAACGGCGTCGCGCGGAGCGTCGAGGCGCGCCATCGCCTCGCGGTCGCTGGCACGCGAAACCTGCGCTCGGTCTGGACGATTCCGACCGTACCCTCGGGCATCTCGCACTTCGCCACCTTCCCGCCCGACCTGGTCGAACCCATGGTCAAGGCAGGGACGTCCGAGCGCGGCTGCTGCCCGCGTTGCGGGGCGCCGTGGGAGCGCATCGTCGAAGAGCCCGACTTCTCCGAGGCGCCGAAGCGGAAGACCTCTCGCCTCGAAGGGCAGCTGAAATCTCACGGCGAGGGCTTCCTCACGAGCGCCGGCCAGGCCTGGCAGGAGTGGCGCAACGAGAACCCAAGCAGGACGGTCGGCTGGCGCCCGACCTGCGCGCACGAGGAAACGCCCGTGCCGTGCACCGTCGTCGACCCCTTCGCGGGCGCCGGCACCGTGGGCCTGGTCGCGGACCGCCTCGGGCGGGACGCCATCCTGATCGACCTGAACACCAGCTATATCGACATGGCGGCGGAGCGGATCCGGAAGGATGCCCCGCTGCTCGCCGACGTGCGAAAGGACGTGACGCCGTGACGATGCCGCCGGCCTACGGTTCGCGACCGGAAAAGGGCCTCCCGGGCCCCTGGCCGGCGGTTCCCTCCGGGACTCCTGCGGGAGGAGTGGACACCATGGCGACCCTTCGGATTGCGGACGGCTTATCGCTGCCGCTCGACTTCGCGACGCAGACGCTGCTCGTCGTGGGGAAGCGCGGCAGCGGCAAGAGCAACACATGCGTGCGGCTGGCCGAGCAGCTCTTCAAGGCCAAGGTGCCCTTCGTCGCCGTGGACCCGACCGATACATGGTGGGGACTCAAGGCGGCGAAGGATGGCAAGGGCCCTGGCCTCGGCGTCTACGTCTTCGGCGGGCGCCATGCGGACCTGCCGCTCGAGCCGACGGCCGGCGCGCTGGTGGCCGACGTCGTGATCGACCACCGCATCTCCGCGGTCCTCTCCGTGAAGCACTTCTCGGGGCGGGAGCGCGGCCGCTTCGTCTCTGAGTTCGCCGACCGGCTCTTCCGCCGAAACACCGAGCCGCTGCACGTCTTCCTCGAGGAGGCGCACGAGGTCGCGCCGCAACAGCCGTTCAAGGGCGAGGAAGAGATGCTCGGCCGCGTCACCCGGATCTGGAAGCTGGGCCGCGCCTCCGGCCTGGGCGGCTCGGCCATCACGCAGCGGCCGGCGTCCCTCTCGAAGAACATCACCACGCAAGCCGAGATCCTGATCGTTCATCGGATGCTCGGCCCGCAGGACGTCGCCGCGGTCCGCGACTGGATCAAGTACCACGGCGAGAGCGACCAGGTCCTCTCCCAGCTCGCCGAGTTCAAGACCGGCGAGGCCTGGCTCTGGGCGCCGGACTTTCCGGAGGGCGACCCGATCGGGCTGCGGCGCGTGCGGATCCTCGAGCGGGAGACGTTCAACTCGTCCGCGACGCCGAAGGCCGGGGAGCGGCAGGCCGAGCCGAAGGGCCTCGCTCCGGTGGACCTCGATGCCCTGCGGTCGAAGATGGCCGCCACCATCGAGCGGGCCAAGGCCGAGGACCCGCGGGAGCTGCGCCGGCAGATCGTGGACCTCAAGGCGGAGCTGGCCCGGGCGAAGACCGTCGCGCCGGCGCCGCCGGCCGAGCCGAAGACCATCGAGGTCCCGGTCTTCACCGAGGCGGAGCGCCAGGATCTGCAGGACTGCGAGGCCAGGCTCGCCGAACTGCGGCGGACCTTCGAGGACGGCTGGCACCAGGTGCACGCCAAGCTGGACCTGCTCGTCCTGCGGGCCAGCGACCGGCTGCAGGTCAAGGCGCCGTCGCGGTTCGTGCGCCCGGCGCCGGTGCCCGAGCGGCGGATGGCGCAACCCGCCACGAGCCGGCCGGCGACCGCGAACGGGCACGTAGACCTCGGCAAGGGCGAGCGCATCATCCTGACCGCAGTCGCCCAGTACCCGGAGGGGGCGAGCCGGGAGCAGCTCACGATCCTCACCGGCTACAAGCGGTCCTCGCGAGATACCTACCTGCAGCGGCTTGCGCAGCGGGAACTGGTGGCGGTGAACGCGCGCGGCGACCTGGTGGCCACGGACAAGGGCATGGCCGCCCTGGGCCCGGACTTCGAGCCGCTGCCCACGGGACGGGAGCTGCAGACGTACTGGGTGAACCGGCTGACGGGCGGGGAGCGGGCGATCCTGGAGGCGCTGATCCGGGCCTACCCGAGGGCCGTGGACCGCGAGGCGCTGAGCGAGGCCACCGAGTACAAGCGGAGCAGCCGGGACACCTACATCCAGCGCCTGGCGGCGCGCCGGCTCGTGGTCGCGATCGGCCGCGGCGAGGTGCGGGACCTGGTGGAGGAGGTGGAGCGTGCACTGGCATCGGCAATCGGGCGCTTGGTGCCCATCGGAAGACCTGCCCAAGGCGCCAGGCCGGCCCCGAGGCAAGCCCCCCCCCTGAACTCCCGAAGTGCGGCGGCTGCCTCATGACCGCCAACGCGGCCGAGAAGGCGCTGCTGACCAGCCTGATCCGCGGCGGGCTGGAGCTGGACGCGGCCGTGGCCACGCTGGGCCAGGCGCGGGCGGTGTACGGGGCGAGCGGGCGGTAGACCTCGCAGGACGAATAGGCGGCGGCGGCATGCCAGCACAGCGACTTGACCAAGCCACGTACCACCGGCGGGCCCTCCGCCTGCTGCAACGCTACCGGGACGCGCTCCCCGGCTCGATCCAGCGCGCCAGGCTGTACGCGCTGCTCCTGGCCCTCGATGCCCGCCGGGGGGTGCGCCGTGTCTGAGGACCGCATCCCGCCATCCGCCATCCCCTCCGAGCAGGCCATGCTCGGCGCCTGCCTGCAGCTCCCCGAGGCGGCCACGTACACCCTGGAGGCCGTCCGGGAGTCGGACTGCTACAAGCAGGTGCACGCCAGGATCCTCGCCGCGATCCGGGCCGTCGTCTCCAAGGGGGACCAGCCGGACCTGCTCACCGTGGCCCGGCACCTGGAGGCCACACGGCGGCTCCAGGAGGTGGGCGGCGCGGCGTACCTCGCCGAACTGGTGGACGTGCACTGCCCGGCGCCGTCGAACTTCAAGGCCTACGTCAAGCCCATCCTGGACACCGCGGCGCGCCGGCGGGTGATCGAGGCGTGCACCAGGGCCATGCAGGCGGCATATGACGAGAGCGGCAGCCTGCCGGAGGCCGTGCGGAGCCTGGAGGAAGACGTCGAGATCGCCACGGGCGAGGACCCGCAGGGCCCGGGCAAGTCCGCCACTGTCGTGAAGCTCGCCGATGCGCTGAACGTCTGGAGGCAGGCGTGGGAGGACGGAAGGCAGCCGGCCCGGGTGCGGACGCCCTCCGAGAAGCTCAACAAGAGCCTGGCCGGCGGGTTCGAGCCGGGCGACCTGATCTACCTTGGGGCCCGGCCCGGCGTGGGCAAGACTGCCTTCGCGCTGGAGACGGCCAGGACGGCCGCCGAGCAGGGCATGGGCGTGCTGGTGATCAGCCGCGAGATGGCCATCGAGCGCCTGGTGCGCCGCATCCTGGCCCAGACCACCCGGATCCCAGCGACCATCATCCGCAACGGCCTGTTCGAGGACACCCAGTACGCCTCACTGGTGCACGCCTACGGCAAGCTCGCCGCCCTCCCGCTCTGGCTCTGCGACACGGCCGTCTCGCTCGAGCAGATCACGCGCCTGGTGGAGCGCTGGAGCTTCACCCCTGGCCTCGGACTGGTCATCGTGGATTACCTCCAGCTCGTCCGCGCGCCGGCCGGGATCCGGGATCGCCGCATCCAGGTCGAGACCGTGAGCCAGGGACTGAAGGGGCTCGCCATGTCGGCGCACCTCCCCGTGCTCTGCCTCTCCAGCCTCAGCCGGCCCGAGAAGGACAAGCAGGATCGGAAGCCCGGGCTGTCCGACCTCCGGGACTCCGGCGAGCTCGAGCACGACGCGGACATCGTGCTCTTCCTGCACCGCGGGTTCAACGAGGAGGAGACGCTCCTGATCGTGGCCAAGAACCGGGACGGGCGGGTCGGGGAGACGAAGCTCCGCTTCCGGTCGGAATACGTCGCGTTCGAGCAGGCCGAGGAGGGTGTCTGATGGCTGAGATTTCTCAGGTTCTCGATGCGCTGACGCCGGTTTGGCGACACACGACCGCCCAGTTGGTGGCCTCAACCATCGAGAAGCACGCTGCGTTGATCCAGAGCCCGATAGAGCGAGAGTTTTTGATGTGGTGGGTGGCGGCAAAGGCCACGGGGATCAACTGCGACGTGGATATCGAGCCGCAGTACGAGGTCTCAATCGGCGAGGCTCGCTACCGGCTCGATTTCAGGGTGTTCCTTGCCTGGCCAGGCGTGCTCAAGTTTGCCGCCCAGCATGGCATCGAATTTCCCAAGATCGCCGTCGAGCTCGATGGCCATGAATGGCACGAGCGCACACCGGAACAGGTGGAATACCGAAACCAGCGAGATCGAGACCTCCAAAGGGCCGGCTGGAAGGTCTTCCACTTCTCGGGCCGAGAAGTCATGCGCGATGGATTCGGCTGCTTGAAGGAAGTCTTCAATTTCGCGCAGCGAAGCACCGAAGAGTTTATGTGCGCTGTCAAGAAGGTAAACCAGGGCCTTGATTTCTAAGACGGGTGACGAGCATGCAGGGATGGATCAGGCTGCACCGGGCGGTCATGGATCACCCCGTCTGGTCATTACCGCCAGCACAGTACAAGGTCTGGGACGCCTGCCTACTTCTCGCGAACCACAAGGACAGCGAATGGTGGGACGGACGCGAGCGGGTACCGATCCCGGCGGGCTCGTTTGTCACCTCGATCAACCACCTCGCCGAGAAGGCGAAGGTCACGCGGCAGGTCACACGTGATGCGATACGAAACTTACAACGTCTTGCTTCGATCACAACACAGATAAGAACACAGCGCTGGACAATGATAACCGTAGTGAATTGGCACACTTACCAAGGGGAGGAATGCGACGAGAACACAGAGGAGAACCCAACCGAGAACACAGTGAGAACACAGCGGGAACACAGTGAGAACACTAACGGAAGAATGAAAGAAGGGAAGAAAGAAACACTTGTCGATTTGGACGGCTTTGTTGCCTTCTGGTCGCTCTACCCGAGGCACGTCGCCAAGAAGGCGGCGATCAAGGCCTGGACGAAGCTAAAGCCAGGCGACGATCTCCGGGCAACGATCATGCGGGCTCTGGCCCTCCAGGTGAAGCACGACTTCTCGAAGCGGGAACAAGACAAGATCCCACACGCGTCAACGTGGTTGAACGGCGAGCGCTGGAAGGACGAGGTGGCAGCCAAACGCGACACCGGCCCCAACTATGGGGAGCTGTGATGACCTTCCGCACCGTCGGCGCCGCCCTCCGCTGGTACGCCAAGGCCACCGCCCAGGCGGACGGCCTGAAGGCGATCTGGCCGGACAAGGACGCGGTCCAGCAGGCGCACGGGAAAGCCCGCGACCAGGAGGCGATGCTCCTGACGATCTGGGCCATCCGGGACGCGCTCGACCTCCTGGAGCCCAAAGACCAGGAGTTGCTCCTCCAAGTGCGCGTCTACGATCTGCCGCTCGCCACCCTGGTGGAGCGGCGCGGGCGCCGGATGGCGGATGCGGTCGCCGTCGCCGAGTGGCGGGTGGACGAGGCTGAGCGGATTGTCGCTCGCCGGCTGCGCGCTGAGGGCTTGCTCGAATCGCGGGAGGGGGGAACCTACGGAGGGGGGAGGGCGACAGGGGTAGCAAGTACACAGGAGGAGTAAGCGGGATGACCGATGGGAGCGTGCTGAACGGGCGAAGGGCGATCCTGGCGTACCTCGGTCGCACCTCGAAGAGCACGTGGTTCAAGCTCTGCAAAGCCGGCCTCCCGCACTACCACGAAGCTGGCCGGGTCTGGGCGCTGGTGGCGGAGCTTGACGCATGGAGACTCCAACGCAGCCAAGGGCAGGGGAAAGCATGCGATACCGGGATTTCGTGAAGCAGTGGCGGCCAGACGCCGACCCCGACCGCTACATCCGGTGGCGCCGCGCCGTGTTCCGCGCCTGCGGGTGCGTCTGCGCGAAGTGCGGGAAGACCGGAAAGCGGAAGGAGCTCCATGCCGATCACATCAAGACGTGGCTGACGCATCCCGAACTCCGCTATGAGGTGAGCAATGGCCGGGTACTCTGCCGGGACTGCCATGCGAAGCGACACGGCAAGGGTATCCCGGAGCCGACCAGGGAGAAACTGCGGCAGCAGCGCTCTGGTGAGCGGGCGGCATCGGCGTATCGGATCACCCGCGAGTTGGAACGCAATGACCTGCTGCTCAGCCGCCGCGCGCGCCGTCTGTCGAAACGGTTGTCAAGGGGTACAGAAGGGGTCCAATAGGGGTACAGAAGGGGTCCAATTGCCGTGGCTGACCAAAAACCTGTGCGATACTCCGGGCCACGATCGGAGAGGTGTCAGCGAAGCGCCCGCGCCTCCTCCTCGCCAGCGCCCCCGGCGGCCCGTCCAGCCCCGGGGGCGTCGCCGTTTGAGGGCAGCCATGGTGGACCACGATCCGATCAGCCGTGAGGTCGCCGCCCTGTTCCGCGCTGTTCGCGGTCCCGACCGCTGTGCCTTCCGCGAGCGGTACGCGCTGGTCGGGGGTGTGGGGCGTGCAGCGGCGTGCCAGGTACTGCCGATGCGCGCGGACAATCGGCGGGGGCCCCTGGGAGATCCGGAGAGTGCGGGTGACGCGGCACGCGGCTTTTGCCCCCCTCGCAGGTGCCCCTAAGGCTGCAATGCAGGACACCGGCACTCCTACTCCGGTCCTGATCCGCCGCCCGGAGGCCTGCCGGCTCCTCGGCGGCATGGCGGAGCGGACCTTCGCCAAGCTCGAGGCGGACGGCGTGATCGTGCCGACGGTACGCGGGAGCGGCCGGCGGCCCTCGGAGTACGACCCGTTCACGATCGTGCCGGCGTACCTGGGGTACCTCAAGACGGGCAAGACGGCGAGCGGGGACCGCGAGGCCCGGGCCCGGCGGGATCGCTCCCAGGCCGACCTGAACGAGTTGCGGCTCCTGGAGGCCCGGAAGGAGCTACTGCCGCGCGCCCAGGTCGTCCGGGATGGCAAAGCCTTCATCGTCGCCGCCAAGGCCAAGTTACGCGCGCTTCCCCGCCGGATGGCGCAGGCCGGCCTGGTCACGCTCGAGCAACAGCCGGCCGTGGCGGACCTGATCCGCGAGGCGCTGGAGGAAATGGCCCGGTGGCGCAAGGGGATCGACCTGGTCGCGGCGGCCAAAGGCGATGCGTGAGGTACGGCGCCTCGCCGATCGCCGAGTGGGCGGAGGCCTGGGCCCCGCCACCGAAGCTCACTGTCAGCGAGTGGGCCGACGCGAACCGGGTGCTCCCGGAGACGAGCGCCGCGCGCGGGGCCCGGTGGCGCTCCGAGGACGTGCCGCACCTGCCCGGCATCATGAACGTCGTGCACGAGCCTGGCGTCCGGACGGTGGCGCTCATGAAGTGCCACCAGTCTGGTGGGTCGGAGGCCCTGAACAACGTGCTCGGCTACCACATGGAGCACGACCCCTGCCCGATGCTGCTCGTGCACCCGACCGCGGCTGCGGCGCAGGCCTTCAGCAAGGAGCGGCTGGCCGATATGATCCGCTCGACGCCGGCGCTCCGCGCGTCGGTGCAGACACGGCGGATCTACGGCGAGGACCGGCGGCCGGAGTCCACCCTGGACCTCACGATGTTCCCGGGTGGCTTCCTGGCGCTGGGCGGGGCCAACACGCCGAACACCTTCGCGCGCTGGTCGGTGCGCCTGGCGATGGCGGACGACTGCGACCGGTTCCCGGCCGTGGTGGGGGAAGAGGGCGACCCGGCGCAGTTGCTCGCGAACCGCACCACGACGTTCCATGACCGGATCGTGT
This sequence comes from Methylomirabilales bacterium (SeqCode), assembly GCA_041946635.1. Lineage (GTDB taxonomy): Bacteria > Methylomirabilota > Methylomirabilia > Methylomirabilales > 2-02-FULL-66-22 > 2-02-FULL-66-22. Next base: position 10,449 of record JBHGAX010000003.1, read on the forward strand.
TTTTCGTCTCGACGCCGACGCTCATGGGCGGGCGGATCTCCGCGCTCTGGGAGCGGAGCGACAAGCGGCGGTTTCATGCCAGGTGCCCGCGCTGTGGCCGGGTGGATTACATCACGTGGAACGACGAAGAGCACTTCCGGGTGGTCTTCGCAGACCGGGATCCCGCGACGGCCCGGATCGAGTGCCCAGGCGAATCGAAGTGCGGCTGCGGCTGGATGATCTTCGAGCCGCAACGCATGGCATTCCTCAAGTCCCTGCCAGAGGACGAGCGGTGGAAGCCGACGGCCGAGCCGCAGGAGGCTGGGCTCGCCGGCTTCCACGTCCCGGGCATGTTGAGCCCCTGGGTCACCCTGCAGGAGATGGTCGAGAAGTTCCTGCTGGCGCGGGCCGGTGGCCGCGAGACCTTCAAGGTCTGGGTCAACACGTACCTCGGCGAGGGCTGGGACGACCGCACCAGCCATATGGAGGCCTCGGACTTGGAGGTCCGCGTCGAGGACTACGGCACACTCGCCGATGGGACACCGATCGAGGTGCCGGCGCCCGCCGCCGCGCTCACGGCCGGCGTGGATGTCCAGGCCAGCGGGTTCCTGATGTCCGTCTACGGCTGGGGTCCAATGATGGAGCGCTGGCTCGTCGATTACCGCACGGTCCCCGGCGACCCGCGGAAGGGTGAGACGCAGGGCGCGCTCCTGGAGGCGTTGTCCAGGAAGTACCAGCACGCCAGCGGGCTGCAGCTCCCCATTCACGCCACGTGCATCGATACCGGCTGGGCGACGGAAGAGATCTACGAATTCGTCCGTCGCTATCAAGTGCGGCGCATCTACGCGATCAAGGGCGATGACAAGGGCGACGAGCAGCTCATCTGGCACGTCGCGCCGCCGATGCATGGGCAGACGACCGCATCGAAGACGCGGAGTGCGGCCGCGCGGGCGAAACGGCTGATTCGGCCCGTCGCCTTGTACGGGGTGAACACGGACGCCGGGAAGGCCCAGGTGATGGCGAGCCTCGCCCTGGCGGGGGACGGCGGCCCGTACTTCACACACTTCCCGGCCGGCCTGGACCTCGACCACGAATTCTTCGCGCAGCTCTGTTCCCACCATCGCGAGAAGCGCGTGAACCGGCGTGGCGAGGCCGTCGCGAGCGTGTGGATCCAGGACCGCGAGGCAGACCACGCGCTCGACCAGGCGGTGTATGCCCTCGCGGCCTTCCGGATCCTCCGGCCGAATCTGGCGGACATGGCGGCGCGGATCCGGGCCGCGGTGAAGCCGGCCGAGCCTGCCGCGCCGCCGCCGGCCGAGGTCCTGGTCGAGAACCTGAAAGCCGCCACGCAGGCGGTGAGCGGCAGGCCGGCGCCCCCAGCACCCGCGCCGACGCCCGCGCGCGCCACCAGCCGCCGCGTCTGGCGCTCGTCGTACCTGGGTCGCTGACATGGCCGAGCGCCCGCTGTCGCCGCACACCCGGGCCCTGCACCTCTCGGTGCACCTGCACGAGCTGGAGCGGATGCGGACCATCGGGCGGTTCGAGGGGTCGCTCCGCGAGAAGCTCGAGGACCTGATCGACGCCGTGCGGCAAGAGATCGACGAGCTCAGCATCGAGGCGCGATTCGTGGATGGGGTCGCGCCATAGGAGACCGCACGATGGGCAAGCGATCACGCGAGCGGAAGTCCTGGCCGCGGCGGCACGACGATGCCAGCGGCCGCTCCCACCGCCGGCCACACACGGTCCGGCGCTGGGTCTGCGCGGACAGCGTGGTGGACGGCAAGGTCCAGTTGGCCTGCGCGGACGGGATGCTGATCACCTGCTCTGACGGCCTACAGCGGTGCCCGCACCACAAGGTGCTGTTCGACAAGGCGCGGCTGGAGCAGCGGGCCCAGGCGGCCGCGGCCGCGAGGCACGCCCCGCCGGACCTGGTCGTGGTCCACAAGGGGGCCGCCGTCGGCCCGACGTCCGTTCAGCCCGCCGGGCAGATCGTCCACCCGCCCAGGGTGGGGTAGGGGGGAGCGCCATGCCCTTCACACAGGCGGACCTCGACGCCCTGGACGCCGCGATCGCGAAGGGTGAGCAGTCGGTTAGCTTCGCCGATCGCTCGGTGACGTACCGCTCTGTCTCGGAGATGCTCCGGGCCCGGGCCGCCATGGCGGCGGACATCGCACGCTCCGCCACCCCGGCGCGGCCGCGGCAGTATTTGGGTCATTCGAGCAAGGGGCTGTAAGGCCATGGCGCTCCTCGACCAGCACGGGCGGCCAATCCAGCGGTCCGGCGAAGGTCTCGTGCCGTATCGCCATCGCACGACCGTCCGCGCCCTCGCCACCTACGAGGGGGCGAGCACCACGCGGCGCGCGCGCGGGATCCACGCCCCGACGGTTGGCCCGAATTCCGGCTTGGTCTACTCCCTGGGCCTCCTGCGCGATCGTTCCCGCGCGGCGGTGCGCAACGACGGCCACGCCGAGGCCGGGATTGATTCCCTCGTGAGCAACATCGTCGGGACGGGCATCACGCCGAAGAGCCTGGCGCCGGATCCCGAGTTCCGGAAGCGCCTGCATCAGCTGTGGTGGGACTGGACGAGCGAGGCCGACGCGGACGGCCTGCTTGATTTCTACGGCCAGCAGTCGCTGGCGGTCCGAGGCTGGCTGGAGGGCGGCGAGGAATTCATCCGCCTGCGCCCGCGCTTGCCGGGCGACGGGCTCACGGTCCCCCTCCAGGTGCAACTCCTGGAGGCCGAGCTGGTCCCACAGGACTACACCACGACGGCGCCGAACGGCAATCCCATCCGGGCCGGCATCGAGTTCGACAAGATCGGCCGGCGCGCCGCGTATTGGTGCTGGCAGCAACGGCCCGAGCAGCTCGATCCATTCCAGGCCGGGGCCGCCATGGTGCGCATCCCGGCCGACCAGATGGTGCACCTCTACGCGCCCATCCGGGCAGGCCAGATCCGCGGGCTGCCGCAGCTGACCCGCGCGATCATCCGCCTGCACGACATCGACAACACGGACGATGCCGTGCGCGTCCGGCACAAGCTGGCCAATCTGTTTGTCGGCTTCATCCGGCCGCCGGCTGTGGACAGCAGCCCCGAGGTGGACCCACTCACCGGGAAAGCGATCGAGACCGAGAACGACCGGGCCCTTGTCGGCCTGGAGCCCGGGCTCTTCCAGGAGCTGGCGCCGGGCGAGGATGTCACCTTCTCGCAGCCGCCCCAGGTGGGCGGCGATTACTCGGAGTTCCTGCGTCTGCAGCTCCGCGGCGCCGCGGTGGCCGTCGGCGTCCCCTACGAGCTGCTCACCGGCGACCTGGGCCAGGTGAGCGACCGCAGCCTCCGGGTAATCATCCAGGAGTTCCGGCGGCGCATCGAGCAGCGGCAGCACCACGTGGTCGCCCACATGCTGAATCGCCGGATCTGGCTCGCGTTCATCACGCGCGCGATCCTGGCCGGCGCCCTCGACGCACCGGCCGCGTACTGGGCCGACCCGAGGCCATGGACCCGCGTGGAGTGGACCCCGCCGGCCTGGCCTTACCTGCATCCCGTGCAGGACGTGGAGCACGAGAAGCTCATGGTGCGGTCTGGCTTCAAGAGCCGCCAGCAGGTGGTCAAGGAGCGAGGCTGGGACGTGGAGACGGTGGACGCGGAGATCGCCGCGGACCGGGCCCGGGCGGACAGCCTGGGGCTGCAGTTCGACTCTGACGGCGGGCGCCCGTCTGGCGGCACCGTCAGCAACCAGGAGCCGGAGCCGGCGGCGCCGGCGCGAGCGAAAGGAGCGTAGCGATGGCGAGCCCCGTCAAGGCGGCCCCCCGCGAGTGGTACCGGATCACCATGCAGGCGGACGCCAGCGTCGCCGAGATCTGGGTGTACGACTTCATCGGCGAGGACCCGTGGACCGGGGAGGGCGTCTCGGCCAAGAAGTTCCTGGACGAGCTGAAGGCCCTTCCCGAATCGGTCAAGACCCTCCGCGTCCACGTGAACAGCCCGGGCGGCTCCGTCTTCGATGCGGTCGCGATCGCCAACATGCTCCGCGCGCAGAGCACGGAGCGGGGGCGCACGGTCGAGATGCTCATCGAGGCCCTGGCCGCCTCCGCCGCGAGCATCATCACGAGCGCCGGCGACAGCATCAAGATCGCCAGCAACGCGATGGTCATGATCCACAACCCGTCCGGCCTGGTCTGGGGCGAGGCGAAGGACATGCGGTCCATGGCCGACGCGCTCGACAGCATCCGCGACGCCATCGTGGCCACGTACCGGTGGGTCTCCCAGCTCTCGGCCGAGGCGGTCCAGGCGCTCATGGACGCCACCACCTGGATGGACGCGGAGGAAGCCGTCAAGAACGGCTTCGCCACGGAGATCATCGAGCCCGCCGCGGTGACGGCCGCGTTCGACCCGCGCTCGCTGAAGGCGCTCGGCGAGATCCCGGAGCAGTACCGCGAGCGCGTGGCGGCGCTGACGGCGAAGGCGGAAGCCAAGGTGGCGCCGGAGTCTCCCGCCCCGGCCGACCCCGCCGCGGTCCTGGCCGCCTGCCGCGAGGTCGGCTGCCTGGACCTGGCCGAGGAGCTGCTCGCCAGCAAGGCCACGCCGGAGCAGGTGACCGCCCGCGTCCAGCAGGAGCAGGTCACCCGCAAGGCCGAGGCCGACCGGCAGACGGAGATCCGGGGCCTCTGCGCCGCGGCCAAGCTCCCCGAGCTGGCCGAGGGCTACATCACGTCCCGCATGCCCGTGGTCGAGGTCAAGACCCACCTGACCACCATCACGGCCAAGATGGACATGGTCGAGATCGACACCAAGCTGCCGGCGGACGGGCATGTGCCCGCCAAGCCGAAGGCCGCCCTGAACCCCTCGGCGATCTACGCCGAGCGCCGTGCCCGCGTCGGGCAGAAAGGAGCGTAGGTCATGCCGTACCTGGTGGAGGGAACGCACGCCGGCGAGTTCATCCTGTGGGAGCCGCACGCCAGCTACAGCCGGGAGAACGTCACGGTCATCGTCCCGGCGGCGACCACCCTGCCAGCGGGCGCCGTCCTGGTCGAGGGCGTGCTCGGCTGGGCGCCCATGACGGCGGAGACCGCCGTGGAGGGGGCGAACCTGGGGATCCTCTACGCGCCGCTCACAAACGACGGCGCCGCCCCGGCCAACATGGCGGGCGTCGTGATCGACAAGGTCGCGTCCGTGCGTGGCGCCGACCTCGACTGGAACAGCCAGGCCCAGGCCGTGGTGCTCACCGCCATGGCGTTGCTGCGCGCTCAGGGTGTCCTGGTCCGCGACTACACGCCGCCGGCGGACGCGGGGAGCTAAGCCGGCCACTCACACACCGCTGAACTGGAGTCAAACGCCAGCATCGCCACCCTGATGCTGGCGTTTTCGTTTGTCCTCACATCCCCGGCCTGCCCGGGAGAACGGAGACAAAAATGCCCACCCTGGATGTCTTCAAGGCGGATGGCTTCTCCATGACAAGCCTGACCAAGGCCATCATCGAGACGCCGTTCAGGCCCCGGCGCATCGCGCAACTCGGCCTGTTCAGCGAGATGGGGGTCCCGACGACGAGCGTCATGATCGAGTCCAAGAGCGGGCAGCTCTCGCTCATCCAGAGCTCGCCCCGCGGTGGCGTCCCCGACACGATCGGCGGGGAGAAGCGGACGATCCGCTCCTTCAACGTCATCCACCTCGCCCGCGAATCACGGATCAACGCCGATTCCATCCAGGGGCTTCGGGCCTTCGGCTCGTCCTCCGAGATGGAGGCCGTGCAGCCGGTCGTCAACCAGCGCCTCACCACGCTGCGCAACATGCACGAGGTCACGCTGGAGCACCTCCGGATCGGCGCCCTCAAGGGCCTGATCCTCGATGGCGACGGCAGCACCGTGCTCTACAACCTCTTCACCGAGTTCGGCGTCTCGCAGCAGACCGCGGACTTCGAGTTCACGAGCGACACCCTCGACGTGCGGGCCGCCTGCGTGGGCGTGATCCGGCAGATCGAGGACGTGCTCGGCGGCGCGAGCTACGAGGGCATCCGCTGCTTCTGCTCGTCTGGCTGGTTCGACGCGCTGGTCGGGCACGCCGAGGTCAAGGAGAGCTTCAAGTACCAGGAGGGCATCGTCCTGCGGAGCGATCTCCGCAACGGCTTCCGGTTCGGCGGCATCGACTTCGAGGAGTACCGCGGCAGCGTCCTGAAGGCGGACGGCAGCGGCTCCGTCCCCTTCATCGATGCCGACTGCGCCTACGCGTTCCCGGTGGGCGTGCAGCTCGAGCAGGGCGATCTGTTCACCACGTTCTTCGCGCCGGCGGACTTCATGGAGACCGTCAACACGATCGGCCTCCCGCTGTACGCCAAGATGGCCTTCGACGAGAAGTACAACCGCTGGGTGGAGATCCACTCGCAGAGCAATCCGCTGCCGCTCTGCCTGATCCCGCGGGCGGTCGTGAAGCTGACGCAGAGCTAAGCCGGAGCCGCCGATGTCTGACCTCCGCCCGGACGTCGCGATCCCCTTCGCGGCGTTCGGCGTCCCCGCAACCGTCACCGTGCCCGGCGCAGAGCCAGTGGAGACGTCTGCCATCTGGCTCGCGCCGGTCGCCTACGAGGTGCCGGGCGTGCTGCGGTCCACCAACGAGCCGCTGTACACCCTGGCCCTCATGCGCTCGGCCGTGCCCCGCGTGCCACGCGGGACGCTCGTCGCGTGCCCCGAGCGGGCCGGCGGCGAGGTCCTGACCTGGACCGTCGAGGCGATCCTCGGCAAGACCGCGGACGAGATCCGCGTCATCGTCATCCCGACCGAGGCCGACTGACCATGATGCCCACGATCAAGGTGTCGATGGACACCACGCAGCTCAAGCGCGCGCTGGACCAGCTGGGCAGGCGCGCCCCGCAGGCCATCATGCGCGCGCTGAACAAGACGGCCCGGACGGTGCGCACGCAGGTCCTCCGCGAGATCCGGAAGGAGATCCGCCTGCCGGCGAAGGACCTCCGGCCCATGCTACCCATGATCCCGGCCACCAAGGACCACCTGGAGGCCAAGATCGTGGCGCGGGGCCGGGCGATTTCCCTGATGCGCCTCGGGGCCAAGCAGACCCGGCTGGGCGTGACCTACAAGGGGCCGAGCGGCCGCGAGCTGATCCGGTCTGCCTTCATCGCGACGATGCCCGGGCGCCGGCGGCCAAACGTCTGGGCGCGCGAGGGCAAGCCGCGCCTCCCCATCGAGAAGCAGGTGGGCCCGGTCCTCTCCAATGTCGTGATCGAGAAGGGCATCTTCGCCGCGCAGCAGGCCAAGGCCGCCGAGGCCCTGGCCAAGAATCTGGCGCACGAGACGGCGTACCTGCTGGGCCAGGTCGCCAAGCGGAAGCTCCATGCCTGACGATCCGATCCGCGAGCGCATCCTGCAGCACTGCGAGGCGAGTCTCGCGCTGATCGACGGCGCGAGCGCCTACCACCACGCGCTAGCGGCCGTGCACCGGGGCGCGCCGCCGGCCCCTGAGGACCTGACGCAGCTCCCCGCCGTCTGGCTCCAGGAGGGGGACGAGGACGAGCCCCCCGAGGACAACTGGCTCCTGACCTGGGAGCTGCCGCTCACGGTGGACGGCTGGTGTCGCGCGGCCGACGGGGCCAACCTGCCCACGCTGGCCAACCGCCTCCTCGCCGACATGGAGCGCGCGCTCATGGTGGACCAGACGCGGGGCGGCCTGGCCAGGCGGACGCGGATCACGGGCCGGAGCATCACGGTGGACGCGGTGCCCGGCACGATGGCCTCCGCGCGGCTGCAGGCGGTCATCACGTACCACACCCGCCGGGGCGATCCGGCGAATGCCGGCTAGGGGAGTCTGAGAGTGGCAACGCGGATCTACAGCGCATCCTCGCGTTAGCAGCTCCCATCCTGGTAGGGCTGGTAGCGCTGTACTTCACGCTGTGAATGAAAGGAGAAGCCAACATGCCTCCCACGCAGGTGCTCCCCGCGTCCCGGTTCAATGTCGACATGCCCGCGACCGGCGGACTTGCCTCATCCGTGCGCTTCAAGTGGGGCGCCAGTCCCGGTGAGTACACCGGGCACAGGGACTTTCCCATGGAGCCGAACTTCAGTAAGCCGATGGGCGAGGTGCTGCCGGAGCCTGGCGTGTACTACGTGGCGGCCTGTGGCGTCAACGACCTGGGCGAGGGCGCGCTGTCGAATGAAGTGAACGTGGACTACCGCGTGCCGGATGCCCCGTCCCTTGGCCTCAGCGTCTAGGCGAGACTGAGCGCGTCCAGGAGGGCAGTGACCCTGCTCTCGTGGACGCGCATAGGGAGCGGCACGTGATCCTTGCTCCATTAAGCGGCCAGTTGAGCCCGTTGGGAGTTGCATCGCGGAGCGTCCTTCCTGCGGGCGATGATCCGTGGGTGCCCACGAGCGTGCCCGGTTGCCGGCTCTGGCTGGACTCCGGGAGGATCACTGGGAAGGTGGACGGCAATCCGGTAGAAGCCTGGCAGGACGAGAGCGGCCAGGCGAATCACGTGAACCAGGTCGAAGAAACGAGGCTGCCGGTCTACAAGACCAACGTCTTGAATGGGCAACCCGTTGTACGGTTCGACGGCGCGGATGACTTCCTTGCCAGTGCCGGATATCAAACGGGCGAAGCCCTGACGGTATTCTTTGTATGTGCCAGACCGTGGAACGTCGCGAGCTACCGCGCCGTGTTTGCGAAGGGGTATGGGGCCGCCCCTTATCCTGGAGTCGCTGTGTATCAGGTAGGCGGCGCGTTCGAGGATTGGCAGCCCAAAGACATTGTGGTTTTGGGGAATGGGTATCCCAATACACGGTATCCCCGTGCAGTGGGAGCGCCTGGACTGCTTGTAGATGGCACGTTCTACATTGTCGCGGTTCAGCTAGGCGCCGCACTCTCGCGGTTTTGGCTGAACGGCGCCGTTCAGAGCGTCATTGAGCGGACTGCAGCCGTTCCCGTTGACACGAATCCGTTTACCATCGGCGCGAAACAGGGCGGGAGAGACCATTGGGATGGCGACATCGCCGAAGTGATCTACTACGACCGCGCGCTGACGGTTGAGGAAATGGCACAGGTCGAACAGTACTTGGCCACTAAGTACGGGATCGCGCTTGCGTAGGAGGCGTTCATGCTGGAGCAGGTCTCCCAAGACGTCACGTTCTACGCGTTCTTTACGGCGAGCAAGCAGGGCAAGACGGGCCTCTCGCCCACTGTGGACGTATACAATCCGGCCGGCACCAAGATCGTGTCGGACGGTGTGGTCACGGAGTTGGGCGGCGGGCTGTACTCCTATGTCCTGGCGAGCGGGAGCACCGCCACGGAGGGCGAGTACACGGCGGTCTTCAAGACGGCCGACAGCACGGTGGATCAGCAGCACGTGCCCTCGCTGTGGGTGATTGGCCGTGCGGGCATCGAGGATCTGGACGCGCTGGTCTCCTCGCGGTTGGCGGCTGCGAGCTACACGGCCCCGGACAACGCGACCATCGCCGCCATCGCCGCCGCCATCACCACCAACCTTGACGTGGCTATCTCGACCCGGCTCGCGGCGGCAGGCTACACCGCACCGGACTCCGCGGCGACCATCGCGGCGGCGGTGTGGGCCTCCGGCGTGCGGACGCTCACCAGCTTTGGGACCCTCGTGGCGGACCTCGCGGCGGCGGTGTGGGCCTACGTGACCCGGAGCCTGACGGACAAGGTGGGCTTTGCGCCCAGCGCGACCCAAAACGCGTCGGCAGTCCTCGATGTCTCGGCGGCTGACCATAAGGTGCCCGGGACCGTCGGCGCGAAGATCAATCAGGCCGGCAGCGCGGCGGACCCACTGGAAAACCTAGTGCCGGGAAGCTACACCGCAGGAACCGCGGGGGCGGCGCTTGGCCGGATTGGCTCCGGGCAGATCGTCACGTCGTCCCCCGTCGCATCGTCCGGCGCCGTCACCATCGTCCGGGGCAATGACTACGCGGCGGCCGACGGCCGGGCCCTCACCTGGACGGACGCCGGCGGGACCTGGCCCAACCTCACGGGCGCGACTGTGCGCCTCCGCGTGGCGGGCCTCAGCGTCACGGGGACCGTCGTCCAGGCGACCGGACCGGGGATCGTGCGGGTGGAGCTCACAGCCGAGCAGACCGCGGCGCAGACGCCGCGCGTCCGGGCCCCCTATGACCTGGAGGCCACGCTCAGCTCCGGGCGCGTGGTCACGCTGGTCCGCGGGCACTGGACCGTCCTGGCCGACGTGCCGGCCGCGGGGGCCTGACGCGCCATGCGCTCTGCGATCATCTCCGCGCCGGTCCGGATCTTCCGCCGGCATGCCACGGTGGACCCGCATCAAGGCGCCTGGCTGGCCCTCCGCCGGCGCGTCGGGGCCCGGCCCTCCGGCATCGTGCAGTTTCCCACGCGGCGCTCCCGGCTGGACGAACTCCAGCCCGGGGAGTCGCTGCTCATCGTGCGGAAGTACGGTGGCCTCGGAGACATCCTCATCAGCTCCATGCTGTTCCCGATGCTGGCCGCCCAGTACCCGGAGATCCGCGTCACCTACGCCGTGCCGCGGCACTATCACCCGCTGTTCGAGCGGAGCGGCCTCCAGTTGCTCGCCTACGAGGATGTGTTCGCGGTTGGGACGGATTACCACCGCTCGGCCGTGCGGGACGCAGTCGTCCAGGCCTATGACCTGATCGAGGACATTTCGATCGGGTGCCACGTCTGGGAGAACTTTTTTGTCGCGTACGGCGGGGTGGACGGGGACGGCCACGGACTCCGCTGGCGCAACCGCCTGGACATGTGGGGCCGATGGTTCGGCCTGCAGGTCGCGGCGCCGCGGACCTGCATCGTGATCCGGGAGGAGGAGCGCGCGGCCGCGCGGCGGCTCCTGGCACAGACGCTCCGCGGGATCGGCCCGGTCTGCCTGCTGGCGCCGTTCACGGCATCGCCGACGAAGAACTACCCGTGGTTCGCGGAACTGGTCGCCGGCCTCGCGGGGCGCGGCTACCGGGTGGGCCTCCTGCACAACGCCCCGGTGCCGGGACCCGTGCCCACACTCACCGGCCTCTCCCTCCGGGAGATGGGCGCGGCCTGCGCCGCGGCAGACCTGATCGTCGCGGCCGACACGGCAGCCTTCCACTGGGGCGGGATCCTCGGCACGCGGACGGTCGGGATCTTCAACGTCAACGACGGGGCGGCCTACTGCCGCTACTACCCGACGGCCGTGCCCGTGCAGACGTGTGCAAGCCCCTGCATCAACGTCCGGTATCGGGACTGCGCGCGGCACCTGTCGGCGGCCCAGCTGCCCACCGTGCCGGGGGTGGCGCTCTCCCGCTGCTACCCGCGGGCGACGGTGGACCAGATCCTGGAGGCGGTCCCGTGCATCACTGCTGCCTCCTGACCCCGGCGGCCCGCGATGTGTGGCGGAACAGCGGCCACGCGCTCATCGTGGCCGGGATCAAGCACCTGGTGCGCGAGGCGCAGCCCGACGCCGTGTTTCACGTGATCGACCTGATGCAGCGGGACGCCGACTGCTGGGGCTGGGCCAGGGCGCACGCGGACAGCCTGGTGCTCTGCGGCATCCCGCGGCTGGGCTCCGACCTGCGGCGCTACCGGGACTTCGGATTCTGGGAGGATGTCCTCGCGGTCAAGGCGGCCGGCGTCAAGGTCGCGGACCTGTTCCCCGGCGTGCACGTCGCTTGGCAGCCGACCGTGGAGGCGGCCCGGGACCTGGTCCTCGTGGCCGACTGCAACCGGACCGTCCTGGCATACGAGCGCAGCCTGGACCTCGTCCTGCCGCGGGATGCCATCTTCGCGGCCGCGGCGGAGGCCCTGGGCGACCAGTACCCCGTCATGCCCTGCGGCTCCTGGTGGGCGCGGTACTGGTGGGGCATCGAGCCACGCGCGCCGGACTGCCACGTGATCGTCGTGCGGGCCGACGAGCGGGTGCCCGCCGGGGCCCTCGTGGCGTTGGCTCGGCACCAGCGGGCGCTCGCCGAGACGCGCCCGACCGTGGCCGTCACGCGCAACGCGGGGGACTTCCACCACGCGCAGGACGCCGGCCTGCAGCACGTGGCGCTCGTGACCGAGTCGGACGACCTGCTGAGGCTCCTGGCCCGGGCGGACGTGCTCGTGTCCCTCTGCGTGCACGCCACCATCCCGGCGCTCGCGTTCGGCGGGATCGGCGTGGTCAACGTGGCGATCGATTCGCGGGCGGCCGCCGTGGACGCCTTCGGGGTCGTGTCGCATCCCCTGGAGGCGCTGCAGGCCGAGCGGCTGCCAGAGGCGCAGCGGGTGTCCGGCGGCCTGGCGGCGCAGATGCATCTCTACCAGGAGCGATTCTGCCGGCTGTGGAAGGAGCGCATGTGCTGACGCGTGAGCTGAGCCTCGAAGAGAAAGCCGCGCTCGCCCCGAAGAACGGGGGGCGGGTGATCCCGCCCCTACGCCTGAATCTCGGCTGTGGCGCCGATTGGATGGGCGGGGGCGTGGTCAACATGGATTGCAGGAACCTCCTGCCCCCGGACGGCATGACCTTTCTCCGAGCCGACGTCGCCGACCTCCGGGACATGTTCGCGGACGGCGCGGCCGCGGAGATCTGGGCCAAGGACGTGCTGGAGCACGTCCCCCAGGTGAAGGCCGGTGCCGTCCTGGACGAGTGGATCCGGTTGCTCGCACCGGGCGGGCTCCTCCACCTCAAGACGCCGGACCTGCAGGCGCTCGCGCGGTTCATCCTGGAGGGGCGGGCGTCGGATGAGGTCAAGGCGTACCGGGTCTATGGCGGCCAGGATTACGCCGAGAACTTCCACCGGGCCGGGTTCACGGTCGCCATGCTCTCCGCGATGCTCACGGTCCGGGGGATGGAGATCGTGTCGGCGAAGGGCCACGAGGGCACGAACCTGCTGATCACGGCGCGCAAGCGATAGCAGCACCGTATCTGCCACAGACGACGCCAGCGGAGAGTCCCGCTGGCGTTTTTCTTTGTCCACACGCCGCGGGGCGAGAGGAGGGCCGAGAGATGCCGCCGAGCAGCGACAACCTGGAGCTGGGCCCCTGCAACGTCTACCTCGAGGAGAGCGCGGTCGACGTGAACGTCGGCTACCTCGGCAACGTCACGCTCAATCTCGGCTCCGAGGCCGCGCCGCTCACGGCCTCGCAGCGCGGCACGAGCCCGGTGGACAAGGTGCTCACTGGCGGCAGCGTGCAGCTGACGATCGAGTTCAAGGAGCTCACGCTGCAGAACTTCGCGCGCGCCTTTCCGCATGCGGTCTTGACCGGCGACAACGGCCGCGTGGACTTCACCAACCGGGTCGGCCTCTCGCTGCGCAGCCTCGCCAAGAAGCTCACGCTCAAGAAGATCGTGGGCGGCGTGGAGAGCGCCCTGGCCAAGGACATCCTCGTCATCCCGGAGGCCTCGCCGGTGGAGGGGGAGCTGAGCGTCGAGTTCAACGCGGAGACCCAGCGCGTCCTGGCCGCGACCTTCGAGGCCTGGCCGAACGACACCACGGGGCGCTGGGGGTACTTCGGCGACGAGTTGGCGTCGTAGGGCGCGCCCTCACCGCCACGCAAAGGAGATCCGATGCCTCCGCAGGACGAGTACCTCATCGACCTGGACGCCTTCGCCCCGGCGCCCGGGCGGACCATCAAGTTCCGGGGCCGGCTGTACCCGGTCCGGAACTTCAACGACGTGCCGCTGGACGATGCCCTCCTGCTGCTCCGGGCGGAGCAGGAGCTGCAGGGCAAGACCCCGCGCGAGCAGCTCGAGCTCGGCCTCCGCTACATGCAGATCCTCGTCCCCGACATGGACCGGGCCACGCTCGGCACCCTCTCGGCGAGTCAGATCCTCCTGGTCGTGCAGGGCGCCATGGGGGCCGCCGAGGTCCCTCCGATGGCCGGCGCGGCGCCCTCCGCCTCGGGCACCAATTCGCCCGCGTCGGCCGGTTCTACGGGTGGGGATGGTCCGAGATCCGCCGCCTGAGCCTCCGCCAGCTCGGGCGGTTCCTGGAGCTGATCCCGGAGATCCACGCGCAGGAGCAACTCGACCAGGCGGCGGTCGCGCTCCTGCCGATCCTGAAGGACTCGCTGCGCCGCGACCTGTTCCGTGCCTGGACGCGGGCGGCCCGGGCGGCCGAGGTCACCCCGCGCCAGGTCAATCATGACCAGGCGTGGGACAGCCTCCGCAGCATGGTGGGAGCGAGGCGTTAGATGGCCACGCGCATCAAGTTCGCCGAGGCGCTGCTCAAGATCGTCGCGGACGACTCGGCGCTCAACAAGCAGCTCGCGGGCATCGAGAAGACCGTCGGCGAGGCGGGCAAGCGCATGGCGTCCGGCATGAAGACCGCCATGCTGGCCGTCACGGGCGCGATCACGGCGGGCGCCGGGGGCCTCGCGCTGGTCCTCAAGACGACGGCGGACGCCGGAGACCAGCTCGCGAAGATGAGCCAGCGGGTCGCGATCGGGACGGAGATCCTGTCCGGCTACAAACTGGCGGCCGACCTCGCCGGCGTGGAACTGGCGGAGTTCGGCAAGGGCCTGCAGATCCTCTCCCGCAACATCGTGGAGACCTCGCAGGGGACGGGCACGGCCAAGGACGCCTTCGCCGCCCTCGGCATCAAGGTCACCGACTCGGGCGGGAAGCTGAAGACCGCCGAGCAGATCATGCTCGAGGTCGCCGACAAGTTCTCGAAGATGGAGGACGGGGCCAAGAAGACGGCCTACGCCATGGACATCTTCGGGAAGTCGGGCGCCAACATGATCCCCATGCTGAACGCCGGCCGGGCCGCCCTGGAGGCGCAGCGCAAGGAGGCGGAGCTGTTCGGCGCCACGTTCAACACGGTGCAGGCCAAGGCGGCGGAGGAGTTCAACGACACCTTGACCAGCATCGGCGGGGCGGTCAAGGGCTTCGCCACGATGGTCGGGAACTACCTCATCCCGCTGGCAAACGAGGTCCTGGGCCGGCTCCTGGCCAAGTTGAAGGAGCTGGCCGAGTCCGGGCAGCTCCGGCTCTGGGCGGTGCAGACCGCGGAGGCGATCGTCAAAGGCTTCGTCTGGGCGGCGCAGGCCGTGGCCAAGCTGGCCGAGGCGAGCATGTTCGTGGTCAACACGTTCCGCCTGATCATGGCCGCCGCCGAGACGCTGAACGCCACGGTGATGGCTGTACTCCGCGAGCTGATGGCGATGATCGGCAAGGTCATCCAGGGGGCCGCCTGGACCGCGGAGAAGCTGGGCCTCTCGATCGCGCAGCCACTCCGCGACGCCCAGCGCGTGATGGAGGACTGGAGCACGACGTTCGGGCACGCCGCGACCCAGGCAGCCGACAAGGCCATCGGCTGGTGGGATGCGATCGGCAAGGGCAACAAGCAGGCCGAGGAGTTCGCGACCCGGGTCAACAGCATGGCCGAGGCCTTCGAGGCTTGGGCGGGGAAGGCCATCGCCGCGAGTGTGGCGGCCGCGGCCGGCCTCGACCTGCAGACCGGCGCGATGAAGAAGGCCGCCGACCAGGCCGCCCAGATGGAGACCATCACCTATGAGGTGAACGGCCAGACGCGGACCATGCAGGTGCCGAAGACGCCAACGTCCATCTGGTCCGGGACGGGCACCCCGCCGGCCGCGGCGGCCGCAGCGAGCGCCTTAGCCACGCCGGCGAAGGCTGCACCCGTCGCCGCAAGCCCTGCGGCGGCCGCGGCCGCGAGCGCCTCGCCCGAGGCCTTCGCGGGCAACTACCTCAAAGCGTGGGAGAGTGTGGAGACGGCGGCGACCCGGATCCTGGATGGCCTCAAGGCCAAGGCCCGCGACGCGCACAGTCAGGTGGTCGAGAGCCTGTACGACGTGGTGAAGCGCCGGCTCATCGAGGACCTGCAGGACGAGGCGGCGAGGAGCTGAGCCGATGGCCATCTCGGCGCGTGGCACCGTCTACCTGGGGGGCGTGCGATTCACGACCGACCCCGCCGTCTACGAGCGGCAGTGGCCGATCCGCAAGAGCGTCCACGAGGGACTGCAGGGCGCCGTCACGGTGCAGGACTTCGGGCGGTTTGCGAAGGACCTGGTGCTTCGCTTGGAGTCGGGCGAGCAGCAGCTCATGGAGCGGACGACGGTCGCGGCGCTGGACGTCATGGCGGGGACGCGCGGCGCCAGCTACACGCTCACGGACTGGACCGGCCTGGAGGCCACGGTCGTCATCCTGGCGTTCGACGCGGACCCGACGTTCGTCGGCACGCTCTACCGCTACCGCTTGAGTCTCCGGGTCCTGAGCCTCGCGAAGCTCTACGGCGCAACCTACACCGGTAGCTAGGGGGGACGCGATGGGCGTGCTCCTGCAGCACTTCGACAAGACCGGGGCCCTGCAGGTCACCGGGAAGAGCTGGCCGATCGCCTATCCCGGTGTGGCGAACACGCCGGAGAAGTTCTACATCCGGAACGCCGGCGACGAAGCGTCACTGGCGCTCACGCTCACGATCACCCAGGTCGGGTCCGACGACGGCGCCAGCATGATCCGCTGTGCGCTGGACACTGCGACCGTGCTGCCCCCCTACGGGCTGGCCGCCGCGCTCTCCGCGGCCGGGGATGGCGGGGTGTGGGCGGCGACGGGGATGCAGTACTACGTGCTCACGGCCTACAACGCCACCGGGGAGACGGTCGCGAGCCTCGAGGTCGCGGTCAACGTGGACATCGCCACCAAGCGGGTGACGCTGACGTGGTCCACCGTCCCGGGCGCCACGGGGTACAAGTTGTATCGCACCACCGCCTCGGGCAGCTACGGGGCGAGCAGCCTGCGCGCCACGATCAACGGCGGGGGCACGAACACCTACGTGGACGATGGCTCCGCGACGGGCGCCGGCAGCCCGCCCACCGCCAACACGACCGCCGGCGGCGCCCCGAACTACGGCAGTGCACCGGCACTCGGCACCGGACCGCTGTCCCTGGGCGTGCTCGCCGTGGGGCAGTGGGCCTGCTACTGGATCAACCGCGTCGTGCCGGCGGGCACCCCGGGACGGGTGACGGCGCGGCAAGCGCTGCGCCGCTTCAGCGAGGCCGCCTAACCGGAGGGCTACACCATGAGCGTCCTGGCTTCCGAGTTGGTCATGTACGGCTGCGCGGTCATGTCCGAGACGGACGCGACCGAGAACATCGGCGGCGCGATCGACACGTCAAAGAAGCTGGAGTTCTTCGACTGGGACGGCGGCACCCGCATGCTGTCCATGGACGCGGGCGACGACGCGAACGTCACGCTGACCTACCGGGACGCCGCCGGCGTGAAGCAGACGGAGGTCCAGCAACTCAACGGGCAGTCGCCCGTGGCCTTCACCGCCACCCCTGAGCGGGTGCTCAAGGCCGTGAAGGCCGCGAGCTGCGCCGGAGATGTGGTTGTGGAAAAGACGACCGCAGAGCTCACCGGCACCGCGCAGGCGGGCGCGGCCGAGACGGTCACCC
Organism: Methylomirabilales bacterium (SeqCode); assembly: GCA_041946635.1. Classification (GTDB taxonomy): domain Bacteria; phylum Methylomirabilota; class Methylomirabilia; order Methylomirabilales; family 2-02-FULL-66-22; genus 2-02-FULL-66-22. The sequence continues at coordinate 27,796 of JBHGAX010000003.1, forward strand.
TCCCGGCCGGGGCCTCGGCCGTTGATGACGCCTACCTCGGAATGGTCGTCCAGATCACCTCCGGGACGGGCGCAAACCAGGCCCGCATGATCATCCGGTACAACGGGACGACCAAGGTCGCGACCGTCAACCGCGTGTGGGCCACGCCCCCCGACGCCACGTCCGGCGTGCGCGTGTCCAAGGGGCTGATCTTCGACAAGTTGCCGGCGGAGATCATGACCGTGCAGCGGCCGTTCTACGAGGCGGCTGCCAACGGGCCCGGCGGCGACGCGAAGGTCCTGCACGAGAAGGTCTGCCTCAAGAACACCAACGGCTCCACGGACCTGACGAATGCCGTGGTCAAGGAGACGCTGGACCCCTCGGGCCTCCTGGACTTCGGCGTCGGCACGATCGACGGGACGGCCACGGCGGCCAACCGCCTCACGGCACCCGCCGGCGTGACCTTCAACGGCAGCGACAAGGCCGTCCCGGGCGGCGGCGTCCTGGGGGCTGGCGAATACATCGAGGTCTGGCTCCGCCTCACACTGGCCGCCGGCGCCGCGGCCGTGAACAGCTACTACCTGCCGACCCTCGACGGCAACACGATCTAGCGCGGAGCACCCGTGGCCTATACCGTTGCGGATATCACCGGCAGCGCCTCGACGCTCGCCCACGAGACGGTGGGCCGACCGCTTGGGGTGCTGAGCGACGGCTCGCTGGTGGCCGTGGGCCGGAAGACGGACTACAGCATCGTCGTCTTCCGGTCCACCGATGGGGGCGAGAGCTGGGCGGAGGCCCTGACCGTCTGCAACGACGGGAACGTCGCGTTCGAGGCGACGGTCTGGGGCGATGAGGTCGCTGTCTCGACCGGCGCCTGGGCCCTGAATACCGCGGTGAAGTTCTACCGCGCGGCGTTCAGCGGGGGCAGCTTCTCGCTGGAGGTCAACGGCGCCACGCTGGCGTCCGGGGATGCCGCCTACAAGTACTCGCGCCGCCGGTTCATCAAGGATCCGAATGGCCGCTGGTGGTGCGCCGCCCTGCGCGATGACGGCGGCACCGGCAAGGCCATCGTCACCAAGTACTCGACGGACGGCGGCTCGAGCTGGGCCGCGACCTGGACGGTGCACTACAACGCGAACACGCCACTCGGGCCGGTCCTGCTGTCGGGCACGACGAACCTGTTCCTGATGTTCAACGACAGCAACGGCGTGCGCTCGATGCACCGGCCGCACGCGAACGCGCCCGACCAGGGCTGGACCGCCTCGACGCAGCGGCGCGCGACGGCCGCCCGGAGCTACAACCACCAAGCGGCGCCGCTCCACGGCGACACGAGTACCTGGCTGTTCGTCGGGGCGGAGTACGGCAACGGCGATCTGTACGCGATCAAGATGGTCGACGGGGTGAACCCGACCTTCACGGACCACGGGAAGTACACGGACGTCTCGCCGGAGACCTGCGACTGGCAGTGCGTGATGGGGCTCGCGGACGGCTGGATCATGCCGTACCTCCGTACCGGGAGCCTGGGGACGCTCCGCTGGAAGACCTGCGACCTGTCAGGGAACTACTCGGGCGAATCGACGTACGCGCTCGCTACCGCGGCCCCGAACCAGTACAGCTTGCAGGTCGCGCACAGCGGGCCTGGCACGATCGCGAATGAGAATTTGTTCGCCGCCTGGGACCATGCCACGGCGACGTGCAGCTCCCTGGTATCGCTGCCTGCCCCCGCGATCGAGGTCGCCCGCCTGTTCCGGGTACCGGTTGAGGTCGGGGTCCACGTCGCTCGCCTGTTCCGCGTGCCGGTCGAACAGTGGCAGCCCTACGTCGCGCGCCGCTTCCGGGTACCGGTCGAAGCCCGAAAGCGAGTCGGCCTGCGCTTCTGCGTCCCGGTCGAAACGCGGATCACGCAACCAGTCACCCATCTCTTCCGGGTGCCGGTCGCGATCGCGCAGAACGCAGGGCGCCGCTTCCGCGTCCCGGTGGAGATCGCGGGGACGGCCCGCCTACAGCGGCAGTGCTGGATCCCCGTGGAGCACCGGGCAACCCGCCGCCGGGGCGTCCTCGTGCCGATCGAGTGGGAGATGGGCCGGATCCGCCGCTACGCCATGGTGCCGATCGAGGCGGGGGGCGGGCTGGGCCGGCCCATCCGGATCCCGGTGGAGGCCGCCGGCACTCTCCGTCCCGGGCACGCCTTCCGCGTGCCGCTGGAAATGGGCCGGCGCGTGCAGCGCGCCTTTAGGCTCCCGGTGGAGATGGCCGGCGAGGACTCCACGGCGTTCCTCGACACGTTCGTGGTCCGCGCGACGGTGCGCGAGTCGTTCCTGGATGAATGGCTGGTCCTGCCGGGGCTGGTCGAGGACTTCCTGGACGAGTGGGTCGTGCGCTCCGTGATGGGCGGGGACTTCGTGGATACCTGGGACGTCGTGCCGGCCGGCATCCTGACCGACTTCGCGGACGACATCCAGCTCCCGGTCGGGACCGTGGAGGGGGATTGATGGCCGACCTCGGCGCCACCAGCTTTGCGATCGACCAGAGCCTCGCCCTGGCCTCGGACGGCTACACGGCCGACCTCGCCGCCTCCGCCCTCGTGCGCTCCGCGACGCTCCCCGAGACGGTCACCCTGGGCGCCGGCCTGCGCAACCGCGCCACCGGAGTCGTGGACGCGGTCGGCCAGATGGAGGCACGAATCGACCGGCTCACCCTGCGGAAGGCGGGGGATAGCGTCCGGGCCTCCGTCCGCGGCCGCGACCAGCTGGCCCTGCTCCTCGAGCGGCCGTTCCGCAAGCTCTACCTGCGCCAGCGGCCGGAGGTCGGTAGTGAGCCCACCACCCCCTATGCCGTGGGCCTCTTCACCGCACAGGAGGTGGCGCGGGAGGTCGTGGAGGCGGCGGGGCTCACTCTGTCTTGGCAGTGCCGGGACTACCGCCTGCTCGCCGACTTCGAGGCCGTGGGCCGCTCGATCGACGTGCTCGCGAAGCTCGTGGAGCCCTGGTGTCAGGTTGAGGCGCTCAAGGTGGACATCTTCGCCCAGGGGAGCACGGTGTTCTGCCGGCCGCGCGTCCTGGCCATGACCCCGGACTTCACCTACACGATCCAGGGCGCCCGCATCTCTGACTTTGAGATCGACGTGGAGCGGGGCCCGATCTATGGGACCGTGACCCTCTCGGGCCGGCAGGTGCCGCGCTACGGCTACGGCGTGCAGCAGCCCGCGGCGCCGGAAGAAGAGGAGGAGCCGCCGCCGCCCGGCGTGCCGATCGTGCCGTGGGAGCTGACGACCGCACGGTGCGCGGAATCCAGGGATGCGCACCGCACGACGGCGCGGGTCCTCACCGAGACGACCTACCGGATGCCGGACCAGCTGGTGCTCCGGATCGTGGAGACGACCCTGCAGCGCGACGGCGAGGCGGCGTCGAGCCCCCTCCGGATCGTCAGCGAGCGCGAGACGGTCAACGAGTGGGAGGACTCGGTCTACAACGACCAGGGGCGGACCAATAACCCGCGCCAGTTGCGGCAGGTCGTGAATCTGTACGGCATCCACAAGAACGACCCGGACAAGTTCTGGCGCCACCTGGCCACCGAGGAGACGACCTACGGCCGCGACGAGGCGGGCTACCGGGAGATCACGACCACCGTCAAGAAGGAGCTGAACCTCAGCCGCCGGATCATGGAGTGCACGGAGAAGGTCGTCCGGACGCTGCGGGAGAAGGATTACCTGAAGGTCGAGCAGGTGACGACCACCTACAAGCCGGTCTCGGGGAGCCGCAACTTCGGCGACCAGGACACCATCGACTGGTACGCGGCGCACACGGACACGCAGGAGCAGGCGGGCCTCCGCCCGGAGGGCCCCCCGCCCCCGCCCCAGCCGGAGCGCGTGCAGGACCCCGCGAGTCACACTGGCGGGGCCCAGGGCGCCATGGAGGCGATCGCGCTGGAGGAGACGATCTCCACTGACCCCCGCGCCGTGGACGTGCGCTACAGCAACCCCCACCTGGCCGAGGAGGACCTGGCGTTCATCCTGGACCAGTTCCGCGCCGTCTCCGGCCTCTGGCACTACGTGATTCGCTTGACAGGTGTGGCCATGCCCTGGCTCCGCAAGGGGAACGTCCTGCACCTCACCGGCCTCCTGGCCGAGGACGGCGTGACGGAGATCCCGCTCCAGCCGGCACTCATCACCGAGGCGAAGCTGACATACAACGAGAGCGGGAATCCACCGGCCATGCTGCGGACCATGACGCTCGAGTACTGGGGGCCGCTGTGGCCCGCCTGATCGAGGTCCTGCGGCGGCTCGCCGTCCAGCGGCCGAGCACCACCGCGGAGCCGGCGAGCGCCACCCCTTTCCGGCAGGCCACGGTCGTGTCCGTGAACCCGGACGGGACCGTGGGCGTTCAGGTGGACGGCAAACCGGGTGAGTCCCGCGCCGCGCGCGCCACGGACGAGCCGCTGCAGCCCGGGCACCGCGTGTGGACCACGGAGACGGAGCGCGGCGTGCTGGTGATCGGAGGGGTCCGCTGATGCGCCTCGCCGACGCATTCCGGGCCGCCATGGGGACGGCCCGCAACCGGCTCGCGTCCACCGAGCACCCCCTCACGGGGGTCCGGCATGTCACCTGGGAGGTCATTCAGGCGGCGCTGGCCGAGAACCGCTACCAGGTCCGCGACACGGCGCTGCCGGTCTGCGGCCTTCGCACCTACCGCGCCGGCGACCGCGTCCCGGTCGGCTGGGTGGATGGCGCGCCGCGGTTCATCCTGGGGCACCTGTGGCGCAAGGCGGCCTTCGCGCCCGTCCGCCGGCTCGTGGCTGTGGGCATCGTGGAGGAGTTGCTGGTCGGCGACCTGGACGGCCAGGGGGCGGACGTCTGGTACCGCACGCACGACCGCGCGGAGCGGCTGGAGGTGCGAGGACTCCTGCGGGGGGCCATCCCCACGGCCGTCAAGTGGGGGCACGACGGCTGCTCGTTCGGCGTGACCGCCACGGGGGGCGTGTACGCCGTCTGCGCGCTGGACCGCGAGGACCCCAACGTCCTGTCGGACGCTCCCCTGGGCCCGGCGACGCTCGTCTGGATGGGCCGCCCGCTGGAGCAGACGGCCCCGCTCACCACGGCGACCGTCCAGAACATCGTCACGCGGCGGGTGCAGCAGTTCATCGGCGGCGTGACCTCGTCGATCGTCTACAAGGCCCTCTGGGTCGCCTGGCACTGGGTCGGCAATCCCCTGGGCCCCTGGTGGCAATACGTCCCGGACTACCCGAATTGCCCGACGGTGATCGCGTGGGAGGGCACGCCGTCATCGACGGGGGTGGCGGTGGCCTCCGGTGCACAGGCGTTCCCCCTGCGGGACGTGCTGAACGGGAGCATCCGGGACTTCTACGGCAACGCGACCTGCGCCGGCGGCATCGTGGATTGGTACGTGGACGCCGAGCGGCGCCTGATCCTGGTAGTGCACGTGCACTGGGACTATCACTACATCGGCGCCGCCGCTGGCGGGTACGGCAGCGTCACCTGGCCGGTGGGGATACGCGACAACGCCGCGGGCCACCAGGAGACCTACACCCGCACGGAGCAGGTCTACGCGCCGCCGAGCACCGGCGTGCTCGGGGCCAAGAAGCAGAGCGACAAACAGACCGTACCGGAATCGCACGTCTTTCTGGTGCAGGCCGATACCGGCGCAGTGGTCTGGGCCACGGCGGGGCCCTCGGTCGCATTTGGCGTCAACGCCATGGGCTACGCCTCCGGGATGCTGGAGCACTACCGCTACAGCGACCCCGGGTACAACGAGACCGAGCTGCCGGCGCCGAACCGGGGCAGCGTCAAGGCGCCCGTCGAGATTGAGTGGTACAGCACGGCGTCCTCCGCCTGGTCGCTGACGGAGCGGGAGGAGTGGACCGAGGCCGAGGCCGAGATCCGGGTGCGGCTCGTGTCGAGCACGGGGACGCACCAGCTCTTCGACCCGACGCGCCTCGCCGCGATCGAGGGGCCGTACGAGGACGAGCCGACGGACGAGTCCACCGGCGTCGCGACGCTCGTCACCGGCAACGCGCGCTGGCACGTCACGCTGCGCACCAAGACGGGGAGCGTCGCGCGCCGCTGGCACTACCGCGTGGCCGGCGTCCAGGTCTTCTCGGCGCGCGTCCTGCTCGGCGCGGGCGAGGAGGCGCGGGCGGTGGATGCACCGCGCCTATTCCTCGTCCTCGAACGCTACCCCTACCTGCCCGGGACGAACTACATCGCGGACACCCCGCAGACCTGGGTGGGCGTGGTCGACGCGGACGGCACCGTAGTCCGCGTGCTCCGCGGCTGGCAGCCGGGCCTGAACGCCGGCGTGACGGAGCGGGTTACCGGCAACGGGCACAGGCTGGTGTGGACCCTGGGGACCGGCGCGGCCGTGCCCATCCAGACGGTCCTCGTCACCGACCTGGACACCGGCGCGGAGCGGGTTGTCACGCCGGCGGACTGGGCCGCCTGGTGGGAGCGGTCGGCCAAGCTCTACCCGCCGGACTTCCTCTGGGACCGCCAGGCGCCCGAGGCCTTCCTGCAGCCGGCCGCGCTGCCCGCGCTCACGGAGGACGCGGCGCTCGCCGAGCTGGCGGGCCTCGTCCCCCTCGCGCAGCGGCTCGAGGGTAGCGTCCGGATCGTTAACGACCAGGACACCCTGGCGCCGCTCGACCGGTACCGTGAGACCTAGCGCAGAGTGCCCCCTGTGGGCACATTCACCGACGCCCCCGGCAATGACCGCTGGGGGCGGTCCTGTTCTCCACGGCGGAGGACGTCATGCCTGAGACGGATGGTGAGTTCCGCGGGGCGACCCGGGAGCAAATCAACACGCTCTTCCATGCCGTCGAGCGCGTGGAGCGCGGGATGGAGGCGCACTGCCGAGAAGAGAAGGAGACCTGGCGGGAGTTCGGCATCCGGCTGGATGCCATCCAGGCGCAGCTCGTGGAGATGCAGCGCTGGCGCTCGCGCGTCGTCGGCTACGCCGCGGGCATCTCGACCGGTGCCGGCTTCGTCCTGCACTACCTCTGGGACAAGGTCACCAAGTAGCGGGCGCGACAGCATGGATCCAGGAATCGTCGTCCACGTTACGCAGGACCGCTTCGGCGCCATCACGGCCGAGGACCTCGAGGCCGCGCTCCGGGCCGTAGCCCTGCGGCGGGTCGACGCCGCGGTGCAGCTGTACGTGGACCTGCAACGGGCGGCGCTCCTGCGCGAGCGGGATCAGCTGCGGAAGATGCTGGAGGAGTGAGCCATGGGCGACCTCCGGTCCATGCTGATCCGGCACGAGGGGCGACGGCGCCGCCTCTACAGGTGTACCGCCGGCAAGTGGAGCATTGGGATCGGCCGGAACCTGGAGGATGTCGGCCTCTCGGACGACGAGGTCGAGTACCTCTTTGCGAATGACCTGCGGCGGATCCGCGGAGAGCTGCTCGCGGCGTTCCCCTGGGTGGCAACCCTCGATCCGGTGCGGCAGGATGCGCTGCTCGACATGGCCTTCATGGGCGTCGGCACGCTGCGAGGCTTCACGAAGTTCCTGGGCGCGCTCCAGGCTAAAGACTACCTGACCGCCTCGGCGGAAATGCTGCAGTCGAAATGGGCCGACCAGGTGGGCGACCGCGCGCGCGAGCTGGCGGCCATGATCCAGACGGGGGAATACCAGTGACCCCGATCCTCTACACGGACGGCTACAAGTACCAGCTTGCGAAGGACTATGTCCTCGCCCTGGACATCCGTCCGGCGGCGCAGATCGTCACCCCCTACATCGCCCTCGATCTGGACGGCACTCTGACCATCCGGGCCGGCTACGCCTGGGACGGGCCGAGCGGGCCGACGATCGACACGGCCAACTTCATGCGCGGTTCGCTCGTGCACGACGCGCTCTACCAGCTCCTGCGCGAGCGGTACCTGCCAGCCGAGCTGCGCGAGGCGGCCGACCGCATCCTGCAGCGCTGCTGCCTCGAGGACGGGATGTCCCGCCTCCGGGCCTGGTGGGTGTACTGGGGCGTGCGGCTGGGGGGCGGTCCCGCGGCGGACCCCGCCCACACGAAGCCGATCCTCTCCGCGCCGCGGAAGGAGCTGATGTCATGACGCGCGTCGGTCTGTTGCTCCTGGTGGCTCTCGTGTCCCTCGTCGCCTGCGCCACCCCGCAGGTCACCATGCCCGCGGGCGCCGCCGCCGTCCTGTACGCAAACGCTCGGGCCGACTACGCGGTGGCCAAGGTGCTGGCCGGGCAGGCGTGCAAATCTGGGAAGCTGGAGGGGGAGGCCTGCGAGGCGCTGGCCCAGGTGGACGTCAAGGCCAAGATCTACCGGGACGCCATCGAGCGCGCCCTCCTGGACCCGACGCAGCCGGTGGACTGGGCCCAAGTCGTCCAATACAGCGGGAGCGTGGTGGAGCTGCTCGTCAAGATCGGCGTGCTGCCGGCGGCGCCGTAGTCGGCAGGAGGGGGACGCCATGCCGCTGCGCGTCAAGCTCTGGCTGCTCTGCGGGGCGGCCATCCTGGTCGTGGCCTGCCTTTTCGTCGGCCTGGTCGCCGCCGCCGAGTGGATTCTCCGCGCGCTCGCCCAGTAGTCCCGACCGCCCCTTTTCCCCAGCGCCGCTCGCCACCGCTCGGGCGCCGCTGGGCGATCCAGGGCGAGCGGCTAGGGTGGTAGCCGGGGAGTGCCTGCGGCGATTCTGGGGCAACGTGGCGTTCGGGACTCCGGCAGTCCGGAAATGCGGGTACGAAACGGGGTACAGTGAACCGACGAAAAGGGGTGAAACCGAGTGAAAGCCGGTGAGGCTTTTACGGGGTGCGTAAAGCGGTAAAAGCGGCGTCACTGCAGAGGGAATCGCTGTAAATGCTTGGTGCCGGGGGAGGGAATCGAACCCTCATGGGGTTGCCCCCGCGGGATTTTGAGTGAGCAGCCAGGTCGCTACAGCATCGCGCTCAAGAAAAGTCTCCACGAACGCCGCCGCCACCTCGCCTACTGTCACCCGATCGTGCTCTTCCATGTCACACCCCCAGGTTATCCGCCAGCGCCTGCGCAGCCGCCAGGAGCCCCGCCTCCTGCGGTCGCGTGTAGATCTCTGTCACCTGGCCCGAGCTGTGGGCCAGCCACGCCTGGATGGTGCGCTGCGGGACGCCGGCCTCGGCCAGGACGGTCCCGCAGGTGTGCCGGAGCCGGTGAAACGTGAGCCAGGGCAGCTTGGCGTCTGCGCGCGCCTTCTCCCAGCGCTCCCGCGGGAACCGCCGCATGGGCTTCCCATCTGGGCCCCGGAAGAGCGGGCCCTTCACGACGGCCAGTTCCTTCACCAGTGCGGCCAGCGGGGCGGCCACCGGGAGGAAGTACTCCTTCTCGCCCTTCTCGTCTGTGCAGCGGAGCCAGCCGGACCGAGCCCGGAAGTCCTCGGCCTGGATCCGGACGATCGCGCCCTCGCGCAGCCCGGTGTAGAGGGCGGTGAGGATGAGCGGCCGCACAACTTGGTCGGCGTTCGCCAGGAGCTGCTGCCGCTCAGCCTTCGTCGGGATCCGCGGCGCCGTCCGCTTGACCTTCGGCCAGTCCACCTCGAGGACTGGGTTCGCGCGGAGCAGCTTCCACCGCCGCACGGCCAGATTGCAGAGCGTCCGAAGCACGGCGAGATACCGCTGGAGGCTGGCCTCTGAAAGCCCCTCCGCCCGGAGTTGCGCCTTCCCTTTATCCACGAGCGATGGCGTGACCTGCTGGAGCGTGGTGCACGCGTGTGCACTAAGGAAGGTGCCCCACCAGGTCAACCGCCGGCGGTCCCACGCCAGGCTGGCCTTGTGCGCCTTCGCCTCCTCGTATTTCTTCACGGCGTCGGCCCAGCTCGTGGCCACCGGCTTCAACGGACCCCACTGCGCCTCAAAGGCGGCCGTGTCGAGCCGGGCCCGCTCCCGCTCTTCGGCCTTCTGGGCGAGGGCCTTCGAGCCGACGCGCTTCTTGTAGAGCACGCCGTTTTTCCAGAAGCGATACCCGTACCGGATGCCCTTCTTGGTCTTGTAGGCGACGATCGTCACGGGCGGGCCTCGCGCCGCGTCTTCTCGCGGTGCACCGCCGCGGGCAGCCACTGCATGTTGCTCGGATGATCCGGGCCGCCGCGGTGGAGCGGGATAATATGGTCGACCTCACAGTCGGGGCAGCCCGCCGGCTTGGGGTGCGTGCGCTGGAACTCCCGGAGCGCCTTCTCGTCCCGGTCGATCCGGCCGTGCGCGTCGCGGGGGCAGGTGGGGCACTTCACGCCCGATGCCGGCGAGCTGGGCAGCGGGCGCGTCTCGCTGGGCACGGAGGGGGCGGCGCTGGAGCCAGGCGCGCTCCGGTAGTGCGGCCGGACGTAGGTGCCGTCCTTCCGCGTGTAGCCGCGGACCTGGGCGGCGTCGGCGAGATTGGCGAAGAGCGTGAGGAGCACGAGCGCAGCGGTGACCAGGGCGCGGACCATGGCGTACCTCCCCCTGCTCCAGATCGGCGGCGCCCCCATGGCGCGGCCGTGAGAGCCTTCAGCGGGCCGCCGTGGCCTGATTCGCCAACCGCTCCAACTGCATCTGGACGCGCTTTCGAAAGGCGAGCGGGTCGGCGATTTTCGGGAACCGTGTCCCGGTGCCGCCAGTCCCGCGCACGATGACCGTGCCGAAGTCCAGCAGGCGCCCGAGGATGCCTTGGCTGACATCCAGGGCTTCCACCTTCCCGAGCAGGATTTCTTTCGAGTGTCGGCTGATGATGCCGACCTTGGCCACGACACGGCGATCGGTGAGGGCGAATTCTGCGGTGCGCCAGTTGAGGAACACGAGTAACGCCCATATGCCGGCGACACTCCAGGAGAGGAACGTGGCGGTACCCGTCACGCTCCGCGCCTCTGCGTAGGCGATGGCCATAGCAAAGTAGAGGAGGCCCATCCCGACGAAGATGAAGGGGCCGAAGAAGATGATCCAGTGCAGCCGCGCGATGTAGAGCACGCGCTCGCCAGCCAGGAGGTTTTCGCGAACGTAGCTCACGACCGTCCTCCTCTCGTCAATCTGCTGCCATCCGATCCCGATCCCACACCAACCGGAGCGGGGGCCGCGCTGGTGGTGGGCGCACGGCCCCCCACGTTAACTGACGGCTCGGGTGCGCCCCTTCCCCCTCCATCGCTCCATGTAGTCTGGGACCATCATTTCCAAGCGCTTCGATTCCTCGGCGCACCCGGGAACGTGGGCGACGAGGCCATAGATATTCACCAGGAAACCTCGCACCAGTTGCTCGTCGCCGTCCATGAGGATCTTCTCACACGCGACGAGGTAGGGGTCCCGCTCCGCTTCCCGCTCCAAACGCTCCAATTCCTTCACGACTCTCGCCGACGGGCTCCGTTTGTCTGCCAATAGCATCGAGACGTACGACCGCCCTACCCCCAACCGGCGGGCAATCTCAGCAGGATTGACACCCTGCGAGGTCGCATAGTTACGGAGACGGTCGGAAAAAGGTGACACAGTGAACTTTTATGCTTGACTTCTGTTCACACAGTGAATAGCATGCGCTTGCTCAGTGAACGTTCACTGATGGGAGGTCATATCAAATGCCGAGCAAGCGGGTCAAGCGAAAGTTCTTCCGCGCCGACGGCCGGCCGATTCGCGGACGACAGGCGCAGTTCGCGGTTCTGGCCGGCGTCTATCGGAGCGCGGTGAGTCAGTGGCTGTCCGGCAAGTCTCCGTCGGAGCGCCTTGATCGGCTGGCGAAAGATTGGAACCCGAACACCCCGGCGGAGCCACCCGCCAGTACCGAACACCAAGCCGCGTGACCGTGGTGGAGCGCGAGGGACGACCATGAACGCCCTCCTTGACGAGACCCGTTCGGAGCGATTGCCGGTCAACCTGCCCTTCCTGCTCCAGCTCCGCGTCTCGCCCACCATCCGGGAACTGCTCGAACGCGAGAAGCCCGCGAACGAATCCTGGGCTGACTTCGCCATGCTCTCGATGATCCAGCGCGCCGTCCATGCCCGCACAGTACGCCTCGACTTCGACGGCGCCAAGAGACTGCTCGTCACGGTGGGCGGGAGCGGTTCTGACGAAACGGCGGGCGCAGTGACACCCGTCACACCGTATGACGAAGCGCATAAACGGCGGATCGCCGAGGCGCAACAGATGGGACTCGGTACCGGGCTGGTGAAGGTCGGGAAGCGGAGGTCCTGATGGCGACGAAAGTGGAGTTCCTGGACGCGGTGCGCGAACTGCGGGGCGCCCTCGGTATCGGCCCCGGCCGCGGGGGCGAGCGGGACCGGAAGCGGATCGCCCTGATGGTGACGGACGCCTTCCTGCGCCTTCACGGGGACGACGTCCGCGCGCTGACCGCCGCCCCGGTGCTGGAGTGGCAGCTCTACACCGCGACCGCCGGCCTCGGGCTCTCCTGCGATCCGACGCCGGCGGAGGCCAAGTGCGAGGAGAACCCGCGCGCTTTCGCCGGCTGGGAGCCGCTCAAGATGCACCCCAAGCCGGCCGACCGCTTCCTCGCGCCGTGCGCCCTGGTGAAAGAAGTCCTCAACGTCCTGATGGAGGAGACGCCCGATGGAGGAGCCGAAGAGCCTGGCCGAGTTCCTGGCCGCCGACGTGCTGCGCAAACACTTGGGCATCAGCCGCGAGGTCTTGCTGGCCTGGACCGCGAAGGGGCTTCCTTACATCCGGGTCGGGACGCGGCTCTACTTCCACGAACCGGCCGTGGCCTCCTGGCTGAAGCGGCAGGAGACGACGCGGCAGCCGGAGTGAGCCCCGCCAGACGGCGCGGGGCCGGCGCGGCACGGCGCGGGACCGGCGCGCGCCTGCGCCAGACGGAGGCGGGCCGCCCACCACGGGGGAAGCATCCTCTTTCCGCCCCGGAGCCCCGCTGATGCCCACACACCTGCCCACCGCCGCCCTCGCCGCCCTGTGCCGCCGCGCCCACGTCAGCGCGGACGCGCGGCGGGTGCTCGCTTGGCTCGTGGGCGCCGTGCAGCAGCGCCTTCAGGATCTGCCGCCAGGGGAGCGGGCGGACCTTCGGTTTGCTCTGACCATCTACGCGCATCTGGATCCCGGGCCCCAGCTGACGGAGCTCGCCGTGAAGTGGTGGGCCGGCAGCGGCGCGGAAGACTTCCCACGGCAGTTGACAGACCAGGAGGCTCAGGAACTCTTGCGGTATCTCGAAAGCATCCTGCGTGCTGCAGCACGGCGCGAGAGGATCACCGCGCCAAGCCGGGGGAGAGAATCGGAGTACTTGGAGTGGAACAAGCAGACGGGACGCTACTTCTTCGGCGAGCGGTACAGCAAGCGGACATCGAAGGAAGCTGCGAGGGTGGCGCTCTGGCGCCAGCTCGCCGTGTACGGGCATCTGATCCGAGAGTGCCCTGCGCCCGCGCGCCGCGGGAAGGTCGGCGAGACGTGCGGCCTCCTGTTCATGGCAAAGCGCCCAGACCAGGAGTTTTGCAGCAGCACGTGTCGGAGCCGCGCAGGCGTCCGCAAGGTCCGCGACGAAGAGAAGCGCCGCCGCAGGATGCAGGGAAAGGAGGGCTAGCCATGGGCGTCCTCAAGATCAAGGGCAAGTGGGGCATCGAGTGGTACAACGCGGACGGCCAGCGCAGGCTCCTGGCCATGCTGACGGCGCCGGGCCGACGGATCTGGAGCGGACCCCTCACGCCGCCCGCGCCGCCCGCGCACTCTCCGTCGTGTAGAGACCGCGGGGAAGGCGCGGCGCAATGCCGGAGGACGAGCGGATGAGCCAGCCCGCCCCCGTCCGCGAGGCCACGCTCTCGCTCGAGGACGCCGCAGCCGAACTGGGCATCAAGGTCTCCACGCTCCGCAACTGGATCTGGCTCAAGAAGATCGGCTCGATCAAGGCGGGCCGGGTGCGCATCCCGGTGTCCGAGGTCCTCCGGATCAAAAGGAAGGGTTGGCGGCCGGCGGACCCGGCCAGAGAGGAGCAGGCCGCATGACCCCCACCGACATGATCGCCACGCTCCACGCGGCAACCGACTTGCGGCTCGCCACGGCGCACGAGGCGCTGGACTGGCTGTCCGAGGTGGAGCCCCTCAAGCCGCTGTACCGGCGCTACATGGACGAGATGCACACCCAGTTCGGCCGGGCGATCGCGCTGTCCGAGGCGCTGAGTCTGCTTCACGGCGGCCTGCACGCGGCCGAGGTCGGGCGCCAGTACGAGATCACCGCGAGCCGCGACCGGCTGCGGGATCTGGAGCAACTCGCCGCCTGATCCCGCTCAACGGCGCCCCGCGCACGTGCCCGGGGTCGCCGGTGCGATGAACGCACCCCGCAGCATGGAGACGGTCCATGCCATCACCCAAGCGCCTCGCCCCCGAGATCCTGCTCCAGCTCCACCAGGATATCCGCCACGAGCACGGCACGCTCGCTGAGATCGCCGCGCGCTACGGCGTGACGCTCCAGAGCGTCTGCTACCACCGCAAGCGCCTCCGCGACCCCTACTACACGCCGGCCGGCACGCGCCGCCCGCGCGCGGTGGAGGGGGTCCGGCCAGTCCTGCGCGAGCGCACCAACCTGGTCGAGGCGGTGGAGGCCTCGGCTGAGCGGTTGGAGGAGGAGCATGTGCAGCGCGTGGCCGCGACCAGGCGGGTGCTGGCTGGGGACCGGGGTGCGGTCGCCGAGGTGGTCAAGCGCGTGCCCGGGCTGCTGCGGTGGCAGCGGGGCGGGGAGACGCTGTACGCGAGAGAGGAGGCGGCGTAGCCATGGCGAGGATCCTGGTCGCCGACGATGACGAGGCGTGCCGCGAGATGCTGGCGGCCCTCTACGGGCGCACCCACGAGGTCGTGACGGTCGAGAGCACCGAGGCCGCGTGGCTCAAGCTCCAGGAGCCCGTGCATTTCGACGCGCTGGTCTGCGACGGCTTCGACGGCGACGGCCCGCGGCTCCTGCGCGCGGTGCGCAACCACTACCCGCGGATCCGGACGCTCCTGTACTCCGGGCGCCAGGCCCTCGTGCTGCTGGAGGCGAGCCACGGCGGGCGGGCGCTACTCAAGCCGGCCTCCGTGGAGGCGCTCCTGGCGGCCGTGGCGCCGGCGGAAGCGGCGGCATGACGCGGCTCCTGGTCCACAACGACTTACGCCAGGACATCGCCCAGCTCATCGCCGTGTACGACGTGGCCGCGGGCATGTCGGGGCGCGTCCAGATCGACCGCCACCTCCGCCGCGCCTGCCGGATCCTGGCGAACGGCCTCATGGGTGGGGCGGATCACGCGTTCCTCGACACGACCGCCGTCCGCCTCGTGCAGACCGACGCCCCGGAGCCGGAGCAGCTGCGCGGCTGGCGGCGGTGGTTCCGCTGGGTCCGGAGGGCCAGGTGATGCGTGCGGTGCTCACGGCGGCCGCCTGCTTCGTGTTCTGCCTCGCCAGCATGGCAGCCTTCGGCGTGGCGCTCTTCCTGCTCCTGGCGGCCCTGGAGGCGTTCTGACATGACGACCATCGCGGTCTCCGCCCTGGCGTTCCTCTTCGGGTACCTGCTCGGGATGGTCTCCGTCGTCTGGCTGATCCTGTCCCGCGTGGGCGAGCGGTGGGCAAACCGGGCGAATCGGGGGGTGCTCTGATGCTGTACGCCATCTATTTCCTGCTCGGCACCCTGTTCGGCGTGGTGGTCATGGGCGTCCTGCACGTGGCCGGCGAGGAGGCGCGGCAGGAGGAGCGGAGGGGCCGATGTTGACGTCGCCTCCCTCGCCTCCCTCACGGTTGGCTTCGTGGCTGGTGTGGCGGTCTGCCTGTGGAAGCTGCCGACGCTCTGCGGCTACTGCGCGCAGGCGAGACAGGAGTCGGTTCGCGCCAACGACACGACCGTGCCGCTGCAACGCGTCCCACCCGTGCGGGGATGATACGGCGGGCGCCAGTCGGAGGCGTGATTCCGTCTTGGCGTGGACAACAGCTTCCCCTCTCAACGCGCGAACCACACCCGGCGGCACAACACGAGGCCGCCGGGGCAACCAAAGGGAGGTGATGCCAATGGCGGCTGCGACCGAGGAACCTGCGGTGCTCACAGCGGAGGACTCGATCCCGCTGAGTCGGGCGGCCCTCTGCCTCGAAAGCGGGTGCGAGCGCGTCTTCCGGATCGAGCGCCGATCGTGCCCGACGTGCGGGAGCCACGCGATCATCCCGCTGCAGCGGTTCCTGGTGGCGCGGGCCCGCGGGGCGGCGGACCCGGTAAGGGCGGCGGTGGGGCTCTAGGCGAGGAGCGGAGGAGGTGAGCATGGGGCGCACGTTCGACGGGCGGGACATCAGCAAGACGATTCTCAACATCGGCGTCGCCGGCGAGATCGAACTCACCGACGCGCTGCCCTCGCTGAGCGTCGTCACCTTCCAGGGCAAGGGGCGGGTGACGGCCGTGAAGCACGTCTTCAAGGACGACGGATGCGTGAAGGAGCAGGTGATCATCGCCGTGGATCCGGACTCCTTTGAGGTGCTCGACATCAAGAAGGCCGCCGAGCAGCCGGACCTGCCGCTCGCGGGCGCGCCGAAGCTGCCGGAGGTGAAGCGGCAGGAGAAGACCGAGCGCCCGCTGCTGGTCTCCTGCGAGACCTGCGGCCACGGGAAGGCCGACCACGAGGACGGCGCGGCCGCCTGCCGGGTGCCGACGTGCCCGTGCCAGGAGTACACCCCATTCCCGGGCAACCAGGGGACGGTGAGCCCGGAAGAGACGGACCAGGTGGCAGAGAGCATGAACCTGCAGCCGGCCGATGAGGAGGAGCAGGAGCCGGAGATCGACGATGGCATCGGCGGCCACTGCGGCAACTGCGAGGCGCCGCTCCCGAGCTACCAGGCGGACGGGAGCCTCTGCCCGACGTGCGAGGCGGAGCACGTGGCGCCGCCCGAGCCCGAGCCGGCACCGAAGAAGCGCGGGCGGCGGAACGGGAGGGCGCGGGCGTGAGGTTTAGTCGTTTCCCGCGATCCTTTCAGCGACCGATCACCGCGCGCCGTCTGGCGGCCGCCAGGAAGGCCATCCAGCGCGAGCGCGACAAGGCGGGGCTCTTCGCGTTCGAGTTGCCCAAGGTAACGCCAGAGGAACGGTGCAAAGCCTGGGACAAGGGTGCTGATGAGTGGTGGACGCATCTCCGGGACTTCAACGCGAAACAGTGGCGGGAGGGCCGGCGCATCCTCTTCGCCATGCCGGCGGAACGGCGGAGAACAATCGTGGAGCGGTGGAACGCGGCGCCGTATCCAGGAAGCTCCGAATACTTCCTTGAGTTCATGAATGGGCGTTGTGCCGAGACCAGGACCCTCCACGATCCCCAGGACGCCGACGGCTACGAGCTCGCGTGGGCGGGAGATCAACTGTGACGACGATCTCTTTTCAGATCCCGGGCACCCCCGTCCCCCAGGCCCGCTCGCGGCACCGGGTGATGAAGCTCAAGAGCGGCAAGGTGTTCTCCGCGCAGTACGACCCGGCAGAGAGCCGGATCTGGAAGGGCGTCGTCGCCGAGTTCGCGGCCCGGGCGATGGCGGGGGCGGCGCCGCTGGAGGGGCCGATCGTCCTGGAGGTCGTGTTCGTGTTCCTGCCGCCGGCCAGCCTCCCGCGCAAGCGCATGGCGCAGCTCATCGCGGCGACCGGCGGCGAGATCCCGAAGACCACCAAGCCCGACCTGAAGAACCTCATTTCCGGCTGCGAGGACGGCATGAACGGCATCGTCTTCCGCGATGACGGCCAGGTGTGGAGCTACGGGAACAGTCGGAAGATCTTCGGCCCTGCCGCCGAGACGCGGATCACGGTGACGGCGGTGGACATCCAGGCCCGGCCGGCAGCACAGCCAGCCCTGGCGCTGGCGTGAGGCGGCGATGATCGAGCGGACGTGCGAGCGGTGCGGCGCAACCTTTCACGCTTACCCGTCAATCGTGAAAGCCGGCCGCGGCCGGTTCTGCTCCCGGACTTGCGGGCAGCGGAGGATCCCGCTTCCCATCGGGCAGCGGTTCGGGCGGCTGACCGTGCTGGAGGAGGCGCCGAGCGTCGACCATCGCTGGCTCTGGCGTTGCCGCTGTGACTGCGGCGCGACGGTGGACCTCTGGAGCCGACAAGTTCTCACCGGTACGGCCAAGTCCTGCGGCTGCTACCGGCGGGACTTCTCGCGCGCGAAGGCCACCACGCACGGACAGGCAGCGTGCCGATCCAACGGGCGGACGCGCGAGTATCAGTGTTGGGGTGCGATGAAGCGGCGCGTAATGAACCCGCACTGCAAAGACTACCCGGACTACGGCGGCCGCGGGATCACGATCGACCCGGCGTGGGTCGAGAGCTTTGAAGCGTTCTTCCGGGACATGGGCCGGTGCCTGGCCGGCCATACGCTGGACCGCAAGGACAACGACGGCCCGTATTGCAAGGCGAATTGTCGTTGGGCGACCCCCAAGGAGCAGGCCAACAACCGCAGGCCCAGAAGGAGGCAGCGAGCATGACGACCGCGACGCAAGAGCAGGCCCTCGCACGGACCGCCGTGCAGGAGATCAGCCTCGGGGCGTTTCACTCCATGGACATCCGGGAGCTGGGCCAGATCCTGGTGAAGTCAGGGTACTTCCAGGACGCCAAGGAGGCCTCCCAGGCCATGGTGAAGGTGCTCGCCGGCCAGGAGCTGGGCTTCCCGCCGATCGTCTCGATGATGAACCTCTACATCGTCAAGGGGAAGATCAGCCTGGCCGCCAACCTGGTGGCCACGCAGATCCGGCGGAGCGGCCGGTACGACTACCGGGTCAAGAGCATCACAAACGAGGGCTGCACCCTCGCCTTCTACCAGGGCAACGAGCTGCTCGGCGAGTCGACCTTCACCGTCGAGGACGCGAAGAAGGCCGGGGTCCTGGGCGGCGACAACTATCAGCACTACCCGCGCAACATGTTCTTCGCCCGCGCGCTCACGAACGGCGCCCGCTGGTACTGCCCCGACGTGTTCGGCGGCCCCGTCTACACGCCGGACGAGCTGGGCGCCCGGGTGAACGACCTCGGCGAGCCGATCGACGTGACGCCGGCGCAGGCTCCCATCGCCGAGCCGCTCTCCGTAGCCGAGGCGGCCGCGCAGGCGGCCGGCGGGAACGGCACCGCGACAGCGGCCCCCGCGACCGAGACGTCGGCCGCACCCTCGGCAGAGGAGCAGGAGGCCATCCGGCAGCAGGAGCGCCACGAGGCGGCGGCCGAGCAGGCGCCTCCACCGACCCCGGCTGGCCCGAAGATCGACCGGCAGGCCCTCTGGACGGGCGTCCTGAAGTGGGCGAAGGCCAACGGCAAGAAGCAGGGCGAGGCCCTGTCCACCCTCATGGGCCGGAACGTGCCCGGGCTGGCGGCCCTCACGGACGCCGAGTGCGTTGAGCTGATGGGGAAGCTGAAGGGGTAACCGTTGCCCGCCCTGCGGCGTGAGCCGAGGACGCGAGGTTTCCGGCTGGGGGCGACCGGCGCTGGCCAACGCCGACCCCAGTACTCGCCGGGGGAAGAACCGGCCAGGGTGGGCAGCACCACCAGAGCGAGCCATGCAGATCGAGACCACCGACACAACCTACCGCATCGACGGGCGCGAGTTCCCTAGGGTGACGTCGGTCCTCGGAATCGTTCGGCCGGACCTCAAAGAGATCCCGGCCGACGTTCTGGCCCAGGCCGCGGCGCGGGGGCGGGCGGTGCACAAGGGCGTCTGGGCACTCTGCGGGGGCGGCGGCGGGCTCTACTGGCCGAGCGTCCAGGCGGAGCTGGTGCCGTACCTCCGGGCCTTCGAGGCCGCCCAGGCGGCCCTCGGCTTCACCGTGATCGGCAAGGAGCAGCTCGTCGTCTCGGCCGTCTTCGGCTACGCGGGGCGGGCGGACCTCATCGTTGAGTGGGGCGGGCGGTTCGGGATCCTGGACCTGAAGACCTCGGCAGAGCCGCACCCGGCGTACCGGCTGCAGGTGTCGGCCTACGTGGAGGCGTACCGCGAGACGAGCGGCACCCGGAAGCGGCTCCACCGCTGGATTCTCTACCTCAAGGGCACCGGGCGCTATCGCCTGGACGCCTGCGAGGACACGACGCACGAGGCAGATTTCAAGGTCTTCACCAACGTCCTGGCCGCCTGGCGGTGGCTGCAGGCGCAGAACGGGAGGAAGGCAGCATGAGCAACGGCAACGGCGAGACGACGGTCCTGGAGGCGTCGGAGATCCTCACCCCGTCCGACATCCAGGTCCCGGCCATCACGAACACGGCGGAGATCGAGGCCCTGGCGCAGCGCTACGCCGTGGAGGCGCAGGGCGACCTCCGCTTGGCCGAGGCCTGCACCGTCACGGACGACGCGAGCTACGAGCAGGCCGGGCAGCTCCGCGTGGCCATCGACCGCAAGAAGAAGGGCGGCGAGGGCGTGGTGGAGCTGGTCTGCGGGCCGCTCTACCAGCGCTGGAAGGCCTTCCGGGAGCTGCTCACGGCCCCCGTGAAGACCCGCGAGCAGGCCGTGAAGCTCCTCTCGGACAAGCGCCTCGCCTACCAGCGGGAGCAGGAGCGGAAGGCCGAGGAGGCCCGGCTGGAGGCCGAGCGGCGGGCACGCGAGGAGCAGGAGCGGCTGGACAAGCTGGCGAAGGATCGGGCGGAGGCCGCCGAGCGGAAGGCCCGCGAGGAGGCCGAGAAGGCCGAGGCGATCCGGCGCGAGGCGGAGGCGGCGGCGGCGCGCGAGAAGGACGCCGCGCGGGCCGCGGAAATCCGACGGCAGGCCGAAGAGGCGGCGGTGAAAGCCGAGGCGAAGGCGGCAGCGGCCATGGAGAAGGCGGAGGCCATCCTGGAGAGCGTGCCCCAGGTGACGCCCCAGCCGGCGATGGTGTTCAACGTGCCACAGAAGACGGCCGGGATCGCGAAGAACGTCTACTGGCACGCCGCCATCATCGGGACGAACCATGGCAAGTACGCGGACGCCATAAAGGGCGCCGGGCCGATGGCGGAGCGGGCGCGGCAGAGCTTCCTGCAACTCGTGACGGCGGTGGCCGCGGGCGAGGTGCCGCTCGACGCCCTGCTGCCGAACGAGTCGTGGCTCAACAAGACAGCCGCGAGCCTGAAGAAGGCCATGAAGTACCCGGGCGTGGAGGTCTGGGACACCGAGCAGGAGAAGAGCACGGGCCGCTGACGGGCCCGAGAAAGGAGGCGAGCGAACCCGACCCAACAGCCCAGCCCCGGGGCAGCCGTGGCAGGCGCCCCGGGGCGCTTCCACCAGGAGAGAGCATGCGAGGCGGGAACAGACGGCCAATACGCCCGGTCGCCGAGCGGTTCGAATCATTCGTCGAGCGCATCGCCGGCGTGGATTGCTGGATCTGGATGGGCGCGCTCATGGGAGGCGAGCGTGGTGGCTACGGCAGTCTCTCCGTGAATGGTCGGATGAGACCGGCACACCACGTCGCCTACGAGCTCTACGTCGGCCCCATCCCGCCGGGGAAGCAACTCGATCACACGTGTCGAGTGAGGTGCTGCGTTCGCCCCTCGCACCTTGAGCCGGTGACGCAGAAGGAGAATATCCGGCGCGGTGTCCTGCTAAGGCCGACGGTCTGCCGCAATGGGCATCCACGCACCCCGGACAACACGGAGTGGCGACCAGGGGTCAACGGCCCGCTCTGCAAGGTCTGCAAGGCCGCCAGGAACCGGAGGTGGTACGCCAACAAAAAGGGGGTGGCAGCGTGAGCGTCTTGATTTTCGACTGCGAGACCACAGGAGTGAAGGAACCGCGGCTGGTGGAGGCCGCCTGGGTTCGGCTGTCCCCGGGCCCCACGAGCATCCTGCCGCTGCAGAAGTTCTCCCAGCGCTACAACCCCGGCGTGCCGATCGAGTGCGGCGCGATGGCCACCCACCACATCATGGACGAGGACGTGCGGGACTGCCCGCCGGCGAGCGAGTTCACCCTGCCGGCGGACACCGCCTACCTGATCGGGCACAACATTGATTTCGACTGGGAGGTGGCCTGCAGCTGCGGGCCGCAGCCGACACCCAAGCGGATCTGCACGCTGGCCCTCGCGCGGCACCTCTGGCCGGACGCCGACTCGCACAGCCTGGCGGCCCTCGCCTACCGCCTGGATCCGCCGCGGGCCCGGATCCTCTGCCCGCACGCCCACGGGGCCGAGGCGGACGTCCAGCTCGTCCGGGTGATCCTGCTCTTCGCGATCCTGGCCCAGCTCAAGCCCTCGAGCTGGGAGGCGCTCTGGGAGATCTCGGAGCGGGCCCGGATCCCGGTCTACATGCCATTCGGCAAGTACCGCGACACCGGCATCAAGATCGTGGACATCCCCCGCGACTACAAGGCCTGGCTGCTGCGCCAGGACGACGTCGACCCGTACCTGCAGCTGGCGCTGAGGAGATAGACCGCGCCATGGCGCGACGGATCAGGGCAGCGGATCTCTTCTGCGGCGCGGGCGGGACGTCGACGGGGCTCGCTCAGGCCTGCGCCGATCTGGGCCTCGGCCTGGAGCTTCTGGCGATCAACCACTGGTCCGTGGCCATCGAGACGCACACCGCGAACCACCCGTGGGCCGAGCACCGCTGCGAGAGCCTGGACAACGTGGACCCGCGCAAGGC
>JBHGAX010000030.1:0-18962 GCA_041946635.1 Methylomirabilales bacterium (SeqCode)
GCGCACCTCGTCAATTCCGGAAGGCTGTAAGATACACCGGCGAGCCAGCCCAGAAGTGATTGAACGTGCGTGCCGCAATAGGTCGGTGGTCCGTGGTCCCGTAGTCCTGTAGTCGGAACCAGCCCATGCCCTCCCGCTCCCAGGAGACCGTCGCCGGTCCGCTCCCGTTCATCGCCCTCGCCGGCTTCCTGGCCGTCGGCGGCGCCCTCCTCATCGCCAAGGCCACCCCGACCGAGAGCCTCGGTGCGGGCCTCCTCATCATCGTGCTCTTTGCCAGCTTCCTGAACACCGAGCTGGCCCTGCACATCATCTTGCTGTCCATGCTGCTCTCGCCCGAGATCGTCGTGGGCGCGGTCGGCGGCGTCTCCATCGGAAAGCCCTCCACGAAAGCCGACGTGCTTGTGCTGCGCATCGAAGATCTCATCCTCACCGTGGTGACGTTCGCCTGGCTTGCCCGCACAGCTATTTTCAAGGAACTCGGCCTCATTCGCCGAACCCCGCTGAACGCGCCGATGTTCGCCTATATCGCGACTATGGTCCTGGCGACGCTCTTCGGGCTGTTCTTTGGAACGGTCAAGCCGCTTCGGGGCTTCTTCTTCACGCTGAAGTACTTCGAGTACTTCGTGGTCTTTTTCATGACCGTGAACTTCATCCATGATGAGCGCCGGCTCAAGCGCCTCCTCGTCACGGCCTTCGGCACCTGCGCCATCTCGGCGATGATCGGCATCGCACAAATCCCGTCCGGCGAGCGGGTCGGCGCCCCCTTCGAGGGAAAGTTCGGCGAGCCAAACACGTTCGGCGGCTATCTGGTCCTCATGCTGGCCCTCATCCTGGCCCAGCTTCTCGCATCCCGCGCCCTCATGCCCGGCCTCGGCTGGCTGGCCCTTGTGGCGCTGACCACACTGCCACTCCTTTACACCCTTTCGCGATCCTCGTGGCTGGCTGCCGTCCCCATGCTCCTCACGCTGGTGCTGCTGGCTCACCGGCGCTTGCTGCTGGTCTCGGGGCTCACTGTGCTCATCGCCCTCGCGCCGTTCGTGCTGCCCAAGCAGGTGGTCGACCGGTACAACTACACGCTGAACGAACAGGTGGATCGCGGCGACTACCGCATCGCCGGCAGCCGTCTGGATACCTCCACTAGCGCGCGGCTCGACAGCTGGAGGGTGGCGTTGAAAGCCTGGGCGGACCGGCCGTTTCTGGGGTACGGCGTCGCGGGCTTCGGTTTCATCGACGCCCAGTATTTCCGGATCCTGGTCGAAGGCGGGCTCCTGGGTTTCGCCGCATTCCTCTGGCTCCTCTGGACGCTGGCGCAGACCGGGCTGCGCGCCCGGGCTGCGCTGCGCGGCGGCCCGCTCGAAGCCTTACCGGTCGGCTACCTGGCCGGCCTCGCGGCCATGGTGACGCACGCCATCGGCGCGAACACGTTCATCATCGTGCGGATCATGGAGCCCTTCTGGTTCCTAACCGGCATCATCGTCACCGTGCTCCTGCCCCCTGCGGACGGTCCGGCGCCGCCCTCCGGACGGGCGTGAGCGCCCGGGTTGGAATGCCCTGGCCTCCCCGGGCTGCCGGCCGCCGCGCGTGCTCGGCAGACCCCCCGTTGCCCGCATCCGTGCCCGGCGTCACCGTAGGCGGTCAACCGCAACCCGCGCCGCGCGGCACCCTGAGCCCACCCGGAAGCGCGGACATCCCCTCGCCCGGAGCGACGGGTGGGGACGCCCGCGCCCGGGTGGTCTCCGGGGTGGTGTGGAGCCTCGCGGGCTACGGCTGGCCGCTCCTGCTGTCCTTCATCGCCACGCCTTTCATCGTGACGCGCCTCGGCGAGCAGCTCTTCGGCATCTACGTGCTGTCCGGCTTCGTCCTGACCTATTTCGCCTTCGTGGAGTTCGGTCTGGGAGCGGCCGCGACCAAGTACATCGCCGAGCACCGGGCCGAGGGGAACACGCCTGGCATCGTCGAGACCTTCTGGACAGGCCTGGCCTGGGTGGGGGGAGCGGGGGCCGTCGCCGTCGCGGTCGTCCTGCCCCTGGCGCATCCCCTGGTCGTGGGACCGCTGCGGCTGCCGCCCGCGCTGCAGTCCACCGCAGCGCACGCCGTGGCGATCAGCGCGGGCATGTTCGCCGCCGTCCTGGGATGCAGCCTCACGACCGGCACCCTGCGGGCCTTCGGCCGCTTCTCCGCGCTGAACCGGAGCAGCATGCTGGTCGGCACCGCCCAGATTGGCTCGACGGTGGGGCTGCTGTGGCTCGGCGGCTCCATCCAGGTCGTCATGCTCGCTCAGGCGCTGTGCCACCTCGCCCTTTTCCTCTGGCAGTTCCGCCTCTGCCTCCGCACCTTCCCGGCGCTCCGAGCCCCACGGGTGACCCGCGCCACGCTGGCCCGGCTCCTGCGTTACGGCCTGGGGCCCACCGGCATGAGCTTCACCGGCCCGCTCCTCGCGCACGTGGACAAGCTCTTGCTCACCCGCTATGCCTCCATCGGCCTGCTGACCTACTACGCGGTCCCGTTCTCCCTGGTGGAGCGCCTGGGCCTCATCCCCTCCGCCTTCGGCGCAGTCCTGTTCCCCTCCTACAGCTTTCACGGACTGAAGAGCCCGGACATCAGCCGCGACCTCCACTACCGGGGCACGCTCTACATCGCCGTGGCGTACGGCTTCTTCGCCTCGTTCCTGGTCGCCCTGGGCCAACCCTTCCTGACCGCCTGGCTCGGCGCAGAGTTCGGGGCGAGATCGGGGAGGATCCTCGCCATCCTGGCCGGGGCCAGCACGCTGAGCGCCATGGCGCGCCCCGCGGTCACCGCGCTGCAGGGGCTGGGCCACCCGGCGCTGCCTCTGCTGTTCCACGCCGTCGAGTTACCCTTCTACGTGCCCGCCGCATTCTACGCGGTCCGGGCGTACGGGCTGGAAGGGGCGGCCTGGGCCTTTGCGTTCCGGGTGGCGCTGGACGCGGCGCTCCTGCACGGCGCGTCCGCCTCCGCCCTTGGGCAGCCGCTCGGCGCCTACCTCCGGCTGCTGCGGGTTGCCGTCCCACCCCTGGCAGCCTGCACCGCAGCCTTCTGGCTCATCCGGCTCTGGGACATGCCCCTCACGAGTCCGACTGTGCTCCTGCTGCTGTCGGGCACCGGACTGGGCTACGTGCTGCTCCTCTGGGTCTCGGTGCTGGACGGATCCACCCGCGCGCTGCTCCGGTCGTCCCTGAGCCAGGCCGGCGCGACCGGCTTCTGGTGGGACGGCGGCAGCGACGGGATGACCGTACGGAAGGGGCCAGACCGGTGAAGACCGTCCTGCATGTCGTGTCCCGCACCGAGACGAGCGGGGTGACGGCCAGCATCGGGCTGATGGCGCGCGGCCTCCGCGCCGCGGGCTGGCAACCGCAGCTGGCCCACTACGGCCCCGAAAGTCCGTTCTGTCGCTCGTTGGTCGCGGACGGCGTGCCCGTGAGCCGAATCCTCGCCGCGCCAGCCTGGACCGGGCCGCTCCGCACGCGGGCGGTCATCGCCAACCTCTCCCGGCTGATCGCCCAGACGGCCCCGGCCGTCGTCCACGCTCACTCTTTCGACGCGGACCTGATCGCCGCGCGGGCCCTGCGCGGCCGGAAGATCCCACTCCTGGTCACGGTGCAGAGCTTCTCCTACGCGGAGTGGGTCGCCGCGCGGGAGGCGCAGTACCGCCGGCACGGTGGGCCCATCCGGTGGGTGGTCTGCGTGTGCGAGGCCCTGACTCGGCGGGTCGCGTCGCTTCCCGCCTTTGCCGGACGGGCCGTGACCACGCTCTACAACACGCCCCACGTCCGCTTCTTCGAGCCGGTCACGCCCGAGGAGCGGCGGCGTGCCCGCCAGACGTTCGGCTTCGGCGAAGACCAGACCGTCATCGTGTGCGTGGCCAACTACCACCCCGTCAAGGGCCACGCCACGCTCGCCCGGGCCTTCGCCCGGCTGGCCCCCGCGCGCCCCGAGGCACGGCTGCTCCTGGTGGGTGCCGAGGCGGCCGCCAACCGGGCGTATGGGGTGAAGGCCTCCGTGGAGGCCCTCCTGTCCGGTCTGGCGGACCGCGTGCACTTCGAGACCGCCTGCCCGGACGTGCGACTGGCGCTGGTCGCGGCCGACCTGTACGTGCAGCCGTCCGACGAGGAAGCTCTCAGCGTGGCGCTCTGCGAGGCGCTGGCCTGCGGCCTGCCGGCGGTGGCAACCCAGGTGGGCGGGAATCCCGAACTGGTGCAGGACGGGGTGAACGGGGCAGTTGTGCCGCGGAGGGATGATGGGCGCCTTGCCGCGGCCCTCGACCGCCTGATCGAGGCCCCGGGGCTCCGCAAGGAGATGGGCGAGCGCTCCCGGCGCTGGGCCCTGGATCGCCTGCTGCCCGCACGAACGCTGGAGGGCTACGCCCGCATCTACGCGGACGGAGCCGGCACCCCGTGAAGCTCGTCCTAGCCACCACCAGAAATCCGGGCTTCCCGACGATCACGGAGTACCTCGAGCGCGCGGTCCGCCGGCTCGGGCACGAGGTGACGACCTTCGACGACCGGGCCTTTCTCTTGCCCGGCCGCTTGCGCGACGCCGTCCCGGCCTTGCAGCGGCTCGAGCTGGCCCGCCTGAACCGCGGCCTGGTGCGGTGCGTGCGCACCCGGCGGGCCGACCTCCTGCTCTGCGCGGGGGGCGAGCGGATCCTCCCGACGACGGTGGCGGCTGCCCGCCGAGCGGGCGTGACCACGGCGCTCTGGACGATCGACCCGGTGAAGCCGGCCGATCCGCGGATCCCCCTGGCGTCCGCATTCGATTTCGTCTTCTGCGGGGGCACGGAGATGCTCGTGGCGCTGGAGGGAACCCGCCTGCAGCGCCCGCCCCGGTGGCTCCCCTTCGGCTGCGACGCCGAGCTGCACCGGCCCCTGGTGCTCGGGCTCGACGACCGGCGGCGCTACGCCCACGATATCGCTTTCGTCGGGAGCCTGCACCCCGCGCTGTACGGCGACCGCCTGGCCATGCTCGAGGCGCTGGCAGACCTGGATCTCGGCGTGTGGGGTCCCGGGGCCTTCGCTCTGCCCGCCAAGAGCCCCGTGCGGGCGAGGGTCTGCGGCGGCGAGGTGAGCTACGAGGTCTGGCGGCGGATCTACGCCGGCGCCGCGATCGTGCTCTGCGCCCACTATAGCGGGCCCGGTCCCCGGAGCCTGCAGGCCTCGCCGCGGGTATACGAGGTGCTGGCCTGCGGGACGTTCCTGCTCTGCGATGACCGGCCCGACGTCCGGGCGCTCTTCCAGGATGGAGTTGACCTGGCCATATTCCGGGATACCCGGGAGCTGCGCGAGAAGGCCGAATACTATCTCGCCCATCCGAACGCGCGACAGGCGGTGGCGCGCCGCGGGCAGGACAGGGTGCTGACCGGGCACACCTACCGTCACCGCCTGGCGACGCTCCTCCGCGCGGTGCGAGACGGCGCATGAGCCCCGTGGTCGTCGTCCACCTGGTGGAGGATCTCCGGCGGGGCGGGCTGGAGACGGTGGTGCGGGACATCGTCACCGGCCTGGATGGGTCGCGGTTCAGTCCGCAGGTCTGGTGCCTGACGGGCGGCGGCGCGGTGGCCGAGGAGATCGCGGCCGCGGGCCTGCCCGTCCGCATCTTCGAGCTGGTCGGGCGGCCCTCGGCCGGGTTCCTGTTTCACCTGGCCGGGCAGCTCCGGAAGGCGGGCGCCGCCATCCTCCACTGCCACGGCTACCCCGCGGCGACGCCCGGCCGGGTGGCGGCCATCCTGGCGCGCACGCCGCGCGTCTACGCCCACGTCCACACCCTGGAGCAGTACTCGGCGCGACAGCGCTGCCTCGTACGCCTCCTGTCGGCCTTCACCACGCGTGTCATCTGCATCTCCGAGTCCGTGCGCGCCACCGTGATCGCGGCCGGCGTGCCGCCGGCACGAACCCAGGTGATCTATAACGGCGTGGACGAGCCGAGCCTGCCCGCCCGCGCCGCCGGCCGGGCGCGCTTCGGCATCACGCCGGATGCGCGGGTGGTGGGCTGCGTGGCGGCCCTGGCGCCCCACAAGGGCCAGGCGATCCTTATCGACGCGGTCGCGGCGATCAGCCGGACGCTGCCGGACATCGTGCTGCTCCTGGTCGGCGACGGCCCCATGCGACCGGGGCTGGAAGCCCGGGCACGCGCGGCCGGGATGGCGGCCGTCTTCGCCGGGCAGGTGGACCGGGTGGGGCCGGCCCTGGCCGCCATGGACGTCAAGGCCCTGCTGTCCCCCAGCCGGGAAGGGCTGTCCCTGGCGCTCCTGGAAGCCATGGCGGCCGGGAAGCCGCTGGTGGCGGCCCGCGTGGGCGGCATCGCCGAGGTCGTCCAGGACGGCGTGAACGGCCTGCTCTGCGATCCGGGGGACGCCGAGACGGCGGCGCGATGCCTGTTGCGGGTGCTCACGGATCCCCCGCTCGCCGCGCGCCTGGGGGCGGCCGGCCGCCAGCGCTACCTGGAGACGTTCACCCGCACCCGCATGCTGACGGACATCGAGGCGCTATATGGCGGCTGAACGAGCGCCGATGCGTCTGCTCTTCGTATCCGGCTATGCCGACCTGGTGGGCGGCGGCCAGCGGAGTCTTCTCGTGCTTCTGCAGCGGCTCGACCGGGACGCATTCTCGCCGGCCGTTGCCTGCCCGGCCGAGGGCGAGGTGGCGCGTCGAGCGCGCAGCCTGGGGGCCGAGGTAGTGCTCCTGGATACTGGTGACTGCATTGACGGCGTCTCGGCTGTCCGGCACGCGCCGCGCGTGAGACGGACGGTGGCGCGACTCGCACCGCACCTCGTGCACTGCGACACGCTCTACACGGCGCTCTCCTGCGGGCTGGCCTTGGCCGGCACGCGGATCCCCGTGATCTTTCACGCCCGGACGTCGGAGCGCGCGGTTCTGCTGGACCGGGTCGTCCCCGCCGTCTGCGCGCGGGTCGTCTGCGTGTCGCAGGCGG
Organism: Methylomirabilales bacterium (SeqCode); assembly: GCA_041946635.1. Taxonomy (GTDB): domain Bacteria; phylum Methylomirabilota; class Methylomirabilia; order Methylomirabilales; family 2-02-FULL-66-22; genus 2-02-FULL-66-22. The sequence goes on from JBHGAX010000030.1 coordinate 6,946, forward strand.
CGGCCCGCCGCTTCCGGCCGCGCTGGGCTTCCAGGGTCCGGGTCGTGCTGAACGGTGTCGACGTGACGCAGTTCAGGCCCGGGCTGGACGGCCGGAGCCTCCGGGGCCGGCTCGGCATCCCGGCCCAGGCCTTCGTCATCGGCTACTGCGGGCAGCTCCTCCGGCAGAAGGGACTCGATCACCTGCTGGGGGCGTTCGCTCGACTGCGCGAGAAGGATGGGTCGCTGGCGCTGTTTCTCGCCGGCAGCGGGCCGGACGAGGCAGCCCTCAGGCAGGCCGCCGGCCCGCGGGCCTTCTTCCACGCCTTTGCCGATTCTCTGCCGGACTTCTATGCCGCCCTGGATGTGTTCGTGCTTCCCACGCTGCTCGAGGAGGGCTTGTCGCGCGCGCTACTGGAGGCCATGGCCTGTGGGCTGCCGTGCGTGGCCACCGCGCTGGGCGGGAACCCGGAAGCGTTGGGCGATGGTACGGCCGGCGTCCTCGTCCCGGCTGGGGACGGCGACGCGCTCGCCCGGCTGCTTGGCGAACTCCGGCGCGACCCGGGGCGCCGGCGCGGCCTGGGGCGAGCCGCCCGCGCCCGGGCGCTGGAATGCTTCGACGCCGCGGCCACCACGCGGAAGATGGAGGCGGTGTATCGCGAGGTGCTGGCCTGATGGGCGCCTGTCACCTCTGTGGTACCGAGGCCCGCCGGATCCTCGAGTCGGCGACGGACGGCGTCCAGACCGTCCAGTGCCAACGCTGCCACCTGATCTTCCTGGATCCCGCCCCAGGGTTCGATGCGGCGGACCACTACGACGCGGCCTACTATCGCCCGTGGCGCGAGCAGCACGCCGCGGCCCGCGCCGGGCTCTGGCAGCGCCGGGTCCAACTCCTCGGCCGTCACGCACCCGTGGGGCGGCTGCTCGACGTGGGCTGCGGCGAGGGGTCCTTCCTCCGCGCGGGCAGGGACCGAGGGTGGCGGGTCACGGGGACCGAGACGTCGGCCTGGGCGGTCCGGGCGCTGTGCCAAGAGGGACTCGACGTGCTGCGCGGCGACCTGGCGGGGCTGTCGCTCCCAGCCGCCTCCTTCGATGCGGTAACCATGTGGCACGTGCTGGAGCACGCCCCCCGCCCGCTGGAGGTTCTCACTGCGGCGCGGCGGCTCCTGCGGCCGGCCGGGGTCCTGCTCGTGGCCGTCCCTAACGCCGCCTGCCGGCTTTTCTGCCTGGCCTACCGCGTCGCCCGGCTCCGCCGCCTGCGTTACTACACCCCGGGGGAGCGCGAGTTGCACCTGTACCACTTCACATCGGAGACGCTGCGGGCGCTCCTCCGCCGCGCCGGATTCGAGGTCGTGTTCGAGGGCATTGACCACAGCGCGCTCACCCTCCCGCGTCGCTGCCTGGAGGCGGCGGCCCGGGGGCTTTACGCCATCTCCGGACGGAACTGGTCCGAAGCCCTGTTCGTGGCCGCGAGGCCGCGCCCCGCGGAGCAGTCGTGAGGCGCCGATTGCGTCGCGCCTACCTGGGGGCGCGGGCCGCGGTGCTCGCGCCGCTCGCCTGGCGACGCGCGCGGGCCGGGCCGCCGGCGACGTGCCGCCGCATCTTGCTGGTGCGGATGGACCGGATCGGCGACCTGGTCCTCACCACGCCGTTCCTCCAGAGCCTCCGGGACTGCTATCCCGACGCCGAGGTAGTGCTCCTAGGTCGCCGCTTCGCCCAGGAGCTGCTCGCCGGTCGCCGGCTGGTGGATCGCCTCGTGACCGTGGAGGACCGTGCCGGCAGCCCTGCCGACCCGCTGGATGGGCCGTTCGACCTGGCAATTGACCTGCACTACGACTACCTGCTGCGCCCGGCGCTCCTCGCGCGGCGTGCGAACGCCGCCTGCAGCGTCGGGTTCGACATCGGCGGGCGGGGCGTCCTGTTCGACATTCCGGTCCCGGCTTCCGAGCCGAAGCACTTCATCGAGGAGTCGCTGGACATCCTGCGGGCCCTGGGGCACCGGCCGAAGCGCTACCCTCTGGCCCTCGACCTCGGGCCGGAGGCCGGTGAGCAGGCGCGCCGGCTCCTGGCCGCGCAGGGCGTGGACGGCGCGTATGCCATCATCCACCCCGGCGGCCACTACCCCGAACAGCGCTGGCCTGCCGCCCGCTTCGCGGCCCTGGCCGACAGCCTGCCGGCGCTCGGCCTCCACCCCATCCTGCTCGGCGCCGCCGCGGAGCGCCCCCTGGTGGACGAGGTATCCGCCGGGATGCGCATCCGGCCGCCGACCGTCTGCGGGGCGCCCCTAGGCGTCTCCGCCGCCGCGATCGGGGCCAGCCGACTGTTCATCGGCAACAACTCGGGCCCGCTCCATATCGCCTGCGCGCTGGAGGTGCCCTCCGTCTCCACCATGGGCCCGACCGACCCGGTGCGCTTCTGGCCGGCCTCCGATCGGGCCATCGTCGTGCGCGGGTCCAACGTTCACGCCATCACGCCGGCCGACATGGCAGCGGCCGTGAGGCGAGCATGTCCGGGCAGCTGCAGCGACAGGGAGAAGTAGCCGTGGCGCCGAACGGGGGAGCAGGGGGCGCCGCCGGTGCACGGCTGTCGGAAACGGGCCTGGCGCTCGCGGCCCGCCTGGGCGACCGGGGCGCCATCGGGCTGGGTGCAGCCTGGACCGCGGTGGTCCTCGCCTCGGTCTGGCGGGTGGGCATCCTGTGGGGCGGCGACACGCCGCACTACGCAGACTGGTCGGTGATCCGGCCGCCCCTCTACCCCCTCTTCGTGGCCGCCGCTCACCGCCTGTTTCCCGGCGCCGGCTGGCTGGTCATCGTCTGGCTGCAGACCGTGTTCGGGCTGCTGGCCGCCCTCCACCTGGCCCGGGCTCTCCGCCGGCACCTGGCGGCGCGCCCTGCCACCGTCCTCGTCGCATACGGGCTGCTGACCCTGCCGCTCACGCCGTGGAGCCTGCTCCTCGGCATTTACGCGAGCGTGGGCAACTACCTGCTCACCGAGGCCTTGGCATACGGGTTCGCGCTGCTGGCGCTGTCGTTCCTGCTGCGAGCCCAGGGCCTCACCCGCTGGCGTGAGTACCTCGGTGCGCTGACATGCATTGCGTTGGCGGTGCTCGTGCGCACGCAGATGGTCTTCCTCTATGCGCTCGTTGCCGCCGCGCTCTGGCGCGAGCACCGGTGGGGGCGCCCTCGGCGCGCAGTCGTGGCCGCCTTCCTGGCCGTGCTGTGCGTCGCCGCGGTGGACATCGGCCAGCGGCTCTACCATGCCGCCGTCCACCAGCACTTCGGCCGGGTCCCGCTCCTGGGCAGCGGCCTGCTGGTGAGCGCGCTCTACGTCTCGCCGCCCGACGCCCACCGGAGCCTGGCGGACGACCGGCCCGCTGCGGTGGTGCGGGAAGCGCGTCGCCGGCTGGGCGAGCTGCGCGTGCTGGCCGGGGACCGTCACGGCACGTCCCACAGCCTGGTGAGCCTGTACAACGACAGCTACAACCGCATCCTGGGCGTCGTGACGGACACCTTCTCCGCGGTCTACGGCTTGCGCAGCTGGTCGGACCAGATGTTCGTGCGCTACGAGGCGTTTGCCTGGACGGTCGCCCCGCGGCTCATCGCGGCCTCCGGCCTCGCGTACCCCAAGCTCGTGCTGCTCAAGTTCCTGTACGGCTTTGGCTTCCGGGAAGGGGTCTTCCTGACCCTCGTGCTCCTCCTCGGCCGCCTGCCCGTCCGGCGCGACGTGCGAACGCTCGCATGGCTGGTGGCCGTCCCGCTGCTGGTCAACCGGGCGCTCCTGGCCCCCGTGACGTACATGGCCGACCGTTACGTCTTCTACACCGACATCCTGGAGTACGTCGTTCTGGCCGTCCTGCTCATGGAGCTGGCGGAACAGCGGAAGGGCGGTACCCAGGCCCCCGGGAGGTGAGACGAGGATGGAGCCTCGCCCGAGCATGAGTCCACGGGCCACCGACCCGCAGCCTGCCGGCTCCCGGGCGGCGTCCGAGCGGCCGTCCATCTCCGTGGTCATCCCGGTCTACCACAGCCGGGAGATGCTCCCGGAGCTGCTCCGGCGACTCGCGGACAGTCTGCCTGCCGCGACCGCGGACTACGAGGTCGTCCTGGTGGATGACGGCAGCCGAGACGGGAGCTGGGACGCGATCCGCGCGGGGGCGGCAACCTACCCCTGGGTGCGCGGCCTGAGCCTGATGCGCAACTACGGCCAACACAACGCGCTGCTCTGCGGCATCCGGGCAGCGACGAAGGAGATCATCGTCACGATCGACGACGACCTCCAGCACCCGCCCGAGCATATCCCCGCGCTCGCGGCCGCCCTGGCTCCGGAGGTGGACGTGGTCTACGGGAGGCCGCGGCGCGAGCGGCACGGCCTGCTGCGCCGGCTGGCATCGCGCGCCACCAAGCTCGTCCTGCAGCGCGCCATGGGCGCCGGGCTGGCGCGGCAGAGCAGCCCGTTCCGCGCCTTCCGCACGCAGCTCCGCACCGCTTTCGCCCACTACGAAGGCGCCTTCGTCTCCATCGACGTGCTCCTCACCTGGGGAACCACCCGCTTCGCTGCGGTCCAGTTCGACCACCAGGAGCGGGCGGTCGGGCGATCCAACTACACTCTGCGCAAGCTGTTCCTGCACGCCGTGAACATGATGACCGGCTTCACCACATTTCCGCTGGAGATCGCCAGCCTGCTGGGCCTGCTGTCCACGCTCTTCGGCATCGCCGTGCTGGCTTACGTCCTGCTCCGCTACCTGTCATACGGCAGCGTGGTGCCCGGTTTCCCGTTCCTGGCTTCCATCATCGCCATCTTCTCGGGCGTACAGCTCTTCGCGCTCGGCATCATGGGCGAGTACCTGGCCCGGATGCACTCGCGCTCCCTGGATTACCCCCAGTACGTGGTCCGGACCACCACGTCGCCGCGGGAGGGCGGCGAGTCCGCGCGGCCGGCCGGCTGACGGCGGGCACGGAGGAGCGGATGGCCGACAAGCTCAACCCCGCGGAGGTCCGGCAGTACTGGAGCGAGCAAGCGAGGCGCCACGGCACCTCGCACCTGGCCTCCTGGTCGGATCGGCACGTCCTCGATCTGGAGGCGCGCGCGCTGCTCCGGCACCTGGAAGATGGGCAGCGCGTCCTGGACGTGGGATGCGGGAACGGCCTCACGACGCTGCGGCTCGCGCGGGAGCGGTCGGCCCACATCGACGCCTTCGACGTGACGCCGGGAATGATCCAGTCGGCCCGCCTGCTCCGCGGCGAGGCAGCGGGCGAGCTTCGCGGCACGGTGGCGTTCGGGGTGGCGGACGCGGTGTGTCTGCCCGTGACCGCGGCCCGCTACGACGTGGTCCTGACGGTGCGGACGCTCATCAACCTGTCTACCTGGGAGCGACAGCGCATCGCGCTTCGCGAGCTCTGCCGCGCCGTGCGCGGCGGCGGGCGGCTGCTGCTCTCCGAGGCCACCCGCCAGGGCTGGCAGCGTTTGAACGCGTTCCGGGAAGAGTGGGGCCTGCCAGCCCTCCCCGAGCCGGCCTTCAACACCTACCTGGACGAGGACCGGGTCGTCGCGGCACTCCAGGCGGACGGGATGCGCCTCCTGGAGGTCAGCAGCTTTGCCAGCACCTACTACGTCGGGACGCGCGTCCTCAAACCGCTGCTGGCCCGTGCCGGCAGTCTGGAGCAGCTCATCGCGAACCCCGAGACGGAGTGGAATCGGTGGTGCGCGCTCTTGCCTGCGGCGGGCGACTATAGCGTGCAGAAGCTCCTGGCATTCCGGAGGCAGCCATGACGCCTCGGATCCCGTTCAACCGGCCAGTGGCGGTGGGCAACGAGCTTCGGTATATCGGCGAGGCGCTCGCCGGCGGGCATCTGTCGGGCGAGGGGCCGTTCGCCCACCGGTGCCAGGATCTCCTCCACACGTTCTTCGCGCCCGGCAAAGTCCTGCTCACCCCCTCCTGTACCCACGCCCTGGAGCTGGCCGCGCTCCTGCTGGACATCCGGCCGGGCGACGAGGTGATCCTGCCGTCGTTCACGTTCGTCTCGACCGCGAATGCCTTCGTTCTCCGCGGCGCCCGGCCCGTGTTCGCCGAGGTGCGCCACGATACCTTGAACCTGGACGCGGCGCAGCTAGCGCCGCTCATCTCGCCTCGCACGCGGGCCATCGTGGTGGTGCACTACGCCGGCGTCGCCTGCGAGATGGACAGCATTGCGGCGCTCGCCGCCCGCCACGGCATCCCGCTAGTGGAGGACAATGCGCACGGCCTGTTCGGCCAGTATCGCGGGCGCTGGCTGGGCACCTTCGGCGCCCTGGCGACGCTGAGCTTTCACGAGACGAAGAACGTCACCTGCGGGGAGGGTGGGGCCCTGGTCGTGAACGATCCGGCGCTGTTCCCGCGGGCCGAGATCGTGCGGGAGAAGGGCACCGACCGGAGCCGCTTCTTTCGAGGCGAGGTGGACAAGTACACCTGGGTGGACATCGGCTCCAGCTACCTGCCCTCGGAGGTGAGCGCGGCGATGCTCCTGGCCCAGCTCGAGCACTGGAAGTGCATCCAGGCGCGGCGGCGGGCGCTCTACCACCGCTACCTCTCCGGGCTGGCCGAGTGGGCGCGGCGGGCGGGAGCCCTGTTGCCGTGCCTTCCCCCGGAGTGCGAGCCGGCCTACCATCTGTTTCATCTGCGGCTGCCGACGCAGGCAGCCCGCAATGCCTTCATCCGTTGGCTGGACGAGCGAGGGGTGCATGCCGTCTTCCATTACGTGCCCTTGCACAGCTCGCCCATGGGCAGGGGCTTCGGATATGGCGAGGGCGACTTGCCGGTGACCGAATCGGCCAGCGCGCGGTTGGTCCGATTGCCGCTCTTCTTCGACCTGAGCGACGATGAGCAGGAGCGAGCCATGGCCGCCGCGACCGGCTTTCCTGCGGTGAAGCCTGCATCCGGGAAAGAATCATGATGGAGAGTGGGACACCTGAGGGCGTGAGGCGAAGAGGGTCGGCATGTGCGGCATAGCGGGCCAGGTGGGGCGCCCGGCACCCTCCGCGCTGCCGGACATGCTCCACCTGCTCCGGCACCGCGGCCCCGACGACGAGGGCGTGCATGAGGAGCCGGGCCTGAGCCTGGGCATGCACCGGCTGGCCATCATCGATCTGCAGGGCGGCCGCCAGCCCATGGCGAACGAGGACGGCTCGCTCTGGATCGTCTTCAACGGCGAGATCTACAACCACCGCGAGCTGCGCCCCGCGCTGGAGGCCGAGGGGCACGACTTCCGGACGCGGAGCGACACGGAGGTCATCCTGCACGCCTACAAGCAGCGTGGTGAGGCGTGCGTGGATGCCCTGCGGGGCATGTTCGCCTTTGCCATCTGGGACCGGCCGCGGCGGCGCCTCCTCCTGGCGCGAGACCGGCTCGGCAAGAAGCCGCTCTATTACTGGCACCGCCAGGGGACCCTGCTCTTCGCGTCCGAGCTGAAGGCCCTGCTCTGCCATCCCGCGGTGTCGCGCGATTTGGACCTGGAGGCGCTCCATCACTACCTGGCGTTCGGCTATACGCCTGCGGCGCGCTCGATCTTCGCAGAGATCGCCAAGCTCCCCCCGGCGCATGTCGCCGCATGGCAAGACGGCGTCCTGACCGTGCGCGAGTACTGGCGACATCCCTCGCCGGGCCCCGCGACCCGGCGCCCGGCCGACGAGGTCGCCGCGCAGGTGCGGGCGGAGCTTCGTGAGGCGGTCCGCCTGCGCCTGGAAAGCGACGTGCCGCTGGGCGTCTTCCTGAGCGGCGGGATCGACTCCGGCGCCGTCGTAGCCTGCATGCGAGAGGTCACCGGCGAGCGGATTGCCACCTTCTCCATTGGCTTCGGCGCCGCCACGCCGTCCTACAACGAGCTGCCTTTTGCGCGGCTCGTGGCGCAGCGCTTCGAGACGGAGCACACCGAGGAGATCCTGGAGCCGAAGGTGCTCGAGCTGCTGCCCTCCATCGTCCGCCACTTCGACGAGCCGTTCGCCGATTCCTCGGCGATCCCCACCTTCACGGTGGCGCAGGCCACCGCGCAGCACGTGAAGGTCGCCCTCTCGGGCATCGGCGGGGACGAGACCTTCGCAGGCTATCCACGGTACCTCGGCCTTCGCCTCTCAGAGGCCTATGCGCGGCTGCCGCGCTGGGCCCGGACCGGCATGGCACGGCTCCTCCCCGCCGTCCTCCGGGACAGCGAGGCCAGCCGCAACTATGCCGACTGGGCCCACCGGTTCCTGAAAGGGGCTGATGTACCCCTGCCCGATCGCTACCTCGGGTGGACGCGATTCTTCACGGAGGCCGACCTGGCCGCGCTGGCCTCCCCCGCTCTGCAGGCCGGGTGGCATGCGCCGGTGGACGCTCGGCAGCGGGCGCTGTATGAGCGCCGCGGGTTCGCCGATCCGGTGGACGGCGCCTTCCGCATAGATCTGGGCAGCTACCTGCCCGACGATCTGCTCACCATGGCGGACCGCATGAGCATGGCCCACGGCCTGGAGGTCCGGGCCCCCTTCTGCGATCACCGGCTCCTGGAGCTGAGCCTGGCCATCCCGCCCGGCGACAAGATGCCCGGCCTGCGGCTCAAAGGTCTGCTGAAGAAGGCCTTTGCCGGCACCTTACCGCCTGCCGTCTTGTCGCACCCGAAGCAGGGCTTCATGATTCCGCTCGGCCGGTGGCTGCGGACGGACCTTCGGCCGCTCCTGGACGAGCTACTGGCCCCCGAGCAGATCCGACGCCGGGGCCTCTTCGTCCCCGAATATATTGAGCGGCTCAAGCAAGAGCACCTCTCCGGCGGGCGGACCCACGGCGACCGCCTGTGGACGCTCATGATGCTCGAACTCTGGATGCGCGAGTATGTCGACGGCGCGCGCGCCGACGGGCGGCTGCGCACGGGCCACTGAGGGCAGGCCGATGGCGAAGGCGAGGACGGTACTCGTGGTGCTCGTCGCCGGCATCGGGGACTGGGTGATGGCCACGCCGGCCATCCGCTCCATCCGGCGCGGCTTCCGGGACGCGCGCATCGTCTTGCTCACGACGCCCGAGAGCGCCGACCTGGCCCGGCCCTGTCCCCACCTCGATGAGGTGCTGACCTTTGATCTTCGCACGTACCGGCCGGAGGAGCGCGGCAGCGGCCTGCCGGGGCTGCACGCCCTCGTCACCCTCGCGGCGGAGCTGCGGGCACGGCGTTTCGACCTGGCCATCAATCTCTATCGGATCGCGACGCTGGGGGGCGCCGTCCGGATGGGGATCCTCCTCGCCCTCCTTCGGGCCAAACAGAACGCCGGCCGCTGGAGCCACGGACTTGGCGCCTACTTCGCGATCCGGGGCCCGGATGTCTCTCACCAGGTGGACGCCATGGCCGCGCTCGCCAGCGCCCTGGGCTGCCCTCCCGATACCGATCCACCGGAGTTGTGGGTGCCCGAGGCGAACCGGCGGGGCGCCGCGACGCTGCTGCCGCCGAGCGGGGATCCGTTCCTCATCTTCAACGCGGGTTCCAACCGACCGAGCGCCTGCCTGCCCGGAGGCCGGGCGATGGAGATCGGACGGGAGCTGCGATCGGCGCTCGGCTTGCCGATCCTGTGGACCGGGGGCGGCGGCGAACGCGAGAAGATCGCGGCCATGTGTGAGGGCGTGGGATCCGGCTGCCGCAACCTCGCTGGCCGGACGGGCCTGCTTGAGCTGGCAGCCATCCTCGGATCGGCGAGCGCGGTGGTGAGCACGGACACGGGCCCCATGCACATGGCGGCCGCCATGGGCGCACCCCTCGTGGCGCTCTTCGGTCCGGCCAGCCCGATCCATTCGGGCCCGCGAGGCCGGGGTCGCATCGTCGTCCTGCAGGGGCAGGCTCGCCCCCGGGACCCGCTGCGATGGCACCAGGACATCAGCAGCGCGGACGTGGTACGGGGCGTGTGCGAGGTGTTGAGCTGCGATACCCAGAGGGCGGGGCGCGGATGAAGGTCAACCTCGGGTCGGGAGGCCGGCCGCTGGCCGGCTATTCTCAACGTGGATCGGAATCCCCGTGCCCCGTCTCGGGAAGCGGCTCGCCCTCTGGAACTACCTCCTGGACCCGCTGGCCAACCGACTGCCCACGGTGTAAGAGCGGCGACCCCTGCGGCTCTTCCCGGCGCTCGAAATCGAAGCCACGCTGGTGAAGTGATGCCGAGCACGAATCGCGTTACGGATGAGAGTGCCAAGATTCTGCACGTCATCACCCGCCTCGACGTCGGCGGCTCGGCCGAGAACACGGTCATCTCGGCGACCCGCATGCCGAGCCCGGAGTTCGCCTGCAGCCTGATCTCCGGACTGACGGAAGACCCGGCGCCCGGCGCGGCGAAGGCCGTTTATGCGGCGGGCATTCCGTGGTTCGAGCTGCCGTGCCTGCGCCGCGACGTGCATCCTGCCCTGGACGCCAAGGCGCTCCTGCAGCTCTGGAAGCTGATCCGCGGGCTGCGGCCGGACATCGTGCACACGCACTCGTCGAAGGCGGGGTTCCTCGGGCGTGTGGCGGCGCGGCTGGCCGGGGTACGGCACGTTGTCCACACGCCGCACGGGCACGTCTTCGACGGATACTTCGGGCGCGGGCCGACGCGCGCCTTCATCGCCCTGGAGCGCTGGGCCGCGCGCTTCACGGATCGGATCATCACGCTCACGGATGCCGAGGCGGCGCAGCACCTCGCGGTGGGCATCGCTCGGCCGGAGCAGTTCGTCACCATTCCGAGCGGGGTGGAGCTGTGCGATATCCCTACGGCTGCTGGTGAGGGAGAGCGGGTCCGGGACGAACTGGGGCTCGCGTCCACGACCCCGCTCATCGGCGCGATCTCCCGCCTGGTGCCGATCAAGGGGCTCCAGCACCTCATCGCGGCCACGCCGGAGATCCTCCGTCGCTGCCCGGAGGCGCACCTCGTCATTGCGGGCGACGGCGAGCAGCGGGCGATGCTGGAGGCGATGGCGCGCGACGCCGGTCTGGAATCCCGCGTCCATTTCCTCGGCTACCGGCAGGATGTCGCAGCGGTCACCGCAGCGCTGGACGTGTTCGTGCTGCCCTCGATCAACGAGGGCCAGGGGCGCGTGCTGGTGTACGCCATGGCGCTCGGGAAGCCCATCGTCGCGAGCCGCGTGGGGGGCGTGCCGGAGCTGCTGGGCGAGGAGGAGGCGGGGTGGCTGGTCCCGCCGGCCGACCCCACCAGCCTGGCACACGCGGTCGGCAGCCTGCTGGAGGATCCGCGCCACGCGGCGAAGCTCGGCGACGCGGCCCGCGCCCGGGCGCCCCGCTACAGCGTCGAGGCCATGCTCGCTGCGCTGGCCAAGCTGTACCGGGAAGTCATGGCCACATGACGGCGCGTCCGCAGATTCATCCACCGAACGGACCGATGGCTCATCCACAGATTACGCAGATTACGCAGATTCAATCCGACGATGGCGAGATCTGACGGCGCGCGAGAAGCGCTTCCCCTCGGTCCGAGGCATCGGCACCTGCGCGTCCCGCCGCTCGCAGCTAAGGTGTTTCCGAACAATCCGTGTAATCTGCGTAATCTGCGGATCATGTTTCTGGCGTTCTGCCTCTGGCCGGCCTCGGCGGACGCCGGGGAGCCGCTGCGGCAGGTGCGTGCGGTGGTCCACGTGCATTCCACCTGGAGCACCGGGAACCAGACCATCCAGCAGCTCGTGGCCCGGGCGCGGGCGCTCGGCGTCGGGGCCATCTTCCTCAGCGAGAATTTCCTGCAGCGGTTCGAGTACGGCCTCCCGCCGCTGCGGGGGCTGTTCCGGCACCGCGTCGAGTACCCCTCGCTCACGGCCAAGGGCGTGGAGGGCTTCCTGCGCGAGGTCGCGTCGGTCAATGCCCGGCAGGCGGACGTGGCCGTCATCCCGGGCGCCGAGCTGATCCCGCACTACTACTGGTCAGGCAGCCTCTGGCGCGGCACGCTCACCATGCACGACGGCCAGAAGAACCTGCTGGCGCTGGGCCTCGCCCGTGCGGAGGACTACCGCCAGCTTCCCGTTGTGGGGAACGGCGAGGCGGGCGGGTTCGGTCTGCAGACGATCTGGCGGGTTTCGCC
>JBHGAX010000300.1:0-5131 GCA_041946635.1 Methylomirabilales bacterium (SeqCode)
GCTGTTCGGCCTCGGGAATCCCCCGGCGCTGTTCCTGACCGTCTACGGGGTGTTCCTCACGGTCTACGTGCAGGTGGTGGTGGGCGTGAAGCTCGTGCCGCGGGACCTGAAGCGGGCCGCGGCCATGCTGGGCGCCCGGGACCGGGACATCCTGCTGCGGGTGGTGCTGCCGGCGGCGCTCCCCAGCATCCTGGCCGGCATGCGGGTGGGCGCCGCCTACGCCTGGCTCATCCTCATCCTGGCGGAGATGCTGGCCGTGCGCGAGGGGTTCGGCTACGTGCTCTGGCACGCCTACGAGTTCCTGCGCATGGACGCGGTGGTGGCGGGCATGCTGTGCATCGGCCTCTTCGGCTACCTCACGGACAAGCTGGTGGTCCACATCATGCGCCGGAAGCTGGCCTGGGCCCAGGCCGTGGCCGAGACGCGGTTCTGAGGGGGCGGCATGGCCATCCAGGTGCAGCAGGTCGTGAAGCGGTTCCCCGAGGCGGGCCGGAGCGGCCCGACCCTGGCGCTCCAGGACGTGTCGCTCACCATCGCGCCCAACGAGTTCGTGGTGCTCCTGGGCCCCTCCGGCTGCGGCAAGACCACGCTCCTCAACCTCATCGCCGGCTTCGAGCAGCCGAGCGGCGGCCGCATCCTGGTGCAGGGGCGGCCGGTGGCCGGGCCGGGGCCCGAGCGGGGGGTGATCTTCCAGTCGCCCAACCTCTTCCCCTGGCTCACCGCCATGGACAACGTGCTGTTCGGGCCGCGCGTCCGGGGCCAGAACGGCGCCGGCGCGCTGGAGCGGGCGAAGGCGCTCCTGGCGCTGGTGGGCTTGGCGGGCTTCGAGGGGCACCGCCCCCACGAGCTCTCGGGCGGCATGCAGCAGCGCGTGGCCATCGCCCGGGTCCTGATGAACCGGCCGGCGATCCTGCTGGCGGACGAGCCGTTCGCGGCGCTGGACGAGCACACGCGGCGCGCCATGCAGGAGGAGTTCCTGCGCATCTGGCAGCACACCCGCACCACGGTGGTCTTCGTCACCCACAACATCGAGGAGGCCATCTACCTGGCGGACCGGATCGTGGTGATGAGCCGCCGCCCGGGCCGGGTGAAGGCCATCCTCCCCGTGCCCATGCCCCGGCCCCGCGGCCGGACGAGCGCCGAGTTCGTGGCGCTCACCCGCGAGGCCCTGGACCTCATCCAGCCCGAGGTCCGCCTGGAGCAGACGTGAGGGCGGGAGGCATCCCGCCCCGGCGCCGCCATCGGCGAAAGTCGCGCTCGGCCGGAGCGTAGCGAAGCGGAGTCGCGGGCGGGCGTCGTGGCAGCACGGTGCGCGCACGGAGCGGAGGGGACATGGCCGTCGTCTCGCTCGCCGGATTCTGCGACCTGCACGTCCACACGGCCCCGGCCCCCTTCCGGCGGATCGGCGACACGATCGACATCGCCCGGCAGGCGGCCGCCCAGGGGCTGAAGGCCATCGTGGTGAAGAGCCACTTCGGCGACACCGCCGTGAAGGCCTACCACGGCGCGCGGGAGGTGGAGGGGCTGCGGATCTACAGCGGCATCGTGCTGAACCGCTGCGTGGGCGGGCTGAACCCCGTGGCCGCCGCCCTGGCGCTCTCCATGGGGGCGAAGGTGGTGTGGATGCCGACCCTGGACGCCGCGAACCACATCCGGGCCTTCGGCGCCGCCGGCACGTTCGGCTTCCCGGCCATGGAGGCCGGCTTCGCCCGGCGCTTCGCCGACCTGCCCGGCCTCAGCGTGCTGGAGGGGGCGCGGCTGCGCGACGAGGCCAAGGCCATCGTGCAGCTCGTGGCCGAGCACGACGCGGTGCTGGCCACCGGCCACCTGGCCAAGGAGGAGATCTGGGAGCTGGTGGCGTATGCGCGCGCGCTGCGCCACCCGAAGGTGCTCGTCACGCACCCCGAGTTCACCGTGCCGAACCTCTCCCCGGAGGAGGTGCGGCGGCTCGCCCGGGAGGAGGTCTTCTTCGAGTTCTGCGCCGTGAACTGCTTCCCCATCCCGCAGACCGTGAGCCTGCAGGGAATGCGCCGCCTCCTGGAGGCCGCCGGGCCGGAGCGCGCCGTCCTCTCGAGCGACGGCGGCCAGTTCTTCAACCCCGTGCCCACCGAGATCCTCCGCGTGGTGGCGCAGGGCCTCCACGAGCAGGGGGTGCCCCTGCCCTGGATCGAGCAGATGGCCTGCAAGAACCCGAGCACCCTGCTGGGCCTCTAGGGCCGGCGGGAAGGAGAGCGTCCCATGCCCCTCACGCTCCGCTACCTGGGCTGGACCGCCTTCGAGATCACCCTGGAGGACGGGCGTCGCCTCATCGCGGACCCCATGCTGGCGGGCCGGCCGGAGGAGGACGTGCCGCCCAGCCCCTGCGCGCTGGAGGAGTTCGACGGCGTGGACGTGGTGATGGTCACCCACGTGGCGGCGGACCACGTCGGCCAGGCCTTCGACATCCTGCAGCGCGGGCAGGCGAGGCTGGTATGCGACATGGCCACCCGCTTCAAGGCCCTGGCCGCCGGGATCCCGCCGGAGCGCATCCTCTTCATGGTCTCGGGGGTCCGCTTCCGGCTGGACGGGCTGCTGGTCAAGGCCCTGCCGGCCGTGCACCTCTCCTTCTCCCGGCTCGGCCCCAACCAGTTCATCAGCGCCCAGCCGCTGAGCTACCTCCTCACCACGCCGGGCGGCGTGAAGATCTTCTTCGGGGGCGACACCTCCATCAGCAAGGAGCACCAGCTGTTCGGCGAGCTGTACCGGCCGGACATCGCCATCCTGGGCGTGGGCGGCGTGAACGTCCTGGGCCAGTCGTTCACCGAGCTGTATCCGGACGAGGCCGCGCTGGTGGCCAAGTGGCTCGGCGTGAAGCTGGCCTTCCCCATGCACTACCGCTTCGACGAGGGCGAGGAGTTCGCGCGGGAGCTGAAGCGCCAGGCGCCGGAGGCCGAGGCCGTGCTCTTGCAGCCCGGGGAGAGCTACGCGTACGGGGCCCCAGCCGGATCGGGGAGGAGCTGATCGGGGCGGTCGAGATCACAGAGCCGGCGGTACGGCGGGGAGGGGAGGAGGCAGAATGCGGCGGGCAGGAGGCACGCGCAGCCGGCGGTCCCGGGGCTTGCTCGAGCTGGTGGCGGAGAACGTGGACCGCCTCGTCAACCTGGACATCAGCGGCTACGGGGTCATCCGGGCGCTCTACGAGGCGGCGCGGGCCCACCACGGGAGGCCCCTCACCCTGCTTGCCGCCGAGCGGCTGCGCGCAGCCGTCCGGCCCGGCGACCGCGTCTTGCTCACGTCGGGCTGGGTCATGCCGGGCTTCTACCCGGCGGGGGAGACGGACGGCCCGATCGGCGCCGCGGCGCTCGCCCGCGCGCTCGCGCTCGGCCTGGGCGCCCGACCCATCATCCTGACCGAGGAGAGCATGATGCCGATCACCGCCGCCAGCTGCCGGGGCGCCGGCGTGAACGTGCTCACGGAGGTCGACATGGAGCGCGCGCCGCGCGCGCCGCACCCGGCCAGCGTGCATGCCGTCATCCTCCCGCTCCCCATCGAGGACGACCAGGCCCGCAAGGAGGCGCGCCGGCTCTTCGACCAGCACCGGCCGAAGGCGGTGATCGCCATCGAGAAGAACGGGCCGAACCGCAGGGGCGTGTACCACATGGTGGGGGGCTTCGACAACTCTGACTGCGTGGCCAAGGCAGGCCGGCTCTTCGAGGAAGCAGGTGAAGCTCTTCCACAGCCAGCAGCTCGGCGGAGAGCGGGACTACATCGAGGGGATGCAGCTCGGCACGCTGGAGATGGCCGGGACCAGCACGGCGGTGCTCGGGCCCTTCGAGGCGCGCATCCAGCTCTTCGACCTGCCCTTCCTGTTCCGCTCGCCCGAGCACCTCGACAAGGTCCTGGACGGGCCCATCGGGAAGGAAATTGCGGCGCTGTTTCCCGCCAAGGGGATCCGCGTGCTGGGGTACACCGACATGGGGGCGCGCTACATCCACAATTCCAAGCGGATGGTGCGGAGCCCGGAGGACATGAAGGGGCTCAAGTTCCGGGTCATGCAGAATCCGGTGCACATCGAGACCTACAAGGCCATGGCTGGGGGTGATGATTGCCACGCTCCTGCTCATCACCTATGTTCCGGAGATCACGCTGATCCTGCCCCGGCTGCTGCTCGGCTATGCGCCCTGAAGGCCCACGCGGTGGAGGAGGAGAGGATGCCTAGCGTCTGGATGCACGAGCTGACGTCCGACGACGTGGAGGCCTACCTGCGGCGCGACACGACGGTCATCGTCCCCATCGGGAGCACCGAGAGCCACGGGCCGCACCTCCCCATGGGCACCGACAGCTACGAGGCGATCGATTACTCGGAGGGGATCGCCCGGGCGGCCGGGGTGCTGTGCACGCCGCCCATCTGGTTCGGCGACTCGCCGCATCACATGGGCAAGCGGGGGACGATCTCGCTGCGCTCCCAGACGGTCATCGCCCTCCTGCAGGACGTCTACCGGTCGCTGATCCACCACGGCTTCACCCGGATCATCACCTTCAACGGGCACCGGCTGGCCAACCTGCCGGTCATCCAGATCGCGGCCAAGGAGGTCAAGGAGGAGCACCCCCACGTCCTCTTCGCCTGCTTCGACCCGGTGCAGATCGCGGCCGAGACCCACAAGCGCATCCGCACGGCGCCGGGGGAGGGCATCCACGGCGGGGAGTTCGAGACCTCCCACATGCTCTTCAAGCACCCCGAGCTGGTGCACCCGGAGAAGTTCGAGGTGAGCCGGGGGGTCTACATCGATTCCCCGCTGGTGCCGCTGGATCACTTCGCGCCCGGCGACCGGGTGATGTGGATCACGACCTGGCGAGACCAGGTGGCCGTCACGCCCAAGGGCCACGTGGGCGACCCGACGGCCGCGAGCGTGGAGAAGGGCCAGGCGCTCTGGGACGCCGTCATCGCGAACGGCGTGGCGTTCATCGACGCGATGCGGAAATTCTCGCAGGCGCGGTCCGGACGGTAGAGCGACCTCGCCACGAAGCACAGGAAGACCACGAAGCGCCGGAAAGGACCGTCTCGCGGGAAGACGCAAAGGCGCCAGGCATTGGACGCAGAACCGATCGCCCCGAGCGGCCCGAGCGTCGCGCAGCGGAGTCGAGGGGCGGA
>JBHGAX010000301.1:0-5125 GCA_041946635.1 Methylomirabilales bacterium (SeqCode)
CGTCCATGCGCTGCCCCGGCCCCATTGACAGGGGGGAACAGCCACACTAATGTCCTACGCTCTGCGTCTCGCGGAGGCCGGCTCGCAGGGGAGAAGCGGCGCGGCCGGGCATTGGCGAGAAGGGGCCACATGGCGGCTGGTGCGGCGCGCTTCCGCCTCGTAAGATTGGAGGGAAGGCCTCCCGGACGGCCGGCAGCTGTCGCCTCACCCGCAGGGAAGGATCTATGGCAGCGGAACACCCAGCCCCGCGCGGCGCGGGCCCGGACCTCTCGGGCCTGAAGATCGAGGAGCGCGCCCGGGGCGGCGGCCGGCGCGTTCCCTGGCGCCTCCTCGCGGCGGCCGCGATCGTACTCGCGGCGGGCGCCGCCTACGCCCTCTACGCCCGGATACCGGTGGTGGAGGTCGCCGCGGTGCGCGCCGCGCCGGCCGGCCGGCCGGCCGTGCTCAACGCCAGCGGGTACGTCACGCCGCGCCGCCGCGCGACCATCGCGGCCAAGATCACCGGCCGGGTGAACGAGATCCTGGCGGAGGAGGGCATGCGGGTGGAGGCGGGGCAGGTCCTCGCCCGGCTGGACGACTCGGACGCGCGGGCGCGCCTCCGGGCCGCCGAGGCCGAGCGCACCGCGATCGCGGCCGCCCTGGCCGAGCACCGGGTCAACCTGGCCAACGCCGAGCGCGACCGCCGGCGCTGGGAGGAGCTGTGGAAGGACGGTGCGGTGAGCGAGCAGGGCGTGGATCAGGCGCGCACCGCCGCCGAGAGCCTGAAGGCGCGCATCGCGCTGGCGGAGGAGCAGGTGCGCGCGGCCGAGGCCCGGATCCGGGTGGCCGAGCAGGATCTGGAGAACACGGTCATCCGCGCGCCCTTCGCCGGCCTGGTCGTGTCCAAGGACGCCCAGCGCGGCGAGATGGTCTCGCCGATCTCCGCGGGCGGGGGCTTCACGCGGACCGGCATCGCGACCATCGTCGACATGTCCTCCCTGGAGATCGAGGTCGACGTGAACGAGTCGTCGCTGGCCCGGGTCCGCCCCGGCCAGCCGGTCCTGGCCGCGCTGGACGCCTATCCCGACTGGAAGATCCCCGGGCACGTGCGGACCCTGATCCCGACCGCGGACCGGCAGAAAGCCACCGTGAAGGTCCGGGTGGCCTTCGACCGGCTGGATCCGCGCATCCTGCCCGACATGGGGGTGAAGGTGACCTTCCTCGGGCCGGAGCCGCCGGCGGGCGACGCGTCCGCGGCGCGGGCCATCGTGCCGCGGGCGGCGGTGCGCCAGGAGGCGGGGGGCGCCGTGGCCTTCGTGGTGCGCGACGGTCGCGTCGCGCGCCGGGCGCTCGCGCTGGGACAGCTCCGGGGCAGCGAGCAGGAAGTGACGGCGGGCCTCGCCGAAGGCGAGCAGGTGGTCGTGAAGGGCCACGAGGGCCTGGCCGACGGGCAGCGGGTGCAGACGAAGTGAAGCATTGCAGATTTGCGATTTCAGATTCAGATCTGAAATCTCCGGGGTGACATGTGGTTCGTGTAGATGGGGACGACGGCGGCGGCGAGAGCCTGATCCGCGTGCGGGGGCTGGACAAGACCTACCGCCGGGGCAGCGAGGAGATCCACGTGCTCCAGGGGCTCAACCTGGACGTGGATGCCGGCGACTTCGTGGCCTTCATGGGCCCCAGCGGCTCCGGCAAGACCACGCTCCTCAACCTGCTGGGCGGGCTGGACCTGCCCTCGGCCGGGAGCATCACCGTGGCGGGGGATGAGATCACGCACATGTCCGCCCGGAGGCTGACCGCCTGGCGCGCCCGCCACGTCGGCTTCGTGTTCCAGATGTACAACCTCATCCCGGTGCTGACCGCGTTCCAGAACGTCGAGCTGCCGCTCCTGCTGACCGACCTCCGCGCCGCCGAGCGCCGCGCGCACGTGGAGACCGCGCTCGCGGTCGTGGGCCTGGCGGACCGGATGCGCCACTACCCCCGCCAGCTCTCGGGCGGGCAGGAGCAGCGCGTGGGCATCGCCCGCGCGCTGGTCTCGGACCCCACCTTCCTGCTGTGCGACGAGCCGACGGGCGACCTGGACCGGAAGAGCGCCGACGAGATCCTGGACCTGCTGGCGCGGCTGGTGGCGGACTACGGCAAGACCATCCTCATGGTCACCCACGACCCGCGCGCCGCCGGACGGGCGCACACCGTGCTGCACATGGACAAGGGCGTCCTCGTGGAGGCCGCCGAGCGGCGCCCGCGGTGAAGTACCGGCACCTCATCCTGGCCAACCTCTTTCGCCGCCGGATCCGCACGGCCCTCACCATCGGCTCCTTCGCGGTGGCCCTGTTCCTCTTCGGGATCCTGGCCGTGGTGCGCGGCGCGTTCCACCAGGGCGTGGACGTGGCGGGGGTGGACCGGCTGGTGACGGTGAACCGCGTCTCGCTGATCCAGCCGCTGCCGTTCGCCTACCGCGACCGCCTGCTGCGGATCCCCGGCGTGGTCCAGGCGACCTTCGCCAACTGGTTCGGCGGCGTCTACCAGGACGAGAAGAACTTCTTCCCGCAGTTCGCCGTGGACACCGACCACTACCGCGACGTCTTTCCCGAGTTCGTGATCCCCGAGGAGGAGTGGCAGGCCTTCCTGGCAGACAAGGAGGGCGCGGTGGTGGGCGTCGGCCTGGCGGAGCGGTTCGGCTGGAGGCTGGGGGACCGCGTGCCCATCCGGGGCACGATCTTCCCCGGCACCTGGGAGTTCAACATCCGCGCCATCTACCAGGGCGGACGCACGCAGGACGACATCACCCAGTTCTGGTTCCACTGGGACTACTTCGACGAGCGGAAGCCGTTCCAGAAGGGCTTCGTGGGCTGGTACGTGGTCCGCATCGCCAACCCGGACGACGCGGTGCGGGTGGTGCGGGCGATCGACGAGGAGTTCGCCAACTCGCCCTTCGAGACCAAGACGGACACGGAGAAGGCCTTCGCCGCCTCGTTCGTGAAGCAGATGGGCAACATCGAGTTCCTGATCCTGAGCGTGGGGAGCGTGGTCTTCTTCACGCTGCTGCTCGTCACCGGCAACACCATGGCGATCGCGGTGCGGGAGCGCGTGCGCGAGCTGGCCGTGCTGAAGGCCGTGGGCTTCTCCGACATCTTCGTCCTGGCCGTGACGCTCGCCGAGACGCTGATCCTGGCGGCGCTGGGCGGCAGCCTGGGCGTGGGGCTCGCCAAGCTCTTCACGCTGCGCGGCGACCCGACGGGGGGCCTGCTGCCGTTCTTCTACCTCGCCCCGGGCGCCATGGCGGCGGGCCTGGCCCTCGCCCTGGCCGTGGGGCTCCTGGCCGGGATCCTGCCGTCCCTGGCCGCCATGCGGCTACGCGTGGTGGAGGCGCTCCGGAGGGTCTGAGGTGGCCATCCCGCTCGCCTATACGTTCCACAGCCTGCGGGCACGCTGGATGTCGACCATCGTGGCGGTGCTC
Organism: Methylomirabilales bacterium (SeqCode); assembly: GCA_041946635.1. Taxonomy (GTDB): domain Bacteria; phylum Methylomirabilota; class Methylomirabilia; order Methylomirabilales; family 2-02-FULL-66-22; genus 2-02-FULL-66-22. The sequence continues at coordinate 3,440 of JBHGAX010000301.1, forward strand.
GGCATCGCCGGCACCGTGGGGGTGTTCGTGGCCATGCTGGCGCTGGCGCGCGGGTTCGAGGCCACGCTGGTTGCGTCGGGATCGCCGGACAACGCGCTGGTGCGCCGGGCGGGGGCCACCTCCGAGATGGACAGCCTCGTGCAGCTCGAGCAGGCCCGGGTGGTCGAGGACGCGCCGGGGGTCGCGGTGGGGAGCGCCGGCCCGCTCGCCAGCCGGGAGGTGGTGGTGATCGCCGCGCTGCCCCTGAAGCGCACGGGCACCGACGCCAACGTGCAGGTGCGCGGGGTCGGGCCGCGGGTCCTCTCGGTGCGGAGCGGCACCCGCCTCGTCGCCGGCCGGTTCTTCGAGCCCGGGCTGAACGAGCTGGTGGTGGGCCGGAACGTGGCGGCGAGCTACGAGGGCTTCGAGCTGGGAGCGCGCGTGCGCTTCGGGGGCGCGACGTGGACCGTCGTGGGCATCTTCGACGCGGGGGGCAGCGCCTTCGATTCCGAGGTGTGGTGCGACGGGAGCGTCCTGAACCAGGTCTACCAGCGGCCCCGCCACCTCTTCCAGTCCGTCACCGTGCGGCTGGTCTCGCGGGAGGCGCTCGCGACGCTGAAGGAGGCCCTGGCGGCCGACCCGCGGCTCACCGTGCAGGTGGATCGCGAGATCGAGTACTACGCCAAGCAGTCGCGGATGCTGACGACGCTCATCCTGGTCCTCGGCTCCATCGTGGCCGGCCTCATGGGCATCGGCGCGATCTTCGGCGCGCTGAACACCATGTACTCGGCCGTGGCGGAGCGCGCGCGGGAGATCGCCACGCTGCGGGCGCTGGGCTTCGGCGTGGGCAGCGTGGTGCTGGCCTTCGTGGTGGAGGCGCTCTGCCTCGCGCTGGTGGGCGGGCTGCTCGGCTGCATCGCGGTCCTCCCGCTGAACGGCCTCACCACCGGAACGATGAACTGGCAGACCTTCTCCCACCTGGCCTTCGCCTTCCGCGTGACGCCGGCGCTCCTCCTCGCCGGCCTGGCCTTCGCCCTCGGCATGGGCCTCGCCGGCGGCGTGCCGCCGGCCCTCCGCGCCGCGCGCCAGCCCATCGCCGCGGCCCTGCGTGAGCTGTAAGAACCCGCGCACCGCTGAGCGGCCGCGACGCCGTGCGCCCCTCCTGCGTACCCTCGCCCCCCGCAGGGCGGAGAGGCTTGCTGGACAGCGCCGCGGTGGGACGGTACCCTGGACGGGGAGGAGCGGGTGAAGATCTTCGGCCTCGTCCCGGCCCTGCTGCTCGCGGGCTGCGGCATGCAGCAGCCGCCCACCAGCTTCCCGCCCACGACCTTCGAACATCGAGTCGCGGACGGCCGTGTGGAGCTGTACTGGAACTGCTCCCAGCCGGAGGCGGGAGTCCTGCAGGTGGATGGGGTGGCCCAGAGCCCCTGGACCCAGGATATTCGATTCCTCGAGCTGGAGCTGGTGGGCGTGAGCGCCCAGGGACGCACGGTGGCCGCGACCCGAGCGCCGGTGCCCGATCTCGTCCTGCACACGAATGCGCCGTCGCCGTTCCGCTTGCTGCTCCGGACGACGGGCGGCGAGGCTCGCATGGACCTGTACTACCAGTACCGGCATCGTGGCGAGCCGGATATCGGGCTCGGCCTCGGGTTCCCCCGCTTCGGCAGCGAGTTCCGCCGCTCCTTCGTGCGGGACGCGTGCTCGTGC